>NZ_BAFS01000467.1 GCF_000308415.1 Nocardia asiatica NBRC 100129 | reverse complement strand
CCCCGCCATTGGACATGGCGCGA
Organism: Nocardia asiatica NBRC 100129; assembly: GCF_000308415.1. Lineage (GTDB taxonomy): Bacteria > Actinomycetota > Actinomycetes > Mycobacteriales > Mycobacteriaceae > Nocardia > Nocardia asiatica. Next base: position 48,004 of record NZ_BAFS01000467.1, on the reverse strand, counting down.
TCACCGACCAGCAGCAGCAAGCAGTAGTGCTCACTCGGCTGGCCGCAGTGGTGGCCACGGATCCCGACCGCGCCGAAGCCTCGATCGCAGCGGCATTGCGGGGGCGCAATCGGTGATCGGCATCCCGGCAGTCTCGATCGCAGAGTCAGTACGCAGACGGAGCAAACGCTCTCTGGCGCCGGCCTGGTCAATTGCGAGGTGGGAGGTCCCGCTTCCAGCTCTACCCGTTGTCGAACCGTCTGTCCTGCGTGCAATCGCATCCGAAGTGGCCGGCGAGCACAAGTTCTGATTTCTCCGCCCGGCGGCGAATGCGCGGTGCTCTGCTACGCACGGAGGTGATGACGATGATCAGCGGAAGGCGTCCGCGTGGGCCGTGACCCACTGTTCGAACGTGCGCGGCGCGCGGCCGACGACCTCTTGCACTGTCGGGCGGACAATGGATTCGTCGATGGCCCCGTTGACGTAGAAGTCGAAGAAGGCGTCCACGTACTCGAGGGGAGTGGTTCGAAGCATCTCGGCCCGCGCCTCCTCGTCGCTGAGGCCCTGACAGGTGAGGTCGCGGCCGATCACCCCGGCCAGAATCGCGACCTGCTCAGCGGGTGTTAGGGGCTCCGGCCCTGTGGGCCAGAGGATTTCGCCGTGATGACTATTTGCGCGCAGCACGGCGGCGGCTACCGCGCCGATGTCCTGCGGATCCAGAGCGGCCGTGCGCACCTGGGGGAACGAAGCGCGGATCACATCTCCGTCGCGCAGTTGGGGCAGCCAGCGCAGGGCATTGGAGGCAAAGGCGCAGGGCCGCAGAATGGTCCAAGCCGCGGCGTATTCGGTGACTTCCTGCTCGGAGGCCATCATGTACCGGGTGATCGCATTGGAAGTGTCGCCGGTACCCGCGGAAACACCGGACAGCTGCACGATGTGTTCGACGCCCGCCTTCGCGGCTGCCTGCGCGACCCCCGGATAACCGGGGAGCAGGAACAACGCACGCACCCCGTCGAAATTCAGGGTCTCGGGTGACGTCAGATCACCCGCCACCGCTTCCACCCCTGGAGGCACAACGGCATTCCCGGAATCGCGCATCAGCGCGCGTACCGGCTCTCCGGAGGCGGCGAGGGCCTGCACAACTTCCGCGCCGACATTGCCGGTCGCTCCTGTCACAAGGATCATTGCGCCGATCCTGCCAGCACCGGGCCGGTTTCGCGCGTGCGTTGCAGCTACCTGCATCGCACTGTGCCACCTCTGCCCGCAACCGGTAGGCCGACCGTGCGCCTATGCCAGGATCGCGACGCCGAACTTCGCCGATGCGGACATCTTCCGAATCCACATCGACGCCAGTTCGTCCACGGGCGTAGATCGGCATGCCACGCCATGCGCCTGCGTCCGGCCTCCGCGCCCGCCCCATAGGGTTGTGACCGACGGTCCGGTCCGTCGAGAGGAGTTGCCGATGGATGCCGAACACTTCCTGCCATTCCGTACGAGCGCGGTGATCTCTCTGTGCGCCGACGAGCTTCCCGACCCGGAACGTGAATCGTTCACCGAGTTCGCGCGGCTGCTGGCGGCGGGGGTGCATCACGAGTTCCACGCGCGTGGGGAGGCGGTGCTCGACGCCTATCATCTGGTCGATCCCGCGGAGGATGAACGAGCCATCCGTGTCGCTACTCCCGAGGACCGGGCGGCGGCACGGACGCGCGTAGAAGCCGAGCTGGTCGCGCTGGCCGAGGCGGCGGATTTCACGCGCATCGATGCCGCCGAGATCGAGCGCGCGTTCGCCGAGCACTCACTGGTGAAAGTGCGGTTGGAGCTCGACGAGGAGGACATCGACACCGCGATGTTCTTCCGGCGCGGGGTGTCACAGCGCACGGAACAAGTCAGGTGGCTGTTCGGTCTACGGCGGCGCAGCGTCGAATTCACCAGCTACGGCAAGGTTCTCGTCTATATCGCGTTCACCGAGCGTCCCGAGGCGGTCGCGGATCGGCCCAACGGCGGTGTGCTGCTGAAGCTGTTCGGGAACGTCCCGAGGAACGACCTCGAGATGCTGTACCCGCGCGTTCGGGTCCGGATGCGGCCACTGGACAAACTGCTGATCGGGGTGCCGGCGGTGGTCTCGGGGATCATCGTGGTCGTCACGAAGCTGGTGGCTTCGCTGGGGCCGCTGGTGCTCTTGCTGGCCTTCTGGCTCGGGCTGCGCGAGGAATCCGTGCGGTTGGATCAGGCCACGTTGCTCACCCTCGGCGCCGGAGTTGCGGCCTTCGGCGGTTACCTGGTGCGCCAGTTCTCCAAGTTCAAGAACCGCAAGATCAAGTTGATGAAGACGCTGTCGGAACACCTCTACTTCCGCAATCTCGACAACGACGCGGGAGTGTTCCACCATCTGCTCGGCGCGGCCGAGGAATCGGAGGCGAAGGAGGCCGTCCTCGCCTATCACTTCCTGCGCACCGCCGACCGGCCGCTCACCGCAGCGGAACTCGATCAGCAGATCGAGGAGTGGTTCCGACGGCAGTGGGGGACAACCTTCGACTTCCGGGTCCGCGACGGGCTTCGCAGGCTCCGAGAGTGGGAAATTCTCGTCGAGGACGAGCACGGCGCGCTGGAGGCGGTACCGCTGACCGAGGCGAAACAGCGGCTGGACAGTCACTGGGACAACCTGTTTCGTATCCAGTCCGAAACAGGCGACACCGCGACTGCGCGCCGAATCGGGGTCGTCTCCGGCTGAGGTGAGTCTTCCAGGAATCGTCCCGCAGCGAGTGCCGCTGCAGTCCGGCGATATCACTGAACTGCCTCTGCTTCCCCCGAATTCGATGGATGATGATCACGATGGATCGCGGGCGGCTGAAAATGTCGAGGATGGTATGGAACTGATCATCGCGGTGACGTCGGACGACATTGATGAACTGCGCTCTCTGGAAGAGGAATGATCGATGTCGACGAGCTGCGCGGTGCGGTTCGACGGCAGGCGGCCCCGCTCGGTGAAGGTGAACTCGGTGCGGTGGAGGAGGTGCTGATCGTCGCGTTGGGCCAAGGTGGTGCCGCAGCTCTGGCCGGCGCATTGGTCACCGCGGTGGTCGCTTGGATACGCACGCGACCCGCATCGCTGGTGGTGAAGATGACCGGCGCGGACGGAACCACGCTGGAAGTGGAAGCCCGCAATCTGCGAGGGCTGCCGCCAGAACAGCTGATGCGGCTTTCCAGCGACTTGGCAACGCGATTGGATCCTGGTCGCGACTCCGGCCGATGATCGACCCGCGCGGACTTGCGGCTGAGGGCGCCCGTGTCCTGCTGGTGGGGACCGGGCGCCACTCGGGAACCGAATTGTCCTCGATTCCCGCGATACCGAGGACGGTGAACGCGTTGGCAGCCGCGCTTGTCGATCGGTGCGGGGTGAATCCGGACGCGGTACGCGTCCTGCACGATCCCGCCGACCCTGCGGAATTCGGCTCGGCTGTCACCGAGGCCGCCAGATTGGCCACCAGCGTGCTGTTCGTCTACTTCACCGGGCACGGTCTGATCGGTCCGGATCGAGAACTGTACCTCGCGACCGCGAGCACCATCAGCCTGGTCGACGAACTGACCTATCGCGCACTGTCCTACGCGACTGTGCGCGATCAGGTGAGCAGGTCGAAAGCTCCCACGACGGTGATCGTACTGGATTGCTGCTTCGCTGGGCGAGCGAGCGGAGCCCCCAGCGCGACCGCCGCTGATCCATTCATCGCTATCGCGGTGCGCGGCACCTACGTGATGTCCGCGGCGGCGCGCAGTGAGGCCGCCTTGGCGAAGCCCGGCGACACGTACACGGGATTCACCGGAGAACTGTTACGGCTGCTCGAGACCGGAGATCCGACGCGTCGTCCATGGTTGAGCCTGGCCGACATCTACGAATGCCTCGACCGGCGGCTGCCGCAGCGCGGATATCCGCGTCCGCGCCAGTTCGCCAGCGACTCGTCGGCTCAGTTCATCCTCGCACCGAACGCCGGTTTTCCGACCGGCGCCGGAAAGGGCGACGACCAGCCGCCGCCTGTGGTGGGGGAGGACGGCACAAGCTGTCCCTATCGCGGATTGGAGCCGTACGAATCCGGCGACGCACGCTTCTTCTTCGGACGCTCGGATGCGATCGACGAGGTAGTCGAGTCCATCGGCCGAAAAGTCGGCGAGGGCGGCCCGCTGGTCGTGCTCGGTCCCTCCGGCTCCGGAAAGTCGTCTCTGCTGCGCGCCGGCGTCGTACCGAGGCTCGGGAAGGGGGTGCTGCCCGGATCGAGCGGCTGGCGGGTGCGGCTGTTCACACCGGATGAGCGGCCGTTGGCGCAGTTGGCCGCAGCGCTGGGGCTCGACGGCAGCACTGAGCAACCCAGCGCCGCCGATCTGGTGGCCGCGGCACGAACCAGCCGAGGCCACGACAGTCGCACCATGTTGGTCGTCGATCAGTTCGAAGAGCTCTTCACCACCTCGGAGGAAGGCGAACGACGGGACTTCATCGTCGCGCTGTGCTCGGCGGCCGCGGGAGAAGGCGCAGGCGGCAACGCGGTGGTCGTCCTCGTGTTGCGCGCCGACTTCTACAGTCACTGCCTCGAGTATCCAGAGCTGGTCACGGCTCTCCGTACGAGCACCAGCCTGGTGGTACCGATGACCGACGCGGAGCTGACCGAGGCGATCGAAAAGCCCGCCGAGGTCGAGGGTTTGGTCGTGCTGCCCGAGCTGGTCGGTGTCGTGTTGCGCGAATTGCGCGCCAACGACACCGAGCTGAACCCCGCGGGCGCCCTGCCCCTGCTGTCCTACGCGCTGATGCTGACGTGGAGCCGCCGCAGCGGAAAGACGCTGACCGTGGCCGGATACGACGCCGAGGGCGGCCTCCGGACAGCGATCAGTCGGCGGGCCGAGCAGATGGCCGCGTTCTCGTCACCGCGGATACGCACGGCAGGTTGCGGATCTGGGATCTCACCGACCCCAGACACGGCAGACCGATCGGTCCGGAGTTCGGCGGGGACGAACAGACCGAGGCGGTGGCACTGAGTTCGGACGGTTCGCGCCTGGTGACAGGGACGGGGAAGGGGACGCTGAGCTACTGGGATCTCAGTGACCTCACCAGTCCGCGGCGGCTCGGCGATCCGGTGCCGGTCGACGCGCCTGTGCAACACCTGGCCCTGCGCTCCGACGACCGCCTGCTGCTGGTCGGGGTAGGCAACGATCCGCCGCGGGTGTTCCAGGTCCCGACGGTCGGGCCGCTACAGATGTCGACCACGATCCCGCTCTCGCTGCAGCGTCCGTACAACGACGTTCTCGATCCGAACCAGGTCACCGGCATTGACATCAGCGCTGATGGCCGGCTGGCGGCGATATGCGCGACAGGGGGCTGCCAACCGTGGGACATATCCGATCCTGTGCGCCCGGCGCCGCTCGGTGATCCTCTTGTGAAAGCATCCGCTGCGGCCTTCAGTCCTGACAATTCGATCTTGGCTGTGCACGCCGGTAATGGCGCTGTCGAGCTCTGGGACGTAACAGGAACGGTACCGAAGCGAACCGGGACCACTCCTGCCGGAGGTGAAGTCGGGGACCTGCTGTTCGCTCCGGATGGACAGCGGCTGGTAGTCCGAGAAACGTGGCAGCGCTCGACACTGTGGACGATGCGACCACTGCAATGGGCGGTGGCGCGACAGGCCGAGTCGGCTGTGGGAGCGTCCGGCAAGGCATTGGCTTCGGCCGGGCCCTGGGTAGCGACGAACGGACCTGCGAATCAGGTTCTCCTGTGGACCACCACCGGAGAACCGCTCGCGACATTGCACACCGGCGCCGAGGGCGGAGTTACCGCGCTCGCAGCCGACGAACGCGGCACACTGCTGGCCATCGGCGGAGGCCGACAACCCGACCGAGCGGTCATCGAGGTCTGGAATGTCGCGGACCCGCGGCATCCGTCGCGCCTGGCGACACCACGCGGCGGAACCCTCCGAACGATCACCGGCCTGACGTTCACGACCGACGGCGCCCGGCTGCTGGTGTCCGACCCCGAGTACGTCGTGGAATGGGACATCAGCACAGCCGAACTCGCCGTGACGATGGGCAACCCTTGGCCGTACTACCATCGGCCGATCGCTGTGAGCCTGCCAGCACGCGCGATGGCGCGCATCAAAGCGACAGACCTGGTGGGCGAAAGTCCCATCGGGGGCCAGATCGAGTTGTGGCCCGCGGACGGGGTCGGCCCTATCGCGGGCAGCGGCGCCTATGAACTGCCCGGTCCTGGTTCCGAAGGGTCGGTTGTGGCGTTCGATCCGGCGGGTCGAACCCTGGCCGTCGGAGGAATAGATGGAACACTGACACTGTGGGAACCGCTACGCGACGATGAATACCGGCGCTACGCGCACCGGCGCAGCCTGCCGGTGCCCGCACACGTCTCTCCCGTCTCAGCGATCGGCTTCGACCCCGCTGGCCGGATCGCGATGACTGCCGGATTCGACGGCACGCTCTCGGCGTGGTTCGTCAGCGACAACGGGCCGCTCCGGCTGGGTGGCTCGATCCAAGCTCACGACGGTGAAATCACCCGCCTCGCGTTCAGCGCGGACAGCCGGACGCTGTACACCATCGGCGCGGACAGCACCCTTCCAGCGCTGGGATCTCAGCCGCCTTGTCGGTCTGCTCGACAACCCGGCTTATCTCGCCTGTCAGCTGGCAGGTGGAGGGATGGATCGCGAAGCCTGGAACACGTTCGTGGTCAACCAGCCATACCGTGATACCTGCGACTGAACAGTTCGAAGCCGCCGACGCGAGGTGTGGGACGTCGCGCGCAGATCGGCCGCGTGCGTCTACCGCTCGGGCTCCAGGGTCAACTGTCCGGGGCCGAGTGCGTCTCCGCATGCCGTGCAGTGCACCTCTGCGACGAACTCGTGGCCGCATGTGTGGTCGAACCGTACGGGGTCCTCGCTCTTCCTGACGTACTCGTGTCCCCATCGTTTGAGGGTGAGAAGCACCGGTGAAAGCGCGCGGCCCGTCTCGGTGAGCCGGTATTCGTAGCGTGGCGGGCGGTCGCTGTACTGCTCGCGGGCGATCACGCCGTGCTCGACCAGTTTCCGCAGTCTCGTGGTGAGGATGTCGCGCGGGGCTCCGGTGTTGCGTGCGATCTCGGTGAAGCGCCGCTGCGCGTAGAAGAGCTCCCGCACGACGAGCAGGCTCCACCGATCGCCGACGACCTCCAGTGCGTCGGCGATCGTGCAGTCCCTGGGGGTGTTCTGCGCGGGTGCTGTCGGCATATCCACATCATCCCCTCAGTGAGTTGCGTTTTCAAACCGACTGGGCCACCATGTCTTCAGTTTGAAATTCCAACCCACTTGGAGGAACGTGTGTCCGCCAACGTCACCGCCATCGAGCGATGGGGCCGCCGATGAGCACCCGGCTGACGACCCCGCTCGGAGAGGTCTCCGCCGAGGCCGCCACCAAGACGACCGCGCTGCTGTGCGTGGCCGCGTTCATGACGATGCTGGACCTGTTCATCGTGAACGTGGCGTTCGAATCGATCGGCCGGACTTATGCCGGATCCTCCTTGGCCGGACTGAGTTGGGTCCTCAACGCCTACATCGTCGTGTACGCCGCGTGTCTGATCCCGGCAGGTGCCCTGTCCGACCGATACGGCCGCAAACAGGGATTCCAGATCGGACTGGCGATGTTCACCATCGCCAGCCTCGGATGCGCGGCCGCGCCCACGTTGGAATTCCTGATCGCCTTCCGGGTCGCCCAGGCGGCCGGCGCGGCGGTGCTGACGCCGGCGAGCCTCGGACTGATTCTCAGCGTCCTACCCGAGGCGCGTCGCACCGGTGCCGTGAAGATCTGGGCCACCACTTCCTCGTTCGCGGGCGCGCTCGGGCCGGTCATCGGAGGCCTGCTGGCCGAGACCTCGTGGCGGTGGGCGTTCCTGCTCAATGTGCCCATCGGCCTCGTCGCGCTCGTGGTGGCCGCCCGTCTGCTCCCCGAGGGCCGGCGGTCGGCGGGCACGCGGATTCCCGACCCGGTGGGCGCGCTCGCGGTCGCGGTCGCGATCGGCGCGCTGTCACTGGGTTTGGTGAAGGCCGAGGAGTGGGGATGGGGCTCGGCGCCGATGCTGCTGGCCGCCGCGGTCACCACAGTCGCCGTGGCGCTGCTCGCCTATCGCGTCCGGACGCATCCGGCGCCGGTCATGGCACCGCGCCTGTTCCAGGTAGCCAGCTTCAGCGTCGCCAACCTCACGACCCTGCTGTTCACCAGCGCCTTCGGCGCCCTGTTCCTCAGCGTGTCATTGTGGATGCAGACGGTCGCCGACTACAGCCCCCTGCAGGCCGGTCTGGCCATTCTCCCCGGACCGTTGACCGTGCCGCTGTTCGCTACCCTTACCCAGCGCTGGGCCGGAAGCGTGCAGCCCAGATTCGTCGTCTCGGTCGGCCTCGCGATCTTCGGACTCGGCTCGCTGCTGCTGGCCGCCCGGGACGCAGGGCACTACGCCACCGATGTCCTGCCCGGTTGGGTCATCACCGGCGTCGGCATCGGAATCGCCATGCCCACGCTCATCGGCGCTGCCACCGCCCACCTCGCCCCGTCGGATGCCGCCACGGGCAGTGCAGTCGTCAACACCGCCCGCCAAGCGGGCTACGCCCTGGGAGTCGCCGGGCTCGTGGCGATCCTGGGCAGCCAGGCCGCCCTATACACCGGTGACGTCTTTCGGCACGGCTGGATTCTCGTCACCGCGCTGGCGCTCGTCAGCGCGACGACCGCGCTCGGGATCCGGCAACACAACAGTCGAGATATCGAGGACAAGTGAGAAAAACAATGACGACACAGCCACATTTGCTCACGGAAGCCACGGACCCCCACGTTCTCTCTCCGGACGAGGCCGCGAGCATCCTCGCGGGCGCCCCGTGGCGACGATTCGGCGTCTTCGGTGACAGCCTCTCGCTCGGCGTCGGCGACGCCACGCCCGGTTACGACGACCTGGGATGGTCGGCTCGGGTGCGACGCGCGCTACGGCAGGTCCGTCCCGACCTTCTCTACCTCAACACGGCGAGGGTCGGCGCGACCACCGCGCAGGCACTCGAGGAGCAGGCCCAGCGGATCGAGGACTTCGGCCCGGACCTGCTGCACCTCAACAGCGGCGCGAACGACATCATGCGACGCGAACCCGACTGGAACCGGATCGAGGACGACCTGCGCGCGATGTACGAGTGGGCCTGCGCGACAGGCGCTCAGTTGACCGTCTTCACACTCGGCCGCGCCTTCGTGATCCCGGCGTTCCCCGACTTCAGCGACCGCGTCGCCCGCCTCAACGGCATCACGCGCACACTGGCGGCCGAGTACGACGCGGCGGTCGCCGACTGCTGGGATCACCCACTCAACGACCGGCCCAACCTGCTCAGCGCAGATCGGATTCACTTCGCCACCACCGGACAGGCGATCATCGCGAGCTTGCTCATCGAGGCGCTCGCGGCGCGCCTGGGCAGACGTGGCGGCTCCGTCGGGTGACAGCGCTCTGGCTCACCGCGCGGACGCGAACGCGACAGTGGGCGCAGCGTCGGTTTCACATCCATCGCCATTGTCGACACCGAGGTTGCGGAGCGATGATTTTGGTCCAGAGATCGTGACGTACGGCGTCCCACAACTTGTCGAGTTCCGGAAGGAGTTCTCGTGCTCGAGCGAGATCCGGAAAGTCGTCGGGGCCGAAGGATGCGATCGTTGTGGCGCCGGATGCGTCATGGACGGCGACGATAGAGATCAGTTGGTCCTGAAACAGCCGCCAGGTCGCAGACAATCCGTCTGCTTCAGTTCGTCGGATATCGTCCATGTCTTGCTTTCGCTTCGTCGACTTCATGCCGAGACGCTGGTGAGCGGTGCAGCGCACCTGTCGGCTGTGCGCTCGCCGCCGAATGCGTGACCGGAGTGAGTGGATCACCCGTAGGCGATCTTTTCCAGCAGATCCAGCGCTTCGTGCACCTTCTTCAGCTCGTCGGACGGCAAGCGCTCCGCAAGAAATCGCGCGAGAGCGTTGTTCACTGACCCCTGTTGCCCGCACACCCAGGCCAAGCCGTCGTCGGTGAGCATCAGGTTCACGCGTCGTCCGTCGATCGGGTCGCGTACGCCGACGATCAAGCCCTGATCTCGCAAACCGTCGACGACGTTGCGCATCGTCTGCGGCCGCAACATCTCCAGGCGAGCCAGATCGACAGCGGCCATGGCTCCGCATCGATGCAGGCGCCCCAGGACCGCCCACTGCGTCGCGGACAATTGACACTCATTCGGATCCCTCCGAATGCGGCGCAGGATTACGGTCAACGCAATGCGCAGGCGCGTCGCCGTGGCGGCCAGTGCTGTGACGTCCGCGGTATCAGCGGCCACCATAACTCCTACTCACCGGTTCGGCAGCGATCCATGGGTGTGATTCGGCCCGCGACAGCGCCTGCCAGGGCTTGGCGATCGACGAGGGTGGCTGGGCCGCCTCAGGGCCGAGCTTGCCGCGCGGCGGTGACGGCTCGTCTGCAAACGCGCCGTTGCGCTCACCTCGAGCCATGTCGTCACCGCCGCGTGCCACTCGAGCTATCCGATAGGCAGACAGAAGGTGTTCTCGGCCGAGCCGAGGGGGATGGGAATACACAATTCCACCGAGCCCGTGACCGGGGTGGCCGCGGAAGCATCCGCCGAGGCCGTGCCGACGCCGAGGGCGGTTGCGGACAGCGCGAATGCGACGACGGCGAGCGGGCGGATAATTCTCGAGTTCATACAGTCATCCTCAGTCGTATTCATAGGGAATTCCCGGGTTCGGGACGGACCGATCAAAACACGAACCAGGGGGCCGTGGCATGTCATTGTCCGGAATTCGGATTTCTGGATCAACTATTCCCGTATCCGTCGTAGATCGTCACAGTATCAGCGGCATCCACCGCTGACTGTGACCCGAATTCACATGATTGTTCTGCCCACCGCTTGTGGCATTTCGTCGTGAGCGCCCGACACGCCACACGAAGGACCTGCAGGACATCCGGCGGTTTCCGGCACCCGCCGTCACATAAAGTTTTTTCTTTGGACGACATTTTTGTCGGTGCCTCGTTGTGACGCCGAGGAAAGCGGTGCAGTTCGAGATGGTGGCGTTCACAAAGATTCTTTTGGTCGGATTTTTGCTGCACTATTGCCGGTACTTTGACCTTGGAAACTCCGCATGCCTCAGAGGCTGCCGGACGCTGATGTCTCGGCACCATCGTCCCGCAGTTGCTTTCGATGCCTGGAGAACATGTTCGACCGACCGCACCGGCCCGTAGGCCTGGTGAAGGAGAATTATGTCCACCGACACCGATGCGCCCTCCACATCGGCCGCCCCGCAGGGAAGTCCCTGGTCCGAAGGGCTTTCATCGATTTCCCGTCGTGATCTGCCCGCCTCGGTCGTGGTGTTTCTTGTCGCCCTGCCGTTGTCGTTGGGCATTGCCATCGCCTCGGATGCCCCTGTTGCCGCCGGCCTGATCGCGGCCGCTGTGGGCGGCATCGTGGTCGGGTTCCTCGGAGGAAGCCCGCTACAGGTCAGCGGGCCCGCGGCCGGCCTCACCGTGGTCGTCGCCGAGACCATCCACCAGTTCGGCTGGACGACAACCTGTTTCATCACCGCTGCGGCGGGACTGCTGCAGATCGTGTTCGGCTTCAGCCGGATCGCGCGTGCCGCGCTGGCGATAGCGCCGGTCGTCGTACATGCAATGCTCGCCGGTATCGGTGTCACCATCGCGCTGCAGCAGGTGCACGTGCTGCTGGGCGGGGCGTCGCGCAGCTCGGCCTCCGAGAACATCACCGAACTCCCCGGCCAGCTGCTGAACGCGCACAGTGACGACTTCGTCATCGGCGTGATCGTCATCGGCATCATCGTCGCCTGGCGCCGGGTGCCCGAAAAGGCTCGCCTGATCCCAGGCCCGCTGGTCGCGGTGCTGGTGGGTACGGCGCTGTCGCTGGTGCTGCCTGGTGATCCGGATCGTATCAAGATCGACAGCTCGCTGTTCGACGCCATCGGCCTGCCCGCCCTACCCAGCGGCAACTGGGGCGGAGTAGTGCTGGCGGTGCTGACGATCGCCTTGATCGCCAGTGTGGAGAGTCTGCTGTCGGCGGTGGCCGTGGACAAGCTGCACACCGGCAAGCGCACCGATTTCGACCGCGAGCTGATGGCTCAGGGCACGGCCAACATGGCCTCCGGCATGCTCGGTGGACTTCCGGTCACGGGCGTGATCGTGCGCAGCTCCACCAACGTGGCCGCCGGTGCGCGCACCCAGGCCTCCGCGGTTCTGCACGGCATCTGGATCCTCGTGTTCTCTATCGCGCTCGTCGGCGTCGTGCAGCAGGTCCCGAAGTCGGCATTGGCCGGGTTGCTCGTCGTGGTGGGCATTCAGCTGGTGAAGCTGGCTCACATCCAACTCGCCCATCGCACCGGCGACCTGGCGGTATACGCGGTGACCATGATCGGTGTGGTGTTCCTGAACCTGCTCGAGGGCGTGCTGATCGGCCTGGCTATGGCGTTCGCGATGCTGCTGTGGCGAGTGGTGAAGGTATCGGTACAGGCCACACCGGTGGAGGGCACCGACCGCTGGATCGTCCGCGTCGAGGGCACGTGCACATTCCTGGCATTGCCGAAGCTGACCAAAAAGCTGGCCACGGTGCCGGCCGGTACCGACGTACTGGTCGAGCTGGCCGTCGACTTCCTCGACCACGCCGGCTACGAGGCCATCCACGATTGGGCACGCCAGCACGAAAGTGCCGGTGGGAATGTGGGATTCGTGGAGATCGGTACCGCCCGCATGGAGCATGCCACGAGCGGACCACCCCGGCGCGGCCGGGCACGCGGGATGCTCGACGAGGTACTCGGCCCGTGGCGCGAGCGCAGCGGCGACGCGGTCGCAGCGGGCGTGGTCGCCTACCATCGCAGCCACGCCCACGTCATACGGCCGCACCTGGACCAGCTGCGTGACCGGCAAGATCCGCACTCGCTGTTCCTCACCTGTGCCGACTCGCGCATCGTGCCCAATGTGATCACCAACAGCGGTCCTGGTGACCTCTTCACCATCCGCAACGTCGGCAATCTGCACCCCGCCGACGGATCGGACGCCTCGATCGAGGCAGCCCTGTCCTTCGCGGTGGACCATCTGACTGTGCGCAACGTGGTGGTGTGCGGCCATTCCTCCTGCGGCGCGATGAAGGCCCTGCTGACCGGCATCTCCACCGGACCGGGACTGGACACCTGGCTCGCCCATGCCCGCCCGAGCCTGGACGCCTACCGTGCCGGGCACCCGGTGCGGGCCGTTGCGGCGGCCGCAGGGTATGACGAAACCGCCCAGCTGAGCATGGTCAACGTCGCCGTTCAGCTCGAGACCTTGCGACGCCACCCGGTGATCCGTCAGGCCGCCGCCACCCGCGGCCTGACGGTATCGGGCCTGTTCTTCGACATTTCCACCGCATGCGTACACGAGGTCACCACCCAGGGCATCAGCGAATTCGCAGACCAGGCCGCCGAACCGGTCATCGTGACCGGTCGGGCGCGAGTTCGCCGACTTATCGGATGAACTCACACCCCATGGTGGTGGCGATGCCCTCCGGACCACACGTCGACCGCCGAATCCCGGCGCACGCCGCCGCGAGGGCGAGCCCGACACTACGGAGGTGGTCCCGACAGTCGCCCGGATCGCCACCGTGCCGTTGCCCGCCCGATATCGGTTGCCGGAGGCTCGCCGTAGAGCCACTCACGGGCCAGTCGATGCCAATTGTTGGTCGTTTCGAGCTGACCGAGCGCAGCGAAGGTGAACAACTCCGCCCGCCTGGAGAACACGTGCTCAGCCGGAAGCAGCTGATGCCGCATACCCCGGAATTCGTCCGCCCTCGGGTCGATGGCGAGCACCACCGCAGCGGTGGCGAGTTCCGGGGTGATCGTGATCTCCTCGTCGAGCAGATGCCAACCCGAGGCGGCCCAAACGTATTCCAGGCACTCCTGTGGTGTGACGCTGGCGTCCGGGTCGATGATGCCGCGGCCGACCCACGCTTGATACAGATCCTCGGCCCGCTGCTCCCCGGCGGCCAGCAGGGACGCACGCTCGAACTCGGCGTCCACAGGATTCATCCGGTAATAGAGCCCGAAATCCACGAAGGCGAGGCGACCGCCCCCGTCCAGAAGAATGTTGCCGGGATGCGGGTCACCGCAGAACTCGTAGTCGGAGAACAGGGAACCGATGTAGAAGCGGTAGATCAGTTCGCCGATCCGATCTCGGTCGGCCGCGGGCAGAGCCTGAATCTCCTGGAAGGATTTCCCTTCGACGAACTCTGTCACGAGAACGTGGTGCGTGCAGTGTTCGCCGACACTGTCGGGGACGGTGATGAAAGGATGTTCACGAAAGCGCGACGCGACTGCGTGCTGGGTCCGCGCTTCGCGCAGATAATCCAGTTCGCCGCCGATGTTGCGCGCGATCTCGTCCAGCACGGCGGCGTCGGCCGCGCTCGGCAGCACGGATCTCCACAGCTTGGCGAACAACTGCAAGTTACGCATGTCCGCCTGGACGGCCGCGTCCACACCGGGGTATTTCACCTTCACCGCGACCGTGCGCCCGTCATGCAACCTCGCCCGGTATACCTGGCCGATCGAGGCAGCGGCCACCGGTGTCTCCTCGAAATCGGCGAACACTCGCGACATCGGGCCGAGATCACTCTCGATGACCTTCCGCATCACCCTCAACGGAACTTCCGGTGCGCGATCTCGAAGTTCGGCGAGCTTCACTCTGAAGAGTTCACGGTGGGAATCGGGGACGAGGTCGACATCGAGAACCGACAGCATCTGGCCCAGTTTCATCGCCGCGCCCTTCATACCGCCGAGCACTGTGACCATTTGCTGCGCAGCTTGCAGCGTGGACCGCTCAGCGAGGATCCGCCGGGCTTCGTCGGGCCGACCGATCATGGACAACCGAGTCCCGACTCCACGCGCAGCCTGCCCCGCGACCAGTCGGCCCAGCCGACTGCCTCGTACCAGTCGACCTCTGGGCAGCTGACCGCCCGCCATCAGCACCTCCGTGGGCCAGCCCATGACCTATGTCGCGCGCCGGTGGTGTCGGCCGTTGCCGCAGCGCCGGCCGCCGATTCGACGGTCTAGCAACTTACAACAAGTGCCAGCGATATTCGACAGTAGAAGTCGAAGTGAGCAGAGCTCAGTTTTTACACGAGACAGGGACGTGCAATGCCGCAGCAGCCCCCTCGACAGCGTCGTCGCCCGACCCAGCAGCGCGCGAAGGAAACGAGGGAGCGGATACTCGACACCGCGGCGCGGTTGTTCGATCACCTCGGAATCGCTGGTACCTCGACGAACCGGATCGCGGCCGAGGCCGGGTTGAGCATCGGCACGGTCTATCGCTATTTCCCCGATCGGACCGCGATCGTCGATGAGCTGCTCGAGCGCCTTCTCGTGAACGCGGAGCGGCGCTTCACACACTGGGTGTCCGACTTGTCGCAGCGCCCACCTGCCCAGCTGCTCCCTTCGGTTCCGAAGGTGCTCACCGAGATGCTGGAGTTGTTCACCGAGGAATTGGTCGAGAACGCATATCTGCTGCGCGCGCTGGGCGACGGAGTTCGATCCCGAGGCAGCGGCATTACCGAGTTCGAACCGCGCCTGCGCCCGCTGGTCAAGGCGCTGTTGATCCAGCTCCTCGGTCGGGGAGACGATCACAAGTATGACGTGATGGCATACGTGCTGATCGATATCAGCTCCGCGGCGGTGCTGCGCACAACAGCCCGAGAAGTCGCCGATCACGAACGCCGCGAGGCTATCGCGATGACCGCTCAGATGATCGGCGCATGGCTAGAGGCTGAAGTACGAGCTGCGCAACGGACGTCACTACCCTGAGCCCCGCCGCCAGAACTGTGTCGGCGCGTCCTGCTAGTAGGCCGACGTCGGCTCTTCGCTGTGAGCGCCGCAAAAGATGAGCAACCGTCTCCCATGAGCGCCCGACAATTCCCATGACCGTCGTGACGAAGGGTTCTCCGCCGCATGTTGCCGCCGTGATTCGCCGGAATCGAGGGGTTGGGCAAAGAAGAGTGGAAGGTGAGTTCGCGATCCTCCTATCGTTGGACCCCGACCGATGAAGGGCCACAGGTCGAACGCGTTCGCCGTGGCAGTTGGGCCGCCTGGCGCGGCTGCCGACCGCGCCATCGGCCGGTAGAACCGCAGCAACCAGGCGGAAGGGAGTCGACGATGACAGCCAACGGGGCACTTCGAGGTGGATCGACCGTCTCGGGCAATCGGATGCCGATACCCACAGCAGGCATGCAGAGGGTGTCTCGGCAGGAGGTCGGGCGCTCTATCGACAACGTGGTGACCTGCGCCATGCTGCCCGGTGACGACGTCACCCGAACCTGCCTCGAATTGTCCGCCGGCATGCTGGACGGGAAGGATATTCCGGCGCAAACCGGCCGGCTGGCCGATGCGGCAACTGAGTGGGCCCGGGAAGGCGTGCCGATCGACACGGTCCTGCATTCCATCCATGCAGGATTGAAGCTCGGTATGGATCTCATCTTCTCGAATGTGCAAATGGAAGATCACGCCACCCTGGTGGACGGCGTGAAACTGGTCGTGGAAATGCTCGACATCATGAGCACGACGGTCGCCCGCGCCTATGTCCGTGAGCACAAGGCGGCGGTCAGTGAGCACCACACCGCGGTCCACACTCTGACCTCCGCGCTGCTGGGGGGATACACCACCGCCGCAATGGTCCGCGCAGACGGAGTAGGCATCGCCGAGGAGTATTCGGTACTGGCGGTAGATGTTCCGAAACATCCGGATGAGCAGCATCCGATGCTCGACGGCAGGGTCGTCGCCCGCCGCAAATTGCGTCGCCTGCAGGCCGAACTCGCTACCCGCTGCGGTGAGCACGCACTCGCGCTGCTCAGTGTGGACGGCGGAACGATCCTGATCCCGACTGCGACCCTGAGCGACGAGAGCCTCGACGAACTGCTCGTCCAGCTCTCGGCGGCGGCGCGCGTACCGGTGACAGCGGCCGTTGTCACCGCGTCGGCCACTGGGGTACCCGGTGCGGCCGACCGCGCTCACGAACTGCTCGACATGGTGCGGCGGCTGCGGTGTGCCCCCGCTCTGTACCGTTTCGCCGATATGGCGCTGGAATACCAGCTGACCCGGCCGGGGCCGGGGCGCGAAACTCTCGGGTCGCTGCTGGACCCCCTCGACGATCACCCCGATCTGCTTCGAACTTTGCGGAGCTATATCAGCAACAACCTGAATCGCCAACGCACCGCCCGCTCATTGCAGATCCACACCAACACCGTCGACTATCGGCTCAAGCGCATCAGCCAGCTCACCGAACTCGATCCCACTACCACGGCGGGTGTGTGGCAGCTACGTTCGGCCCTCATCGCCCGCACGTTCAGCAAACGCAGCCAACCCGACGCGCAGGCCGACGTCGTGTGAGCTGCCATTACGAATCTCGATCATTCGGGCACGGGCACTCGCCTCTTGTGGTGAGCAGGTTTGCGCGGTGCGAGTCGCTGAATATGACCCATGAGCAGCCGCGCGGCCAGTTACCCACTCCGGTGACCGGCAGTTATGGGTGGTCATCCGCCGCTTGTCGATGCCTTGATTTCGGCTTCGGCTCCCGCCGCGATCAGGCGGGCGGTCATGACGATGACTTCCTGGCGCTCGCCGGTGTCGGCGTCGAGTAGCGCGGCGCGGACCGCCGCCGCGAAACCGACGTTGATCAGAGCGAATGCCATCGCGTCGTGGCCATTTTCATCTCCAGGGCCGAGCACCCGGATCAGTAGAACTTTCAGCAGCGCGCGCAGGCGTGGTTCGAAGTGCGGGAGCGCGCTGTTGTAGTAGGCCAGCCCTCCCGCGAGCGCCCGCACCAGTGGGGCTTTGGTTACCAGTTCGTCGGTGATCGCCTCGAGAATGTTGACGGTCAGTTCCAGAACGGTTCTGCCGGTGGAATCGGACACACTGCGGATGAGGTGCTGCTCGATATTCTCGAGCAGCCTTTCCAGCAGTTCGTTCACCATTGCCGCGCGGTCGGTGAAGTGTCGGTAGACGGTATTGACGCTCACCCCGGCCTCGGCAGCGATCCGGTTGGTCGAAGTGTCGGCGATCCCGCGTTCTCCGAACAGGCGAGCGGCAGTATCGAGAATGTGCTCCCTGGTGACCTTCGCGCGTTCCTGTATAGGGCCACGAGTCGCCTTCTTCGGCGAGGTCACGTACCCGCTCCGGTATGCCGACTCGAGAGGCCGGGTACAGCGCGACTCGTCGGTGCACCGACTGTTTCGCGTTCGACCTGCCTCATGCCGAGTCCTGCGTACGTTCGAATTCGATCCACGCCGCGACCGCACGCGCGGTGACGGCGAGTGCCCGGCTACGTTGCTGGTCGTCGATCTCGAGCACCGCCGCGCGGAGCGCTGCCGCGATCCCGGTGTTGACCAACACTATGCTCATGATGTCGTACTTGTGGTCGTCGCCTGGGCCCAGCAGCTGGATGACCAGCACCTTGGCGAACAGGCGTAGACGGAGTTCGAGCTCGGGAATGCCGGTGTCATAGAACGAGACCCCGACCGAGAGCGCACGTATCAACTCCGCGTTCGCCACCAACTCATCGGTGATGACCTCCAAGATCGACCTCACCAGCACTGCGGTGGTTTGCTCCGCGAGACCGAACACACGATCGGTGAAGCGTTCTTCGGCACTTTCCAGCAGGCGCTCGATCAGCTTGTCCACCATGACCGTGCGATCGGTGAAGTACCGGTAGACAGTGCCGACGCTCACTCCGGCCTCGGCGGCGATCCGCTTGGTCGAAGTGTCGGCGATCCCGCGTTCTCCGAACAGGCGAGCGGCACTGTCGAGGATATGCTCACGCGTCGCCTTCGTACGTTCCTGTGTCGGACGACGGGGCCCACTGTACGGCGGCATGATCTCCTCCTGTCCGCTGTCGTTGGGAACCTTTGTCGTCGTCAACCCTACGGCCTGTACCAGCAGCCGCGGCCCGGAACGTTTACCGCACCGACCCGCACAGCCGCTACCAGTTGCGCGAACGCTCCCCGCCGAGCGAGCCGCAATGCACTTCCTCGCTTCCGGACTGCGAGCCGTTCGAATCGGCATCCGTCCTCGTGCAACTCGAGCCTGCGCGGCCCGGGTACGAATGCGCGGTGAAGAAGACGACAAACCCCGGCGGAGTACGGGCAGGCTGAGGTCGAGGAAGGCGCCACTGCGTAGGCTTCTACGCTGTCGAGTCTTCGACGCCTCCCGCTGCTGGGGTCTTGGCATGATGACAGGACGCAGAAGCGGCAACGGAGAGTGAGATGCGGTCCAGGACTCTATGGCTGGCAGCGCGAGCGCGCGACGGCCTGTTGTTGCTCGCAGCCTTGGGGTGGCTCGTCGCCGAGGCCCAGGTCACGGATGGTCCGACCACGATCCAAGGTTTCGTGGACACCCGGCACGTGTGGGACGGCCCCCGGTTTCGCAGCGATGCAACGATATTCCTGATCATCGTGATCGCGGTGGCGATCGGCGGTTGGCAGCTGTGGCGTGCGGGGCGAAGCACGCGCGGACGCCGCGGGCAGAATTTGGCGGCCGCGGCGATCGTCGGCGTCGTCGTATGGGCGGCGGCGATCACGGTGCTGCTGGCCGTGTGGGGCGTACTGGACAGCAGCGGATATATTCCGTTCGACGAGTTGCCATCGTCGCCCAGATATGGATTGCTACTGCTGTGGCTGGTCGCCGGAATACTGATCGGTGTGGCTGGTCTGACGACCGTCGTCACTCTGCCGACGGCCGTTCGCGAGGAAGTGCACGACGCCGAGCGATCCAGCGTTGCCCATGCGGTCGGCACGGTAGCGTTCGCGGCGGCGGGGGCACTGGTGTGCGCCGTGGTCGCCGTCGTCAGCGCGAAACCCGCCGGAGTGGTCGGCGCCGCGGCCGCCGCCGCCGAGCTGCCTGCGCCCACGTCGACGGCCCCGGTCCTGGATCTCACCAGGATCACCCTCGCCCGCCACTTCGGCGGTCCCGACAGCATCGGCGTGACCGCCTACGGTCTGTACACCACGCACGTCGGCCGGTTGACCGGCGTCGAACCGGGTACCGGCGCAACTCGCTGGTACGTCCGCCGTCCAGCGCTCCAGCCCGAGGTGAGCACCGCCGACGGGGGGCGTGTCCTCGTGGTCCGGTGGAGGAATGCGTACTGTGCCAACGATTCCTGCGCTGAGAGCCGAGTGCACGCTTACGCCGCCGACACCGGGCGGGAACTGTGGAGCCGCGACATCGGAAAGGTGCCGGACCGGCAGCTGGGCTGGTCGGAATATCCCGACTCGAGCCAGCCCAGCCCAGACCGATTGACGCGCAACAACCCTCGTACCGGGGAGCCGATGTGGACAGTCCACGCCCAGGCCCTCGGATGCGCACCCGACCGAGTTGTTTTCGGAAAGCTCGTGTGGACCGTCCGGGCCGGCGCGGTGCAGTTCGGCTGCGCGACATCGAATGCCGCCGACGTCTACGAGCCGAGGATCGTCGGTGCGCTGGACCCCGAATCGGGGCAATTGCTGTGGACCCGCACGTCGGTTCCCAACGAACAACTGACCCTTCCGAACGTCCCCGACGATCCGACCGACCCTGTCGCTACGGTCCTGCGAAGCGGTGCGGGGTCCGGTACCAAAACCCGCAATCTCGACATTCTGGACGCACGCACCGGCCAACCACTCGGTACCCAGAACCTCGGCGACGACACCGGGCCCGGCGCACCGCGCGCATATCCGCTGGCACGCGGCTATCAGTTGACGGTCACCGGCAACACCGCCCGTTTGACCGGGCCGGACGGGCGCGACCTGTGGACAGCGCCGATGCCTGCGCCGCTTCAGATCTCCGGCACATCGGGGACGTCCGGGCCTGCCTGGATCAGTGGCAACGCGCTACTCGTCACTGTCGGTACCGCGGATCGAAACTGGATCATCGCCTACGACCTCGCCGACGGTCGCTCCACCGTACTGGCCGGAGCCGATCCCACCGCGGCGGGAGATCGCCCACTGATCGATATTCCGGTCGGAACGACGCTCATCACCCAGCCGGACCCACCGCCATTCATCGTCGCTCACCTCTCGATCGCCCCTTGGGGAATATTGGCCTCCGGTAACAGCTGTCACCTGCTCATCCCGGCCCGCTGAACATCCCACCCGACGATTGCCACCAGCCGCTGCTGCTACCGATGGCTGTGTCAGCTGGTGACGGCGTCCTGGGCAGCCATCGAATACACCTAGCTCAGCGTCTGCAAGGCCGCCGCGTCGTACGGCTTCAGCTCGTCGATTCGCCCCGCCAGGACCTTGGACGCCCACTCCGGGTCCTGGAGCAGGGCGCGACCGACGGCGACCATGTCGAATTCGTCGCGCTCCAGGCGATCGAGGAGGTTGTCGAGGCTGCCGAGTTCGGCGCCCTCGCCCGTGAACGCACGGAGGAAGTCGCCGTCGAGGCCGACCGAGCCGACGGTGATGGTGGGCTTGCCGGTGAGCTTCTTGGTCCAGCCCGCGAGGTTCAGGTCCGAACCGTCGAATTCCGGGCGCCAGTAGCGACGGGTGGAAGCGTGGAAGACGTCCACACCGGCCGCGGCGAGCGGAGTGAGGATCGCCTCCAGCTCCTGCGGAGTCTCCGCGAGCCGCGCATGGTAGGCCTCCTGCTTCCACTGCGAGTAACGGAAGATCACCGGGAAGCCGGGCGAGACAGCCGCACGAACCGCGGCCACGACCTCGGCCGCGAACCTCGTGCGGGCCACGGGATCACCGCCGTAGACATCGTCACGGCGGTTCGTCCGCGCCCACAGGAACTGGTCGAGGAGGTAGCCGTGCGCACCGTGCAGTTCGACGCCGTCGAAGCCGATACGCTCGGCGTCCGCCGCGGCTTCGGCGAAGGCGCCGATCACGTCGTCCAGGTCACCCTGGGTCATCGCCTTACCGATGCCCTCGGTGCCGTCGAGGCGAATACCGGAGGGGCCGACGGCGGGCGCGTCAGGGTAGGGGGCGTCGCCGTGGTTGCGCACCATGCCGATATGCCACAGCTGCGGCACGATCGTGCCGCCCGCCGCGTGTACGTCCTCGGCGACCTTCGCCCATCCCGCCAACTGCTCTGCACCGTGGAACCGTGGCACTCGATCACTCTGCCCGGCGGACTCGTGGCCGACGTAGGTGCCCTCGGTGACGATCAGGCCCACACCGGCGGCGGCGCGGCGGGCGTAGTACGAGCGCACGTCGTCACCGGGAATGCCGCCAGGGGAGAACATGCGCGTCATCGGCGCCATCACGATGCGGTTCGGGACGGTCAGGCCGTTCAGGGTGACGGGCCGTGACAGGATCTCGGCCGTGCGGGACGCCTCGGACGCGGTGACGCTCACTGGATACCTCTCATCGTTAGTCGAGACTGTAGATGGTTGAGAACTTCAAGTAATGCGCAGACGATAGACATAAATATTTGAGATGGTCAAGTTTCTGCGGATAGGGTGGTTCTCATGGCAGAAGCTCCCCGTGTCGACACGGCCCAGCTCATGGAGCTGCTCTCGGTGGCGCTCGGCAGCTACTACGGCGACTTCACAGCCGCGGCGGCGAGTGAGAACCTCACGGCGAGCCAGGGCAAGACGCTGACCGTGCTACGCCGAGGGCCCGTCGCGATGCGCGCGCTGGCCGAGACCATGGCCTGCGACGCCTCCAACGTCACCGGGATCATCAACCGGCTGGAGAAGCGTGGCCTCGTGCGCCGGGAAGCCAGCACATCCGACCGGCGCGTCACCAATCTCGTCATCACGCCCGAGGGCGAGCGGGTAATCGATACGATCCGGGCGAAAATGCGCGCCACCCGAGACGGTTTGGACAGCCTCAGCGACGACGACCGGAATTGTCTGTACGTATTGCTGGAACGAGTTTTCGTCGCCCGGCCCGGCACCAGAGCGGACTCACCTGCGCCGGTCGCCGGTCGCTAGGCGGCAACGACACCGGTCCCCCGCCTGCACCGCGCAGCACACCACCGTGCGCGGCGACGAGCGACCACAATGCGCTCCACCGGCTCGGAACCCGCGAGTTCCTCGGCCTCGACCACGGGCCGTGGTGTGTCGTCCACTCGTCGGAGACGATGTTGGGAACCGCCGGCGGGGGTTGTTTGTCGCTTTTCAACTATCGCGAGTTGTCGATGGCATTGAACCGTCGGCGTGACCGGAACCGGAGCCACCTTGGTGGAACCGAACCACGTCGAGGGTGGATTGCCGCGCACCCTGGGTGCCCTTTCCGCCTGGTCCGGCGTCGATGAGGCTTGACGCGTCACCACGACAGCGGGACCGCCCCGTCACACGAAACGAAGGAGCACCTCACATGACGACCAACCAGCGCTCGACCCGCCGCGCCCACCGGTTCGCACGCGCCGTGGCGATCGCCGCGGCACCTGCCCTGCTGGGCGTGGGCCTGGTGACCGCCGGCGTCGCCCAAGCCTCTCAGGATCCCAACCTTCCAACCTGTCGCTGGCCCAATCTGGTGTGCGGTCCGCAGACCAATCTGACGCCCGGCGGTCAGACCAACCTCACCCCTGGCGGTCAGACCAACCTCACCCCCGGCGGCCCCCACCGGCCCCACTCCAGGCTGAACGACTAGTAGATCCGGCTCATGAACACCGCGCCGGAGTGCGGCCCCGCCACACGCGGCGGGGCCGCATTGATCGGCAGTGTGAGCCCGTGATTCCGGTTCAGTGATCCTCAGGTGACTACTCGATGTGGCGGCTTGCGAGGCCGTCGAGGATCAGGTCGAGGCCGTAGGTGAATTCGTCGGCGTAGGCGTAGCCCGGAAGCAGGGAGTGGCCGGTCATGAGTTCGGTGAAGTGCGGCTATTCGTCGGCGGGCATGGACTGCCGGATGCCGACGGCGACGCCGCCTATCCCTGCACCTTCGTCCCCACCAGCAGAACAACGATCTGCCTCATCGAACCCGGATATCTCGTCTTTGACCGTGCACTACATCCCGGTGTTGCCGCAGCAGCGTTCGTCCGCAGGTGCCCGATGATCCACGGCGAGCCCACCGGAAGAGTGGGATCGCGCTTCAGTATCTATTCGGAGGAATTCGCGAACGATCCGCATCGTGCCTATGCCGCCATGCGGGAGCGCTACGGTGACCTGGTTCCCATCGAGCTGGCGCCGGGAGTGCCGGCCACGTTGGTGATCGGCTACTCTGCCGCCCTTCGAATTCTCAATGATCCCGAGCGCTTTCCCGCGGACCCACGCAACTGGCAGAACAGCATCCCGGCTGATTCGCCGGTACGGCCGATGATGGAGTGGAACCCCACCGTGCTGCGCAGCAGTGGTGAACTGCACCAGCGCTATCGGCGGGCTCATGTGTACGCACTCGACGGAATAGATCTGCACCAGTTGCGCCATGATGTGGAACATATCGCCGTCCCACTCATCAACTCGTTCTGCGGATCGGGGAGGCCGATCTCGTCACTCAGTATGCGTTCCCGCTGGTTTTCGAAGTGCTCAACCGTTTGGTCGGATGCACCCCGGAGTTGGGGCAGCGGGTGGCGGCCGGGGTGGCAGCGCTTTTCGAAGGTCTCGACGCGGAATGGGGGATGAAACATCTCGCCGAGGCGTTGTTGGAGCTCATCATCGAGAAGCGAGCCGATCCGGGCGACGATGTCGCCTCGCGGCTGGTTCACCATTCGGCGGAACTCGACGATGAGGAAGCGCTGTTCAACCTGAGCACCATCTACGGCGCCGGCGTGGAACCGCAACAGAACCTCATCGTCAACACGCTGCTGTTGCTGATGACCGATGAACGATTCGGAGGGAGCATGCTCGGCGGTAGCCTGGCCACCCGAGATGCGCTGGACGAGGTGCTGTTCAACGATCCTCCGCTCGCGAACTTCTGCACCACCTATCCGCGTCAGCCGACCCTCGTGGACGATACGTGGCTGCCGGCCAATCAGCCGGTGCTGATCAGTCTGGCCGCGTGCAACAACGATCCGGCCATTCGGGGTGGTGACTTCGCGGGTAACCGATCCCACCTGGCCTGGAGTATCGGACCGCACGCCTGCCCGGCTCGGTCGCCGGCGTACGTGGTGGTCGAGGCCGCGATCGACCTTCTGCTCGACGCACTCCCGGAAATGGAGCTGGCGGTGCCGGTCGAAGAACTCGTCTGGCGCCCGGGACCGTTCCATCGGGCCCTGGCGGCACTGCCGGTCGTCTTTCCGGCGTCGCCGCCGCTGAACCTTGTGTAGGGAGCCGTTCGGCGGTGAATTCTCCAGGTGCTTCGGGATGTCGGCGAAGGCCGGGTGACGCCGTTCCGTCGAGGTGTCGAGGAGGTGATGGTGGTCGAGGTTGGGCCGTACAGCGCGTTTGTCGTGAACGGCGTCGGGCTGGAGCGGGCACCATTTCCATTGAGTTTCGCCGTACGCGCTGCCGGTGATTAGTGGATAGTCGATGCGACCGCAGCGCAGGCCGTCGAACTGGCCGACGTGTTGTCGGGCTCGGCCGGCGACACGGTCCTGGTGGTGGACCTGGCGACCAACAGCTTCCTCAATAGGTCGATGCGTCATCGGTCGACATACCCGATCCGGGCATCGTGATAGCGGAGACCTTGATCAATCGAAGTCCGTGCTTGATCGGGCGCTTCGGTGCTGTGTCGGAAGAATCCGTAACCGTGGACCTGTCGGCCATCTCCGAACGGTGGCGGCTCGGTCAGCGGCCTCCGGAACATATCGATTGCAGCGTGATCTACGACGTCGCGCAGCGGGGTTGGCTCCTTCGTCAACGGCGCAACCTTGGTACCGAATCGCCATAAGGCTCCAGGCGAGCGCTGGATTGCTCCTGGCGTCTTCTTGCTGAAGGTGCATGTGCGGTGCTCCGGAACATCCGACCAGCGGCAGATCGACCAGCTACACCGCGGTGCGAACGCTGCCGCGCCCTGGCCTGTACCGACGTCCTACTTCTTCAATCCGTCCAACGCCTTGCGGGCTTGGTTTTCGGCGATCGTGGCGAGTTCGCTACGGTTCGGCGGGGGTTCGCCTTTCGCGCGCAGGACGGCGACTTGCACTCGCACCGAGATATTGCTGTCCTGCGCGCCCACGATGTAGGTCATTCCGTTGCCGGTGTCCGTGGTCGCGGTATGCCAGTAGCCCTGGACGCCGATTCCGGTGATCTCGCCCGAGGCGCGCCCCGATCCGGCGGCG
The DNA here is from genome assembly GCF_000308415.1 of Nocardia asiatica NBRC 100129. Taxonomy (GTDB): domain Bacteria; phylum Actinomycetota; class Actinomycetes; order Mycobacteriales; family Mycobacteriaceae; genus Nocardia; species Nocardia asiatica. Next base: position 21,832 of record NZ_BAFS01000467.1, on the reverse strand, counting down.
GTGTCGGTCTGTTTCCAAAGGTCGTAGGCGGGGGCGGCGCCGACGCCGGTGATCTGTGCTTGAAGGCTGATGCCCGCTTCGTCGACGGTGGCGTCGTCGGGGAGGGTCGAGGGGCTGATGAAGCGGATGGCGCAGTACAGGTTGCCGCCGTCGGCGGTACTCGGTGGATATTCCCGATGCTGAGGTGCTTCTTTCGGGGTGGACGACCACTTGTGCAACGGCGAGGGATCGACGAGATCGCACGAGTTGGTGATGCCACGGATCGAATAGGTGCCCTGCGCCGGTTCCCGGCGGGGTGGCGTGGTCGAAGCCGCTCGAGGCGAGGGTGAGGTGGTGGACGCGGTCGCGGCAGTGGCGGATTCGCTATCTCTGTCGCCGACGACGACACCGATGACTACACCGACAGTCAGCGCTGTCGCCAGGGCGAGAACCCCCGCAGCGATCAGACCAGTCCTGCGGCTTGCCTGCGGTGGGTAGGGTGGCCGTCCATATCCCCGACCAGGCGGGCCGTATCCGGTAGCGGGGTGGGCGGGGGTGGGCCCGGGCGGAGGTGTGTACCTGGCCGAGTCCGGGGCGGCCCAGCCGCCCGCTGACGGAACAGGTTGTGCTACAGCAGGATCGGCGCTTTCCGGCGTCGGCCGATCGTCAGGTCCGTGCTGGGAATCGGTCATCCCGTAGCCTTTCCGGTTCGCAACGGGCTCCCCGTCGACTCCGATCCGATCGTATTCCAGCCACGGTCGGTCGTCGGCGCAGTAATTACCGCTTCACACCAGTCGCCGGCCTCTACTTCTCACGCAGACCGTCCAGCGCCCTGCTCGCCTGCGACCTGGCGATCGAATCGAGTTCGTCCCGTCGCACGGCGGGAGAACCCTTCTCGCGCGTGAGCGATATTCTCACCCGCACCGAGACATTGCCGTCTTGCACACAGACGACGTAGGTCATGTCCGCGACGAGGTCTCCTCTGACTTCGGAGTACCAGTAGCCCTGCTCGCCGATTCCGATGACATCACCGGATTCCGACTCCGGCGCTGGTGTGGCGACGTCGGCGTGTTTCCAATGATCGTAGAAGGGTGGAGCCGTACCGCTCGTGAATTCGGCCTCGACGCTCATCGCGGCCTTGTTCAGAGAGAACTTGTCGACGGTCGCGCTGGTGTATTCGGCATCGCACTGCAGGCTGCCGCTTGCGTAAGCGGACGGCCGCGTTTCCTCATGCTTGGGAGTGCCTTTGGGCGTAGGCGACCACTTGGTCAGCGGCGTGGCATCGACAAGGTCGCAGGCGTTGGTGATCGTATCCATCGAATAAGTTCGGGTTTCGCCGGCAGTGGCCGAGGCACCGGTGAAATCACTGCTATGGTCACCACCGCTGAAGACGATGCCGATAACCACACCGAGCGCCAGCATCACCACCAGCCCGAGTACACCAGCGATGATCAGAACTGTTCTGCGGGTGCGAGTCGGTGGTGACGGATACGACGGTGCCGGACTGAACCCGTGGCCAGGGGGCACGGCCCGGCCGCCGACTGGCGGATCGGATTGCTGCGCAGCGGGATGCACGCCGCCCGGCACAGGCGGCCGACCGCCAGGCCCGTGCTGGGAACCGGTCACCTTGTACCCCCTCGATTTCGCAACGGACTCTCCGTCGCATGGCAACTCTGAGCGGATGATATTCCCGCCACCGCCGTCACGGGCAGTGGCGGTCGCTCTGGGCACGTTGGCGTCTGGGCAACATCCACCGCTGGCAGCGGCAGTTCCAGGCTTCCGCCAAGTCGGTCCAGCTCGCAGGCGGACAGCCCGCCCATGCCGGTGTTATCGGTTCACGGCGAATCTTGTGCGATCGCCCGGCCCGCCTGTGCAGCTGGACTTTTGGTCGCGCATCACCATCTGGCGAACGTCGATCACCGGCCGCGGACGTGCCGTCGCAGACGCACGCTGTCGTCTTGGATCCCTGGGATGTGCCGTCGGCGCGGGCGGTGGCAGCGGCTTACGGTGTCGAGGTGCGGCAATTGCCGCGCCGTGGGATCGAGCCGGTCACGACCGTGACACTGCTGCTGATCGGTGCGGCGGCCGCCGTCGGCGCGGTATTGCACATCTTGGAGCAGCGCAAAGGCGGTCAAGTGATCGACTTGCGGCCGGGCTCGCCGAAGGCGTTCTACCGCACCCGGATGTCGTGTACGGCACCGTCGTGGTCAGCACCGTCGACGGCAAGGTGACCGTGGAGGTCCGGGAGCCGGAAGGCATGTTCGGCAAGGTGATATCGACCCTGCCGCAGTTGCTTTCCAGCGGCGGCAGCACGGAGGAGGTCACTCGAACAGTGACCGAAAGGTTCGGCGCGGACATCGCGATAGCGAATAGGCATCCGAGCGCCCCGGCGCCAACGTGCAGTGCGTGTGACCGGATGCCGCGTAATCGCATCGCCTGGGTTCTCAGTACGTCGACCTCGCAGCCTGGCGAGGTGGGGTCGAAGCCGTGCTCGATCAGCCAGCGGACACCCAGCAGGCTTCGCAACGACCACCATGCGCGGATCACGTCGATGTCGACGTCGGTGCCGTATCCGGCGACGACGTCGCCGAGGCGCTCCTCGTGCCCGAGCGTCAGGGTGGCGAGGTCGTACAAGGCATCGCCCTGGCCCGCCTCGGACCAGTCGATCACGCCGGTGATCTCGTCACCGGTGACGAATACGTGGCCGACTTGCAGATCGCCGTGCGTGAACACCGGGGCCCACGGCCTGAGCGCGGCCTCGGCGGCTTGGCGGTTGCGTACGACCAGGTCGGCGGGAAGGACGTCGTTCGTTACGAGCCACGCGCATTCGACGTCGAGCTGCGCCGTCAACTCGGCGAGGCCCCGGCCGCTGTGGCCGGGCCATGGCGGCAGCGGTGCGTTGTGCAGCATCCGTATGGCGGCACCGGCGGCGGCCCATGCCGCCGGCGACGCGGCCGACGGCTCGCCGAGGCGGCCGAGTGCCCTTCCTGGGAGGGCGGCGAGCGCGAGCACAGGCGGTCTGCGCCACAGGATCTCCGGGGTCGGGATCGGCGCCCTGGCCATCGCTTCGACCTCGGCGTCGGTGCGCGTCTGATCGGCATCGATCTTCAGGAATACGTCACCGGCGCGTAGGGTCACGCGCTCCTGATGGGCGACGATGACCTCGACCTCTTCCACGCTGGAGATTGTCGTGGCGGTGAGCACCGATGTCGCGTGGTTTTGCGTAGCAGGTGACGCTGTACCGCGCTCGGCGTTGTTTCGGCCGGGCGCATGCGCACCCCGTTCAACTGCTGACCGTAAGAGGCGACGTGGGGATCGTAGAGAGCGAGCACCCGCGCCTGGTCGCGGCGGCCGCACGCCCCGCCACGATCCGGCCCCGATTCACCGTAGCGCCGGACATGCGTAGCGGCCGGTAGCTGGTGGGCCCGAGCTGGGCCAGTTGGGCGGCGGAGGACTCGCCGCAGTCGGTCTGACAGGCACAACCGACCGCTGATTTCTGCCCCCCGGAGCGGTACGGAGCACGGCCGACGCCGACTGGGCTGCGCTAGCGGATCAGAGCTCGGCGACCAGTCCCGCGGCGGCTTCGATCGCCGCGGCCTCGTGCTCGAGAAGGACATCACCACCCTGCGTCGAGACGATCGGCGTGTACGGGTCGTCCACGTATTCTTCACCGAGCAGCTCGCGCAGCACCGCGACCCCGCAGAACGGAACATAGTGCGGGCTGTAGCCACCTTCTTGCACGAAGGCGATACGGCCCGCACAAGTTCCGTCCGCGATCTCCAGCATCCGGCGGGTCAGGTGCCGGAAGCCGGCGCTGGTGACCATCTGCCGAGCCAGCGGATCGAGGATGCTCGCGTCGAAGCCCGACGCCACGAGGATCAGTTCCGGCGCGAACGCCCGCAGCGCCGGCTCCACCACTCGGTCGATCGCATGCGAATACGCGGCGTCGCCGCTGCCCGGCGGTAGCGGCACATTGATCGCGTAACCGTATCCGTCGCCCGCGCCACGCTCCTCCCGGTAACCGGACTCCGGCGGGAAACAAAGGTGCTGGTGGATCGAGATGGTCAGCACCGAAGGGTCCTCGTACCAGATGTCCTGGGTGCCGTTGCCGTGGTGTACATCCCAGTCGACCACGGCGATGCGCCGCACACCGAGAACGTCTTTCGCGTAGGCGGCGGCCACGGAGACGTTGTTGAAGATGCAGAAGCCCATGCCGGTAGCACGGGTCGCGTGGTGCCCCGGCGGATTGACCAGCGCGTAACCATTGTCGACCGTACCGTCGAGCACTTGCTGGACGAGCGCGATGGCGCCGCCCGCCGAAAGCGCGGCGATCTCGTATCCACCCCTGCCGAAGGACGAGACACCATCGCCGGCGTCTCCGCCTTTTGGTAGCAAGCTCTCGGCCTTGATCCGCTCCAGATGCTGCGCCGTGTGCACTCGCAGTATGTCGGCCTCGGTGGCGGGCACCGCTTCGATCGGACGCAACTTCTCCAACAAGCCGGAGACCGCGACCAATTCGTGGAACCGTCGTTTGGTATCGGGGTGCGCGAGGTGGTGGCCGATCGGCTGGAGACCCACCGTGACGTCGGACGGGAACAGGCTTCCGCTGCCCGTGTCGGCCCACCCGTAGAGGGTGTTCCACACGTATCCAGTTGTCATGGTGACTCCTAGCAGTCAGCGGACCACCACACCGTCCGCTCGTTCCGATCTTGGTCTCGAGGGTGACCGGCCCCATTAGAAGCACAGCAGCGACCACTCCGCAACCGGAGCGATCGCCACCGGTGGCGGCAAACTTTCCAGTGGCGGGGAGGCGTTCGATCGGGCCGCCAAGCGCTAGGCAGCGGTGCGGTCGGCACTAGGATGACGATGTGCAGCGCGCTGCAGTGACCGAGCCTTCGCGTGTTGTGGTTCTCGGGTCCGGGTTTGCGGGTCTCTGGGCGGCGCTAGCGGCGGCCCGGAGGCTCGACGAGCTCGGTGTGGGGGTCGGAACCGTCGATGTCACGATGATCAGTGCCACGCCGTATCACGACATCCGCGTGCGTAACTACGAGACCGATCTGAGCACATCCCGCATCCCGCTCGGCACTCTTCTCGATCCGGTCGGAGTAGAGCACATCATCGGCGAAGTGACGGCGATCGATGCTGTGGCGCGGGTCGTGGAATCCACCGCGGGCGCTCACAGCTACGATCGGCTGGTGCTGGCGTTGGGCAGCCAGGTGGTCAAGCCCGATATCCCGGGCCTGCGGGAGTTCGGTTTCGACATCGATACCCATGACGCGGCGACCAGTTTGCACGCTCACCTGAGCCGGCTTGCCGAGGGCCCCGCCGACCCGGCGGCCGCGACAGTAGTCGTCGTCGGAGCGGGTTCGACGGGGATAGAAGAGGCGACGGGGATGCCCGCGATGCTCGCCGACGCCTTTGCCCCGCGTGCCGTCGCGCCGCGGGTCATACTGATCGACCGCAATCCGTTCGTCGGCTCGGACATGGGCGCATCGGCGCGACCGGTCGTCGAGGCGGCGCTGGCATACACCGGGATCGAGACCAAGTTGGGCGTCGGGGTCGTCGCCATCGACGAGCGCGCCGTGACGCTCTCCTCGGGTGAAGTGGTGCCCGCCGCCACTGTCGTCTGGTGCGCCGGCATGCGGGCCAATCCGCTGACTGCGGACTTCGGGGTCGACTGTGACCGGCTGGGTCGACTCCCCGTCGACGACTATCTACGGGTCCGCGGTGTGCCCGGGGTATTCGCCGCCGGCGACGTCGCCGCCGCGAGAATGGACGACGAGCACGTGTCGGTGATGTCCTGCCAGCACAGCCGCCCGATGGGCCGTTGGGCCGGATACAACGTCATCGGCGATCTTCTGGGCAAGCCCGTGAAGCCGTTGCGGATCCCTTGGTATGTCACGGTTCTCGATCTGGGACCGGCAGGAGCAGTGTATACCGAGGGATGGGAGCGCCACGTGGTCGCGTGCGGCGAGAAGGCCAAAGACACCAAGCGCGCCATCAACACCCGGCGCATCTATCCTCCGTTGAACCGCGACCGCGACGCATTGCTGGCCGCCGCCGCGCCAGAACCGCAGGCCGCACCCGAACACGGACACTAGTCCGCCGGGCAGCAGGTTCTCGCAGCTGCCCGCTGGATGCTGTCCCGGTCGGGCCCGCTGCTGGCTCGTTGCTCTTGATGTGGATCAGCAGCGACTTCGTGGCGAAGGCGGCGAGCACTTCGTCGAGCGTAGGCACGAGACCGACGCCCTTCCCATGGTCTACCCGAGCGCACCAATCGCGGCGCGGGCAGCCTCGGCGACGAGAGGGTTGTCGGCTTCGGCGTTCTGCTCGAATTTCGTGGACAGCACGGCGATGACGAGCGGGGCGCGTCCGGGCGGCCAAGCGATCGCGACGTCGAGCGCGCCGCCGTAAGCGGGGCTGCCGGTCTTGTCGCCGACGGTCCAGTCGGCGGGCAGTGCGGCACGGATGCGCGCGCCCCCCGTCTTGGCGGCGACCAGCCACGACTTCAATCGCTCTCGCTCGGGTTCGGCGAGAATGTCGCCGAGGACGAGGTTACGGTAGTCGGTGGCGAGGGCGGCGGCTGTGGTGGTGTCCCGTTCGTCGCCGGGAATGGCGGTGTTCAACTCGGGCTCCCAGCGGTCCAAGCGGGAGACGGTGTCGCCGATGGACCGCAGGAACGCGGTGAAGCCTTCCGGGCCGCCGAGAAGTTTCAGCAGCTGGTTGCCCGCGGTGTTGTCGGACAGGGTGATCGTGGCATCGCACAACTCGGCGACGGTCATGCCGGTGTCGACGTGTTTCTCCGTCACCGGCGAGTTGGCGACGAGTTCGGACCGGGAGTAGTGGATCACCTGATCGAAGTAACCCGTTGCCAGAGGATGGTCACGCAGGAGAGCCCCGCACGCGAGACCTTTGAACGTGGACGCGATCGGGAATCTCTCCCCGTCTCGATGGACAACGGTGCGGCCGGTGCCGCTGTCGATCGCGTACACACCCAGCCGTGCGGAGTGTGTCGTCTCCAGTTCGGCGAACGACGAAGTCAGGGCCGCGGATGGGGTGTTCGAGGCCGCCGGCGCACCGGCGCCGGACCCGCACGCGGCGGTGGCGAGTGACAGCGCGGACACCGCCACAGTGGCGAGGAACCGGCGACGACCGAGCGGGGAACGGTGAGCAAAGTCAGAAATGGTCACTGCCGCACCACATCATCGACGCCGCCGCCGCCGCCAATATCCGGCCCCGGCGTGGGCGAGTCGACTTGGATATCGTCGCAGGTTCGCCCGCGGTTCGGCGCCGGTGGGAGTGCTCGGCGGGACAGCGGAACCGATGTTCGCGAATCCGCTGGTTCAATGACCGCATGGATCTGATCCGGCACCTTCGGTTCTTCGTCTCCATCGCGGAAGAAGGACACTTCGGCAGGGCGGCGGCCGCGCTGGACATGACCCAGCCACCGCTGTCGCAGGGACTTCGGCGGCTCGAACGGCATCTCGGCGTCGACCTCATCCACCGCACCCGGCAAGGGGCCGTGCTCACGTCGGCCGGTCTGCAACTGCTCCCGCGCGCTCGGCTGCTCGTAGACGACGCGGAGCGCCTCCTCGCCGAGTCGCACCGCATCGCGAGTGCCCACGGCGCCGTGCACTGGGGCGCGACCGCGGCGTTGCCCGACCGGGTGGTCACGGCGTGTGTGGGCGCGCTGCGCGCAGCGGTCGTCCCGGATACCGCAGTGTCCACGACGGTGGGCGCCAGCGTCGACCTGGTCGCCGACGTGCGCTCCGGACTGTGCGACGTCGCCGTGGTCGAGCATCCCGCGCTGGTCGACGGTGTCGAAGTTCGCCCGGTCGTCAGGATGCCGCGGTGGCTCGTGGTGCCGTCGGATCATCGCAGTGCCGGCGCCGAACGTCCCACTTTCCCCATGCTCGCCGGACTGAGTTTCGCCTGTCCGCCGCGCGCCACCAATCCTCCCGCCTTCGACACCGTTGTGGATCTTCTGCGCGAACGGGGCCTTGACGCACCGATCGTCCCCGCGCCCGACGACCGGACTGTTTTCGCGGCGGTGGCGGCCGGAACGAGCTTCGGGCTCACCGCCGTGCCTCCGTCGTCCGCGCCCGGCGTGACCTGGCTGCGCATCGCACCACAGGCGGTCGCCCTGCGAGTTCGCGTCGTGTACCGTCCGGGCGCTGATGCCCATGCCGATGCCGTCGACCGGGTGCTGTATCGGGAGCGGCTGCGATGAGCACCGCCGAGGGCAGGATCCGCGCCGTGTTCGCCGACGCGGGCTGCAGCGGCTGGCTGCACGCCCGCCGGTGCGACGGCTCCGCGACCGAGATCTCCGTGGGCGGCGCCGAGCGGGTGGTGCTCGCGTCGGTGTACAAATTGCCGCTCTTCGTCGCGTTCTGCCGCCTCGTCGACGCCGGGCGCCTCGATCCTGCCACCCGGCTGACGGTGACACCGTCCGATTGCACGCCGGGGCCCACCGGTATCGCCGTCATGCGCGACCCGGTGACCATGAGCCTGCGCGACCTCGCGACGTCGATGATGACCGTCTCCGACAACGCCGCAGCCGATGTCCTGCTCGGCGCGACGGGCCTCGGTGCGGTGGAGGATTTGCTGAACGATCTGGGCCTCACCCACACCCGAATCGTGGGCGGCACCGCCGACCTGCACCGCAGCCTCGTCCGCGACACCGACACCCACACCACCGCCGAAGCGTTCGCCGTGCTCGCCGAGAACGACGACGCATGGTCGGTGTCGGCGTACGATCCGTCGTACACGAGCGCGACGACACCGGAGGAAATGACTCGTCTGCTGCGCGCACTGTGGAGCGGCGCGGTGCTGTCCGACGAGCAGACCGAATTCGTGCGCACCGTCATGCGCCACCAAGTCTGGCCGCACCGCGTCACCGCCGGATTTCCCTACCGCAGTGTGTCGGTCGCAGGCAAAACCGGAACCATCGGGGTCATCCGCAACGAGGTAGCGGTCGTCGAATTTCCCGGCGAGCACCCCGTCGCGGTCGCGATATTCACCCGGGCGGCCCGCGCGGATCCGCACCTGCCCGTTGTCGACGCCGCCATCGCTGAAGCCGCCCGCATCGCCGTCACCGAACTCCGCCTCCCCTTACCGCAAGGGTGACGCTCACAACTCAGCGCGCACATTTTTCCGATGTCTCCGCCGGTACAGCGGCTGGCTCACCGGTGCCTCACTTGCCAGGCACGACTCGGTGCCGGAGTTATGGACTGCTGATCACGCGACCGGGCGCCGCGGATGCGCTCCCACATCAAGGCATGTTCGAATCAGCGGTCAGCGCGCGAGGCGGGATCGACCAGCGCGCTGGCCCGGGCGGCTCACTCCACAAGAACACAGTGCCGGTTGTCTCCGAAGCGACAGAAACGGCCCCTATACGGCCGCTCCGCGCACGGAGTGAGCGCGCGGCTCGGCGCGCGGCTGCCCTTTCGCCGCACCGCCGTTGCGACGGCCGCTGCGTTGGCGCGGTCCGCCACTGCCTGGGCGCGGTCTGCCACTGCGGCGGCGGTCGTCGTCATGTGCCGCCCGCTCGCTGTGGGAGGGCGCGACGAATGGGGCAACCGTGCCGACGAGCTCGGCCACCACGGGCGAATCGGCGGTGACCCGTTGCGGGGTCACAGTGATCTCGGCCTTGCGCATGAGGTCGGCCAGGTCGCGTCGTTCGCCGGGCAGCACCAGGGTGATCACTTCACCGGAATTGCCGGCCCGCGCGGTACGGCCCGAACGGTGCAGGTACGCCTTGTGCTCGGCGGGCGGATCAACGTGCACGACCAGCTCGACACCATCGACGTGCACGCCGCGCGCGGCCACATCGGTCGCCACCAGCACCAGGGCGTCACCGGCGGCGAAGACCGAGAGGTTGCGGTCGCGGGCGCCCTGCGAGAGGTTGCCGTGCAGATCGACGGCCGGAATTCCGGCGAGGGTCAGCTGCTTGGCCAGTTTGCGAGCCTGATGTTTGGTACGCATGAACAGGATTCGCCGACCCGAGCCAGAGGCGAGCCGGTGTACGACCTCGCGCTTGGCTTCCACGCTCGCGGTTTCGAAAACATGATGGGTCATGGCGGCGACGGGGGAGTTCGCCTCATCGACGGAATGCAGCTCGGCATCCGGCAGGAAGCGGCTGACCAGCTTGTTGACGCCGTTGTCCAGGGTCGCGGAGAAGAGCAGGCGCTGACCGGCCTTCGGGGTGGCCGCGAGAATGCGGGTCACGCCCGGCAGGAACCCGAGGTCGGCCATGTGGTCGGCCTCGTCGATAACGGTGACCTCGACGGCATCCAGGGAGATCAGACGTTGGTTCATCAGATCCTCGAGCCGGCCGGGGCAGGCGACGACAATGTCGACACCGGCGCGCAGCGCCCGGACCTGCCGGTTCTGCGGGACCCCACCGAAAACCGTGGTGACGGTCATGCGATAGGCCGCGGCGAGGGGTGTCAGCGCGGCCGCGATCTGGGTGGCCAATTCCCGAGTCGGCGCCAGTACGAGGCCGGTCGGGCGGCTCGGAGCGCGCCTACCGGCCAGACCGCCGCCGAGACGGTCGACCATCGGAATGGCGAAGGCGAGCGTCTTGCCGCTGCCGGTCCGGCCACGGCCCAGCACGTCGCGTCCGGCCAGTGAATCGGGCAGGGTGTCTATCTGGATCGGAAAAGGGTCGGTGATCTCGGCGCGAGTCAACGCCTTCACCAGCGGTGCGCTCACGCCGAGCGTGGCAAAGGAGATATCAGCAGAACTCATAGGTGTTGCGGTGCCTTTCGGGCATCAGGTGGTGCCCGAGCCGTCTGCGGACCTTCCGGGTCCGCGCCGGGGGCACGAAATGGCGAGATTGCCGAGGAGCAAAATCGATCGCCGTAAGAAGAGCGGATGCGGCAAGCGCTGGTTGCGAAGCGAATGCGATCTACGACGCTTGGCGTGACAGGTCACGCACTTGATCAACAATAGCCTGTGATGGACGGTTCGTACTCATCGGGTGATGTTTCTCGCCTCTGGCCGGGGCTGGCCGCCAGACTCGCGTTCGCCCGCCATCCGACAGCGGATCCTCGGACACGACGCCGCCCAGCTGCGTACGGCGCTCGCGCCGGGGCGTCGAGCGTGCCAGTCATGGATCGTGCTGCCGAGCCCGAACAGGATGTTCAGCTCGACAGGTCGGTCAGCATCGCGCGGGCCTCAACGATGTCCCACGCGAAGCGGTCGAACGACGTTGTCGTCGGCATCACCGGCCGACCGCCGACAGCGGCCGCTGCTGCGACTGCGGCGCGAGACGAAGGTGAGCTAGATCACGGTGGAAACGGTACTGGCTCATGCCGAGGCACTGTGGGAAAGGCTCGCGATAGTGCCGGTCGCCTTCTCGCCCGGCCAGGTCGAGGTGGTGGTGTCACCAGGTTCGTTGATGTGCCCGGCAAGCTGGTCAGGTGCTGTCGCCCTGCGGAACGCCGCGATCGTTACTGCGCCCATGCCGCTGCGGCAGAGAGAATTCGGGACGCCATCGTCCGCATAGGGGTTACGGAGACAGTCGTCGCGGAGCGGCTCGGTGCCGTATTGGCCGTTGCCGAGGTCCTGCGATGCTGGCTTACACCAGCGCCAACTCTTTCAACCGGTCTCGGAGGGCTCGAGCACGATCGGGCGGGTATCGGCCGGGATCCAACGTTGACCGATCTGTTGGAATCGTGGCGACGGACAATACCTTCGACATTCACTGATCCAGGCCCGTTCGCGCGGCGCCTGCTGCTTGGAGGGCAGTCGGGATGTTCGTCGAACCGCTGTCGGGGCATCGCTATTTCCGGACCGCCGACCCCGAGGTGGCCCGGGCCGGGATGAGTGGCATTCTGCGTGAGCACCGGCTCGACCCGGGCGCTTCCACCATGGAGGCCAGCTGCAATGTCGTGCGGTACGGCGATGTCGGCCTCGTCTACAAGCATTACGGGGTTCAGGTTCGGATCCGGACCGAACCCATCGAAACCTTCCGCCTGGTTCAAATACCGCTGGCCGGGTGGGTCCGGATACTCAACGGGACCGAGGATATCGCCTCCGACCCGGCGGTGGCCTCGGTTCCGGACCCGGACGCGCCCCTGGACATGAACTGGCACGAGAGCAGCAGACAACTCCTCGTGCGATTCGACCGTGCCGCGTTGGACGACCATTTGCGGCGGATGCTGGGCCGGCCGCCGGATCGTCCGCTGCGGATGGCCATCGCCATGCAATTGCGGTCACCGGCCGCCCGGATCTGGTTCGAATCGCTGCGCATGCTGCAGGCCGACGCCGAAGGCCCCGGCCTGTTCCTGGAACCGCGGCTGCGGCCGCAGATCGACCAGCTGATGATGTCCCAATTGCTGCTGGCCCAGCCGAACAGCTACTCGGAAGTTCTGCTCGACGGCGCACCCGGAAAGTCGACGCCGCGTCCTATCCGCCTGGCCGAACAACTCATCACCGACCATGCGCACGAAATGCTCACCATCACCGACATCGCGGAGGCAGTGGGACTTTCGGTGCGGAGCCTGCAGGAGGGCTTCCGCCGATACCTCGACACCACACCGACGGCGCGATTGCGTGAAGCCCGGCTGGTGGGCGTGCACGCCGCGCTGGTCGCCGCGGACCCCACCATGACCACGGTCGCCGCGGTGGCCGCGGACTGGGGGTTCTGGCATCTGGGCCGTTTCTCGGCCCTGTACCGGCGGCGATGGGGTGTGCCGCCGTCGGTCACACTGCGCGCCTGACCCGCCGCGCAGCCCGGACAGAACTCGCGCGAGGTGGATAGTCGCGAGCGGCCAGGTCCACCCATCATGAGTGCGGCGGATTTCCGCCGCTCCGGTACTGGATCCGATCGGCTACGAAGGGTCAATCATGTTCTCATTCACATTGTTTCGCCGTCTCAGCGTCGCGGCGGCGGCCACCCTCGCGGTCGCCGGGTACGGCGCAGCCCTCACGCCGACGCCGGCGTCGGCGGCCTATGACTGCCCGGGCGGACTGTTCTGCGGCTACGACCACCGCAACGGCACCGGCATGTTCGTGCAGGTCGACAACAACTGCCTGCTGCACGACATCGGCAACGAAGGAAATGGAGATCGTCTGAGCGCGTACTGGAACCGCACCGGAAAGAAGGTCGGCGTCTACAACTGGACCGGTCACGAGTGGCAACTGCTCGTCTCGGTCCCCGACAACAGCAAGGGCAATGTGCCCGCCGACGGTGACAACAAGGCCGACGCCCTGTGGGTCTGCGGCTGAGGGTTGCGATTTGCAATACTCGGTGAACCCTCCCGGCGCTCGGCCGGGAGGGTTCACCTCGGGATCGCCTCGATGGTCCAGCTGAGGTCGTAGCCGGAGAGGGTGTCGAGGAAGTCGGCGGGATCGAATGCTTGCGCCGGGGTGCGCACTCCCGCGGTAGTGTCGCCCTCCGCCAATCGCCGGGCTGCTTCGACCGCGGCGACCGCGGTGGTTCCGTAGGTGTCTCGGCCTCGGATGACTCCCCGTGTCTGCTGCCCCTGGTGGTCCACGGCGTCGAGCAGGTAGGTGAATCGCTGCGCGGCGCGTTCGTGCTCGGTCGGGCCTGCGGGAAGCTTTGCGATCAAATCCGGCGTGATAGGTGTTTCGAGGCTGGCCTTCAAGGTTGCCTCCAGCAGGCTTTCGACATGATCGACCTGCACGTGACGGGGGATGGTGACTACCTCGCACGTCGGCAGCGCAGCCATCGCGACGGATCGGCCGTCGGGCAGAGTGATTCGATCGCGCCGGGCCGGAATGCCGCTGCGCCAGGCACCCTCGTCATAGCTCAGCCCGCCCGACCGCATCGCGTCCATCGTCGCCAGCGCCGAGCGCAGCGATCCGCGTGAAAGACCGGCAGCACCGGTGATGAAGTGGCTGACGGTGATCTCCGCCAGCGGCCCGGTCCGTTCGGCGATCAAGTGCGCGAGCAGGTCGCCCGGCAGACAGCCGTCGTTGACCGCCGGCACGACCGTGACACCCGCTCGCTCGGCGTCACCGTGGAAGGAATCGAAGACGTCCTTCACGTACTGTTGCTCGCCCGCGGTGTCGACGTAGTGGGCGCCCGCGGCGATCGCGGCATCGACCACCACCGCGCCGGAGGTGGTGAACGGTCCCGCACAGTTGATGACGACATCGCTACCCGCCGAAGCGGCAACGAGAGCGGCGCGGTCGTCGAGACCGGCCACCCGAAGATCGGCGTCGGAAATTCCGACATCCGCGGCTGCGGATTCCAGCCGCGTCCGATCTCGGCCGACGAGCCGGACCTCGATGCCATGGCGGGACAACTCGGCAAGGATGAGCTTGCCCTGATAGCCGTTGGCGCCGTAGACGGTGACGAGCATGTTCAACTCCTGTGGCTGAATGATTCCGCTGCATGATCAGCAGCGATTCGAGCCTAAAGCCAACAATCCGCGACGTTCAATGCGTCAGAATCCAAGATCTATACGAAATCGTCTCCGTCGAAGCATCATTTGATATTTTCGATGGGGTGGATCCTCTTTCTGACGTGGTGGCCGCTATGCGGATCGGCGAGCCTCATTCCGGCCGGGTCAGCCACTACGCACCGTTCGGCTGGCAGTTTCCCGCCTTCGATGCCGCAGGATTCCATGTGGTCCTTGCAGGCACCTGCTGGTTCCTGCCCCCGGCCGCCGACCCGATCGCGCTGCGGCCGGGCGACATCGTCCTGCTCCCGGGAGGAAGCACCCACGGGCTGGCCGACGATCCGGCCACACCACTTCGTCCCGCTGCTACCTCACTGCGCCGGGTCAACCCGCGACCGTCCCGACCGGACCCCCCGTCCGAACCGCGCTCGGAGACCGTGCTGCTATGTGGTGCCTACCTTCTCGATCGAAGCCGGTCCCACCCGATGCTCGCCGATCTGCCCGCGGTCATTCACCTGCCCGCCCCGGAAACTCGCCACACCCCTGTCGGGGCGATTGTCGACCTGCTCGACGGCGAACTCACCGTCGACCGGCCGGGACACGATGCCATGCTCCGCTCGCTGCTGGATGCCCTGCTGCTGCACATCCTGCGCCGCTGGCTCGACCGCCGAGCCGACAGCGGGTGGTCGGCCGCGCTACACGACCCAGCCATCGCCGCGGCGCTCTCTGCGATCCACGGCTCGCCCGGACACGGCTGGACCGTCGCCGAACTCGCCGCTCACGCCGGGATTTCCCGGGCCGGCTTCGCCCGCCGATTCACCGAACTGATCGGCCGACCACCCATCGCCTACCTCACCTGGTGGCGCATGACCCTCGCGGCCCGGCAACTGCGCGACACCGACACTCCGCTGACGGTCATCGCCCGAGATGCCGGCTATGCATCCGAATTCGCGTTCGCCCACGCGTTCAAAACCGAATTCGGCCACCCGCCAGGTCGATACCGGAGGAAGAACCGGCCAGTGCAACCACCGGATCGGAACGCAGGACGATCGAGCGGCTCCGCGACTCCCGCAGTCACACACGCCGCCGAATCCGAACGATAGACCCGAAAACCCGCTACCAGGCGAGCTACACCAACATTTCGCAGACCACGTCGGCAGCCGCTCCTTCGAAGAGTTCACTCGGGCCGGACAAGTCGATAGTGCGTTGCTGAAGTCGTGCCAGGTGCGCGGCGGAACCTGGTCCAGGGCAGGACACGGGTATCGGTGCCTGCGATTGGGAGCGAGCGCTGATCCAGTGGCTGCCGGGCCGGCCCGTTGGCTTCCGCTGCTGTCGGTGATGCGGAAGCGGCTGTTGTCCTGAATCCGGCGCGGTTCAGCGCCCGGGATACCGCCGCGGATCGCGATTACAACGTCGTCGCCCCTCTCCGAGGCGTACGGCGACCTCGTTGCGGTCTATGCCACGGCAATGCCCGCCGACAGCGACGCCCTCGGGCGTGGGGCCGGCTTGCGGGTGAGGCGTGTCACACTTGCTCGCGTTGCCAGTATACCCCCTGGGGGTATATGTTCTCCGTGTCGGAAGAACAAATCAGAAAGGGCTGGGGCAATGACCACGCAGACCCACACCAATGACCACGGCGTGCACGGCCACCACGCAACGCACGGCGCGCATGCTCAGCATGCGGCACACGCCGCTCACGCGGGTGATGCACAGCACGGAGCGCACGACGGAGGACTGCCGGGAGGGCTGCAGATCACGCAGGATGGTTACACCCTGGCGCTCGCGGAGCCGGTCGTGCGCCCGGGTGAGGTCGACTTCCGGTTCCAGATCCTCGGGCCGGACGGCGCGCCGGTCACCGAGTACGCCCCCATCCACGACCGCGAATTGCATCTGATTGTCGTGCAGCGCGAGTTGACCGGTTTCTGGCACGTGCATCCCGAACTCGCCGCGGACGGAACCTGGACCGTACGACTGGACATCCCCGCGGCGGGCGCCTACCGCGTCTTCACCGACATCGCCCCACGCGCACTCGGTAAGACGATCACCCTCGGGGCGGATCTCGCTGTCGCGGGAGCGTACGAACCGCACCCCACGCCGGAGGCGACGCGCACCGCGATAGTGGACGGCTACGAGGTGACCCTGGACGGTGACCTGGTTCCCGGCGCAGGCCGGCTGCTGACCCTGACCGTGCGCAAAGACGGCCGACCGGTTGCCGACCTGCAGCCGTACCTGGCCGCCTACGGCCACTTGGTGATTGTCCGCGCGGGCGACTTGGCCTACGTCCACGTCCACCCGAACGGCGAACCTGGTGACGGAACGACCGCGCCCGGCCCGGACATCACCTTCCACACCGCCGTACCGGGACCGGGGACGTACCGCCTGTTCTTGGATTTCCAGCACGGTGATGTCGTACGTACCGCCGCCTTCACGCTGCCGACAATCACCGCTCGACACTGAAACTTACCGAGCTGGAACATATTCCGACCATTCATCGAAGGGGAGCCACCATGTGCGCGTGCCACTGTCCCGGTACCCGCGACCCACCCGAACCAGATCCAGGAAGTGTTTCTCATGATCAACTCATTGTTCGCCCACCGGGACTATCTGCGACTTTTCATCGCCCAGGTATCGGCACTCTTCGGGACCGGATTGACCACCGTCGCCCTGGGACTACTCGCCTACGAACTCGCCGGCGCCGACGCGGCCGCCGTGCTCGGCACCGCGCTGACCATCAAAATGCTCGTCTACGTCACTGTCGCGCCGGTCGTGGCCGCGTACGCCGACCGCTTCCCACGCCGTTCGTTGCTGGTAGGACTCAATGGCATACGGGCAGCCGTAGTGCTGGGATTGCCGTTCATCGGCCAGGTGTGGCAGATCTACGTGCTGATCGCGGTGTTGCAGACGGCCTCAGCCGCGTTCACCCCCACCTATCAGGCGATCATCCCCGATATCCTGCCCGACGAGCGCGAATACACCCGGGCACTGTCGGCCGCGCAACTGGCCGCGACCATGGAGACATTGCTCAGCCCGATGCTGGCCGCGGCGGCACTGGCCGTGATCAGCTTCCACTGGCTGTTCGTCGGCACCGCGATCGGATTCGCCGTCTCGGCGGCGCTGGTGGTCACGACCCGCATTCCCGAAGCCGGCGCGACGACGTCGGGCAGCTTCCGCGACCGGATCACGGTAGGCATGCGAATCTTCGCCGCCACACCGCGACTGCGCGGACTGCTCGGCCTGAACCTGGTGGTCGCCGCCGCGGGCTCGGTGATCATGGTCAACACCGTGAACTACGTGCGCGACACTCTCGGCGGCACCCAATCCGGAGTGGCGATGCTGCTGGCCGCCAATGGTTTCGGCACGATGCTGGTCGCGCTGTCGCTGCCCCGGGTACTCGACCGGCTCGATGCGCGGAGTGTGATGCTGACCGGCGCGGCCACCCTGCTCGTCGGACTCGGCGCGGCCATCGCCCTGTCGACCGCCGCAGTGGGCGATTGGCGCTGGGGTGCGGCTATCACGGTATGGGCGCTGGTGGGCGCGGGCACCGCGGCAGTGCTCACCCCGACCGGGCAGGTGCTGCGGCGCTCGTCGCAGCCCGCCGACCGCCCCGCTCTGTTCGCCGCCCAGTTCTCGCTGTCACACCTGGCCTGGCTGATCGCCTACCCCATTGCCGGTTGGCTCACCATCACCGCCGGTTTCACCGTCACTTGGGCGACGCTGGGCGTCATCGCGAGCGTCGGCATCACGATCGCGCTGCGTACGTGGCCCCGCCACGATCCCGAAACGTTGACCCACCTGCACGAGGTCGGCACCATCGACCCGATCCGGCTGGCCGACGCCGTGCGTGTGAACGAACGCTTCTACCAGCACACCCACCCATTCGTCATCGACGCCGACCACCAGCGCTGGCCGACACGAGTAGAGCGGCAACAGCAAACGGTAGCGGCGGCATAGGGATCGAAACCCCTCATGCAGAGGCTTCTTCTCGTCAGGGATGGGATGCCGGTGCGATGCCCGCGGCCCGCGGCGAGAACATCTCGTGCGCCACCTCCGCCACTGCCTGGGGTACGCCCAGCAGTAGCGGTGTCAGGCAGCAACCACCGCTTGACCTTGCAATACCCTAGGGGGGTAGGGTATTTTGTCCGAACATTCCGGAAGGACTGAATCGAAATGTCTACGCAGACTGCGCCGACTACGCGAAAGTGGTCGGCACTGGCGGTGATCGCCGCCGCGCAATTCATGGTCATCATGGACACCTCGATCATCGGCATCGCACTGCCGAAGATGCAGGCCGAACTGGGCTTCTCCCAGGAGAATCTGAGCTGGGTGTTCAACGCCTACGTCGTCGCCTTCGGTGGCCTGCTGCTGCTCGGCGGCCGGTTGTCCGATCTGTTCGGAGCCCGTCGCGTGTTCGGTGCGGGGTGGCTGGTGCTGTTGGCCGGTTCGGTGATCGCGGGTGCCGCGGGCAGTGTCGGCATCGAGCTCGCAGGCCGAGCGATCCAGGGCGGCGGCGCGGCTCTGGATCGCACCGTCGGCGCTGACCCTGTTGATGATGCTGTTCGGCTCCTCGCCACAGGAGTTGACGAAGGCGCTGGCGATCTACGGTGCGGCGGCGCCGGCGGGTGGCACGGCGGGCGTGTTCCTCGGTGGCGTCATCACCGAGTACATCAGCTGGCCCTGGGTCTTCTACATCAATGTCCCCATCGCGATCCTGGCGCTGATCGCCGTGCCGGTGCTGATGCCCAACGCCGCGGCGACGTCCGGATCCGTGGATCTCCTCGGCGCGACCACCGTCACCGCCGGTCTAGCCGCAGCGGTTTACGGAATCGTCCGTGCCCCGGAAGTCGGCTGGGTTTCGGTGCGAACGTGGGGAGTGCTCGCCGTCGCGGCCGCACTGCTGGCCGGATTCGTCGTCATCCAGTCCCGCCGGAGCCAACCGTTGATGCGGCTCGGCATCTTCCGCGCCCCCGATCTCGCCGCTGCCAACGTCGCTCAGTTGCTACTCGGCGCGGCGTGGGTACCGATGTGGTTCTTCCTGAACCTGTATTTGCAGCAGGTCCTCGGTTACAGCGCCTTCCCGTCCGGCGCGGCTCTGCTACCGATGACCACGCTGATCATGCTCGGCATGGTGGTGCTCGCACCGCGGGCGATGCAGCGTTTCGGCGCCAAGCCGATGATCGTGACCGGACTGGTGGTACTGGGACTCGGCCTGGGCATCATGTCGCTGGTCCGTCCGACCGGCAACTTCTGGATCGACGTGCTGCCCGCTTCACTGGTCGCCGCCGGCGGTATGTCGCTGGCCTTCATCCCTTCGCTCGGCACAGCCATCTCCGCGGCGCGTCCCGAAGAGGGCGGGTTGGCCTCCGGCCTCGTCAACGTCAGCTACCAGGTCGGTTCCGCCATCGGACTGGCGGCGATGACCGCCGTGGCCACCGCGTTCGGCGCCGACCGAATCGGTGATCTGCCCGAACTCACCAACGGTTTTTCCGCAGCCTTCCTCGGAGCGGCAGCCATCGCCCTGGCGGGCGCCGGGATCACCGCGGTGACCATGCGCACCCCGGCCCCGGAGTCCGTACTCGAGGCCGCTTGAGACCCCGCGACCTCGGAAGACCGGCAAACCTGAGGCTGAGCCCGTCATCAAGGCGGGCTCAGTCGCACGTCGACATCGTCGAAGTGCCGACCTACTGTCGCCGCGCCCGGGTACGGCGGGTTTGTCTCGGTCGAGATCACCGCGACGCCGAGCGCCGAACCCGATCCGGCACCGACCGGTCAGGTCGGCTGCGAAGTGGGACCCGAGGTTGCTCTCCCTCCACGCAGCGCGTTGGTTCGGCGTTGTCCGCAGTTGTTTGCCAGACGTGAACTGCATAGCGGAACGACGTCAGCTGGGCCATGTGGTGGCCCGTAGGCCGAGCATGCTCACGTCGGGTGTGCTGATTCAAGCACAGTGTGCTGCGTCGCCGATCCTGAGCTCCGCCGGGACCATGGTGTCGATCACATGACTTCAGCTGAGTACGCCCGCAGATAGTAGCTTGAAGACAGAGAAGTCCCGCGTATGTATGTGGTGTGCTGGATTACACGGTGCGAGAGCACCGCTCAGCTCCTATCGCTCGACGTGGCGGAAATCCCCGGTAGTCAGGAGAGCGGCCTGCATACTGAGCAGCGCAGTATGTCACCCATTGTGCGGGCCTTGCCGCACGAACACCTGCCGTGCGACGTCGTCGCGGACAGCGAATCTGCCGCGTACGGATACATGGGCTACGCCGGCAGCGCTGGTCACGAGCTTGTCGCTAGAATGGCCCTATTGTGAAGCTTCTCGGTTGGTTGCGGCTCGGTGGCTTGACGCTGGCGCTGCTCGCGGCGGCGCTGCTGATGGCGCCGCTGATGCACTGCACGCTGCTCGACGCCGATGAGCATCACCATGGCGCCGCTCAGCACACCCATGACGCCGCAACGCCGATCACCGCCCTGGTGGCCGCGGCTGTGGACGGCACGGCCCATGCCCTCGCCGATGCCGGAGGACCCCACGGTGCGCCGCATGCCGTCCATTGCGCCATCACACCTGCACTACCCGCAGGTGGCGGAAGTTTCGTGCCGCTGCAACTGCTCCTGTACGTGCTGGTCGTGGGCATGGTTGTCGCGGCCGTGTACCGGGTCGGTCCCGGTGGAGTGCGCGGTCCGCCCGTGGCGGCCGTGCCCATCGTCAGCGGCAGAGTCCTGCTGACGCGCATCTGTATCGCCCGACGCTGATCGGTCAGCGCCAGGCCGACGTGTCGTCACCGTCGGCCGGTGTGCTGCCCGTGCACGCTCCGCCCTTGTGGGCGGTCTCGATACAGAAAGCGACAGTCATGGACAACGTTGTGCTCGGCAGGCGTGCCGAGGTTCCTGCGGCGCTGGGGGTCGCGCCGGATGCGACCCGCCAGCCGCACGCGCTGGTCGGTAACACTCCGGTGTTGTGGGTCGGCGCGCCGCTGGCACCCGCGGGCCGCGGGTTCTGGGCCAAACTCGAGGGGTTCAATCCGGGCGGCATGAAGGACCGCCCCGCCTTGCACATGGTGCGGCGAGCGCGAGAACGCGGCGATCTGGTGCCCGGAGCGCGCATCATCGAATCCACCAGCGGCACCCTCGGCATGGGTTTGGCGCTGGCGGGAATGACCTACCACCATCCGGTCACTGTCGTCACCGACCCTGGGCTGGAGCCGGTCATCGCTCGAATGCTCGCGGCCTATGGAACGCGCGTCGACATAGTGACCGAACCTCACGCCAGCGGCGGCTGGCAGCAGGCGCGCCGCGCTCGGGTCGCGCAGCTGCTCGAGCACGAGCCCGATGCGTGGTGCCCGGACCAGTACCACAATCCGGACAACGTCGCCGGCTACGAAGCGCTGGCGATCGAGTTGATCGAGCAACTCGGTGGGGTCGATGTGCTGGTGTGCGCGGTCGGCACCGGCGGGCATTCGGCTGGCGTGGCGCGGGTGCTGCGGCGGTTC
>NZ_BAFS01000468.1 GCF_000308415.1 Nocardia asiatica NBRC 100129 | reverse complement strand
CCCGAAACCGGCACCGACAGTCAGCTGGCCCAGGACCAGTCGGGTGAGGAGACCACCCCGCCGCCCCCGCCCGAGCTGACGCTGCACCTGGGCACCGAAAGCCATCCGCGCCCGGATTGGGCCCCTGAATCGCTGGTGCGCGAATGGAACCGGCACAACGACAACGCCGTCTACCAAGTCGCGTTGTTCGGCGACGCGATCGGGTTGCCGCGCGACAAGGCCGATCGGTTACCGATCGTCACCACCGGCGGCGCGTACGTAGGCGCCGCAGTCGGTGCCGACATCGGTGCCGTTGTCGGCGGCATCAGCGGATGCTTCGGGGGGATGCTGATCGGCGGCATCGCAGGCGGCATCGCAGGCGGCGTCCCCACCGGCGGAGTCGGTGCTCCGCTGGGCGCGACCATCGGCGGCATCGGTGGATGCATGGCCGGGGCAGCGATCATCGGTGTGCCCGCCCAGATCGTCGGTGGCGTCATCGGCGGCGCAGCCGGTGCCGCAGTCGCCACTGCGTTCGGCGCAGGTGACAGCAGCAATCCGCCACCGGACGCGGCTCCGGCACCGGACCCGGCTCCCGAACCCCCGCCAGCCCAGGCGAAGCCGATCCCGGAGGAGCTGCCCGCGCCACAGGAGCCGCCTGCCGCGACACCCGTGGACGCGCTGGTGTCGACCGTGGTCGGAGCCGCCCAGCAGTGGCTGGGGAGCTTGGTGCCTGCGCCGCCACCAAACCAGGTGTGACCATGGCCGGGAACCTGCCTCTGGGCGCATTCGAGGTCGCTGCCCCACCCGGCTCGGCACATGCCCAGCAGAAGGCGTGGCCACCGCGAAGCGAGCTCGCACCAGCACCGCCGGTGCTGGTCGCCGGCGTGTGCGGCGGCGCGGGAGTCACCACTACGGTGCTGGGGCTGGCTTCCCGGTTGGCGTGCGCCTCGCCCGCGCTCCACACGGTGGCGGTCGACGCGGTCGCCGGAGACTTGGTCAGTCGCGGCGCGGATGCGCGTCTGCTGCCCGCCACTGTGCAAGCGTGGCTGGCCGACAGCGATTCACCCGCCGCACTGCGACTTGTCGAAACCGTTTCGCTGGCGAGCTCCGGCGCCGGTCTGCTGCGTTGTGAACCTGGCCCACTGCCTCGACGAGCAACCTTGAGCACTCTCTGCGATCGCCTCATCGCCGAGCGCGCGGTGCCGGTCGTCGACGGCGGTGGGTCAGTGTCCGCCATGTCGTTGCGGCCACTGTTGGCTCGCCCGGATCTACGGATCGTGGTGGTGATCCCCGCGCGACCCGACGCTGCCACACGCACGCAGGTGGCGCTTCAATGGCTCGATGCCCACCTCGGCGGAGATCTGATCGCCGAGGCCACGCTGGTGGTGTCCCATCAGATGCCTCGCACCGTCGCGATAGCCCACCAGCTGCGCAGCCAATACACCGGCTGGGTCGCCCGGGTGCTCGAAGTTCCGTTCGACCCGCACCTGGCCAAGGGCACCGCGATCACCGACGCCGCGCTGTCTGCGTACACCCGCGCCGCGTATACCGAGATCGCGCAGCAGCTTTGGCCTGAGCATCCACTCGGGATGCGCAGCGTCGCGGAGGTCGGCGATGCCCGATGACGATTGGTTCGGCGACGACACCCCCGGACAGGCGGCAGCCTCACGGCAGAAATCTCCGGTGGCGCTCACGGTCGTGCCCGACGACCCCGCGACCGCCGATCACGACTGGTTCACCGGAGCGCCCGCACCGATCACTCCCGCCGCGGCCGCTTCCGAACCGTCTCCATCACCACGCAACCGAGGCGGTCGGAACATGAGCTGGGCTGTTGTCGGTATCACCGTCCTGCTGCTACTGGGCGTGGCCGGGGTCAGCGCCGCCCTGCTGATGTCATCTGACGACAACGCCACCACAACCGCCACAGCACCCATCACGACCGCAACCAGTGGTTCTGCGGCCACCGCCAGTAGTGCCACGGACGTCGCGTGGTGCGCCAAGCTCGGCAGCGGACAACCAGTCACCACGACATCAACGGAGCCCGGGTGGCGCGCCATCGCCGCCTTCGAGCGCGCCTACTACATCGAACGCAACGCCGCCACCGCCCGCAGCTTCGTCAGCCCAGACGCACGGGTCGGATCAGTCGAAGACCTCGCGGCCGGCATCAACACCGTGCCACCAGGCACCGTCCACTGCGTGCTGGCGCAGAACATCGGCCACGGAATCCACGCAGTCGAACTCTTCGCACGCCGCCCCGACGGCACCCTCGACCACTACCGGCAAACGATCACCACCGTCGACGCCGCCCAATCCCCGACAGGGGCCCTGATCACCGGCGTCGTAGCGCGAGACGGGACCTGACGCGATGAAACTGACCCTCGTCCTCACCGGCCTCACCGCAACCTCCCTCCTGCTCACCGGTACGCCCGCCGCCAGCGCGGCCCCGACGCGCCAACCGGCTGACTGCATGCCGCTGCATGTGCTGGTCGCCAACGGCACCACCGAATCGAGCTCCGACGCCAATCCCGACGTCGACACCGGGTTCGGCGCCCAGATCGTGCTCGCCGCGGGCGCGGCGCTCAACGAGACCAAGCCGGTGCTCAGCCGCGCGTACGTGCCCTACGCAGCGAGCTTCGGTGGCAAGCCGTTCGATCGCTCCAAGGACACCTACGACCAGTCGGTCACCGGCGGCGTCGCCGCCACCCGCACCATGCTCACCGACCAGGCGGCGCGCTGCCCGAACCAACGGATGATGTTGATCGGGCACAGTCAAGGCGCCCAGGTCATGTCACAAATCGCCCGTGAGATCGGCGCGGGCACAGGCCCTATCGCCGGCGATCGCCTTGCAGGGGTCGCTTTGTTCGGCGACCCCACCCGCCCCCAGGGCGCACCAGTCTTCGCCTCTGCCCAGCAGAGTGCACCGCAGCCGGTGCCCGGTGCCCGCTCCAAGCAGGTATCGCAGGTGCGGCTGGGTGCCGCCGCCCCGCCCCCAGGTGGCGGGATAGCACCGAATCCCACCCGCACCACCTTCGGATCGGTGGCAGGCCGGGTCGGAAACTTCTGCGTTGCCGGCGATCTCAGCTGTGACACCCCACCCGACGCCGCGCTCGCTCATGTCGTAGCCAACGTCGCCGGGCAGTCCAAACTCGACCCCTCCGACCCCATCGGCATCCTCACCAGTGTCGGAACGGCCGTGGGGCAGTCGTTGCTCTACACCGGCGCGGCGTTCGTCAACGACCACATCTCCTACAGCAACGGCCGAATCCAGGTCCGCCCCACCGGGCCGAGCGTGCTGGACCGGCTCGTGGAGTCCACCAATCCACACTCTCGGCCCGAGGACGCCCTCAACCAGGCGATCAAAGCCGTCACCAAAATCGCCGGGATGGGCATCGGCGCCGCCATCACCATCGCCAAGGACCTGCTCAACCCCGCCACCATCGTCCAGATCGTCGCAGCCGGTGTCGCGAATCCGGCAGCCGCACTGGGGATCTTGGGTACCAAGCTCGCCGACGCGGCACTGAAACTGATTCCTCCGGTCACGATCGACAACGCCGTCAAGCTCATCTTCAACGAGATCGAGCAAGGGATCGTCGATAACGCGGGCTTGGTGCAGATCGCCATGGACACCCGCTACTGGAACACCGCACAGCAACACACCAGCGGCTATGCGAACACTCCCGTCGGCGCCCAAGGGCAGAGCGCCGTCCGCTACGTCATCGACTGGATCATCGCCGCCGCCGCGGACATCGCCGACACCCCCGCCCCCACTCGCAGTACACGCCCCACCGGACCAGGTCCCTTGCTGGCCCCACCCAGCCAACCGGTCGTGTCGGCCTCGAGCATCCTCAGCGGCGCCACCAGGCCGGGGAAGTGACCCCGTCAAAGGAAGCGATCATGGCCACGGCAGCACTGAGCACACGCAACGCGGACGACACACGCCGCGCTGCACCAGTCGGATTGAAGGTTCCCGACCAACACGAACTGGCACCGGTCTGGGATCACGCACTCTCCGCTGCGACACCGCACCCCGCGTTCTGGCTGGTGGGTGCGCACGGGGGAGCGGGAGCCAGCACCCTGGCCCGCACCTGGGCACCGGCCGGCGATGCTCGGCGCGGCTGGCCAGCCGCAGACCGCTACAGCAACGTCGTCGTCGTCGCCCGCACCCACCGCGTCGGCCTGCACGCCGCGCACGTGGCCCTGCGTCAAGCCGCCGCAGGCCTCATCGGCGAGTGCACCCTGCTGGGGCTGGTAGTCGTCGCCGACCACGACGGTGCCTTGCCGAAGACATTGCGCCGACAACTCGACCTGGTCGAAGAACTCGCCCCGGCCGCCTGGCGGGTGCCTTTCATTCCGGTCTATCGGCTGCTGCATCACGACCAAATGCCCCAATGGTCACCCCGAGACGCACCCGCCGAACCACCAAAGCGCCTCGGCGGAAAACCGGACCCGGCCGAGGTCGTCCATCCCGAATTGGCGTCGATCGGTTCAGCGATCTTCGCCGCCGCCCGAGCCGCAGTCACCCGCGGCTGAAGAAAGGAACCACCTATGTTCACCATGACCGCTCTGGGCCTCCATGACGCCGTGACATCGTCGCTGGCCCAAGACTTCACCACCCGCATCGAAGCACCACCCGGGGAGGAGAAATACCTCCAAATCCTGCGATGGTTCATCTGGGCAGCGGTCATCGCCACCCTCGGTGGGTTCATCGTCGCAGCCGCAATGCTGGCGTACCAACGGTGGTCCGGCGGCGGCGGCGACGCGCAAGCCAAACTGGTCGGCGCGATGCTCGGCGCCGCGCTGATCTCGATGGCCGGCACGATCATCAACACGCTGGTGTTCTGATGCCCGCTCTCGCAGCGGGCCCGCCGACGGAACCGGAGTTGGTACCCCGACAGGTCGCCGAACCACTGGCGCAGATCTTCACATGGTTCCTGTGGTTCGGCGCGCTGCTGTCACTGGCCGGGTTCATCTCCACGGTGATGATCCTGGTATGGCAGCGCCGCTCCAGCGCCTCAACTCAACTGCTGGAAGAAGCCACCCTCATCCGAATCCTCATCGCCGCTGCAGCTCTCGGCTCGGCAGCCACCGCCGCGAACAGGCTGCTGGAGTGACACGCATGCGAGCAAATCATCACCGCCCTGCCTGGCTGTTGCGTCTCGGGCCGCTGATCTCCGCTACCTGCGGTGTTGTGGCTGCGACCAGCGTTGCCAGTTGCAGCGCCCAGTCGGAAGAACACCCCAGCGGCACGGCACCGAGCACCACGGTGGTCAACACCACCGCCGCGCCATCACAACTGCGATGGGACACCTACCGCGGTGTGCGATTGCCGCGATCGCGTATCGACGGGCCAACCCACAGCGGAGTCGTTGACACCGGATACAAGCAGACACCGCAAGGCGCTGCGCTCGCCGCGATCCGCGGGCAGGCATATCTCGCGCTGGCCGACGACGACGAGTGGGGCAAGGTGGTGTCCATCGTCACCGCCCCGGGACCAGGCCGCGACGCCTTCGCGGCCCAGCGGGCACCGTTGACTGTCTCCGGCGTCGTGCCAGCTGACCAGGCGCCCCGCTTCGTCGCGTTCAAGATCGACCATTACAGCAGCAGTGAACCCATCACCGCGGCCGCGCGCGTGGTCACCGAAACCGGCTCACCGTCGCGAACATTCGCCTATCCCGTCGCGTTGCAGTGGCTGGCAGACGACTGGCGCATCGTGCTGCCCACCGCCGAGGAAACGATCGACGCCGTCGAACTGACCAGCCTCGACGGATACACCCGCCTGGAGAGTTGATGCGCGCTCGTCCAGCTCTGCTCCTCGCCTGCAGTATCGCCCTCGTCGTCGCTGTAGTCACCGTCCTGGTCATCGGACGCCACGACAGCAGCACAGACACCAGCCCTGCACCGATCACAGTCGAGGCCGCACCGACATCGGCGGATCCGCCGACAGGCAGCGGATTCGCCGACCCGACCAGCGACCGGTATGGACGCAAGGTCGCGATCCCGAACAATCCCGCCGGCCAACCGCTGCCACAACGCGAACCCGCCCCAGGTCGCATCGAGTGCGGCCCCGGCGGAGCGGTCACCTCCCCCGAGCAGGTGATGATCCAACACTCCTACGGAATGCCGGTCCTCGTCTCACCAACCGATGGACCGACCCGCCTGGAGCGAACTGTGCTCACCGGCTACCGGCACAGTCCCCAGGGCGCGGTATTGGCAGGGTGGAACTGGATCTCGCGCAGCTACGTAGGCGGCGCACCCGCCCGTGACACGTTCACAGCCCTGACGATGCTGTCCGCCGACGACCGCGACCGCATCGCCCAGGCACCGCTGGCCATGCCGAGCAACGCCGAGAAGTTCCGTGCTGCGGTCGTCGCCCCGGACGCCTTCCGGGTCCTGTCGTGTGACGCGGAGTTCGTCGCCGCCGAATGGGCACTGCGCCTCGAGGTCGACGACAGCGGCACACCGACCACAACACCGCGCTGGATCGGGATGCGCCTGAATCTTCTGTGGCGCGAGGGGACCTGGAAGGTCCAACCCAGCAAGGAAACATCGCTGGGCTCCGGCCATCGCTACAACTCGCTCGAGGGATGGACCCGATGGACCCTGTGAAAAGACTGACCGGACTACTGGCCGCCGTGCTGGCGCTGCTGGCCATCTCGACAGGAGCCGCAGCCGCCCAGAACCGCCCGGACGTGCCACCACCATCAACCGGACCAACCTTCTCCCAAAGCGAAGCCGAAGGCGGCTACGACTTCGACGGCACGCTCGAAGACTGCAAAGAATCCATGTCGATCGACACCAACGTCGACATATTCGACGACATCGTCAATTCCAAGACCGCGGAACTGTGTTTCGGAGTTGCAGGGGTCGGCACGGTCACCGAAGGAGCCACCACCGCCGCTGGATGGGTCATCGAAAAGTCGGCATTCTGGTCCGACCCTATCGGCAAATTCACCAAGGCGGTGATGGAAGGAAGTACAAGCGCCTTCGGTCTGGTCATGACCTTCTGGATGTCGGTGCCGATCCCATCGCTGACCGACTCCACCGCGATCACCGGCATCCGCAACCTCACCTGGGAAATACAAATCGTCGCGCTGGCGTTCGGAATCGGCACCGCAGCGATCCGCGTGGCGATCGCGCGCCGCCACGCTGTCGCCGAAGGCGCCGACGAAACAGCACGGATGCTGTTCCGAACCCTGTTCTCGATCTGGACGCTGCCCGCGCTGGTCATCCTCCTGCACCGGGTCGGAGACAGTTTCTCCATCTGGGTGATCCAGCAAGCCGCCGACGGAGATCCGACGCAGAAGGTCACCGCCATCGCCTGGATCGACGACAAAACAGGTCTCGGCCCAGTCGTGTCCCTCGTCCTGGCCGGCGTCGCACTGTTCGGGTCGGTGGCCCAGTTGATAGCCCTGCTGATCCGGGAAGCCGTCCTCGCCATCGCCGTCGCGGTTTCACCGATCGCCGCCGCCGCATCCGCCACCGGCACTGGCCGCCAGACCTGGTCGTCGCTGATCGGATACACCGTCAGCGCACTACTGTTCAAACCGGTCGCATCCCTCCTCTACGCCTTCGCGTTCTGGGCCGCCAGCAGCAACACCGCCACCGACGCCGTAGTCGGCGCGGTCTTGCTCGCGATCGCAGGCGTATCCATGCCCGCGCTGGTGCGCGTCATCACCCCGGCCGCCGCGTCGATCTCGGCTGGCGGCGGCCAGCTCTCGGCGGTCGCGGCGGGATACGGCGCTGGAGCGGGCTCCCGGACGCCGAGCAGTGGCAGTGGCAGTGGCGGCTCCACCCCTGCCACCGGAGCAGGACTCGGATCGGGATCCTCCACAGCGAGCAGCGGCTCCACCAGCGCAGGCAGCCCACCCGCTTCCGGCGCGGTGCAGTCATCGGCAGGCCGCTCTGGCGGTGGTGCGGGCAGTTCGGCGTCCCGCAGCAGTGCGAGCAACGCTGGAGGTGCCGCCGCCGCGCGCGCCGGCGCACGAGGCGTAGCCGCCGGATTAGGCTCGGTCGCAGGGGGAGTCGGCGCGGTGGCCGGCAGCGCCGCGGCCGCCGTGCGGATGGTCGGACGGCCAGCGGCAAGGCTGAGTTCGTTCGCTGAAGGCGCGATCGGCAACTATCACGGGCAGGTGCCCCGATGACGATGCTCAACAGTGCCGAGAAGATCGTCGAACGACCCCTCTACTCATCCGGAACATATCCGCAACGCACCGGCTTCTTCGGTCTTCCGCTGCGGGTGTCGATGTTCGGTGGGCTGGCCATGGTGGTCTGCCTGATCACAATGATGACCGCTGGTCTGGTACCCGCGGTGGTGATGTTGTCCATCTGCGCGCTGGTCCTGACACCCATGGTGATCACCGTCGGCCGCCGCACTGTCTACGAGGCGATTCAATTGCGTATCCAATGGTGGCGTCGACGCGCGAGCGGCACAACGGTCTACCGCGGTGGACCACACTCCCGGCTCCCCGGCGGCCGCTACCGGCTGCCCGGCATCCTCGCCACCACCACCCTGCACCAGGGCATCGACCGGTTGGGAAACCCGTTCGGGATGGTGCACCGCCGCCGCGGTGACCAATACACGGTCGTGCTCGAGTGCTGGCCCGGCGGTGACGAAGCGCTCACCCAACAGGAGCGTGACCTGATGACCGCCGACTGGGGTGCCTATCTCGCGGGGCTCGGTCTGCCCGGCGACATCGCTGCCGCCGTCGTCGTCGTGGAAACCATCCCGGCGACAGGCCTTCGGCTGCGGCGCGAGGTCGGGCAAATGATCACCAACTCCCGCTCGGAGATCGCCTCCCAGGTCATGGTCGAATCCGCTCTGACCTTCCCGGCGGGCAAGCAGCAACAGCTGGCGCGGCTGTCGATCACCTTCCAGGCCACCACCCGCGAGCGGCGCACCGACCCCGAAGAGATGGCGACCGAGCTGGCGCGCCGCCTACCCAGTCTGTACGAAGACCTGCTCAACGCTGGCGTCGAAGCGACGCCGATGCCCGCGGCGCAAATCGTGGAGTTCGTCCACCGCTCCTACAACCCCTCCTCGGAAGCCGATTTCGAGGAGCTCGACATCCTCGGCGAAAACCACGGATTGGATTGGGAGGACGCCGGACCAGCGGCCGCCGCCGCCCGCTGGGACCACTACCGTCACGACGCGGTCACCTCCGTGGTGTGGGAAATGCAATCCCCACCCGAGTCGGTATTCCCCGACACCGTACTCAAACCCCTTCTGGCGCCCCACGACGCACTTGAGCGCAAGCGGGTGACGATCTTCTACCGCCCCTACACCGCAGGTGACGCCACCCGCAAAGTCGACAAAGAGTACAAGGACGCACTCGTGTCGCTCTCACAAGGTAAGGGAGTGAAGTCCGCGGCATCCGAGCTGCGAGTACAGGCGACCGAGCAGCAGCGCGTCGAACAAGTCCGCGGCGCCGGACTACTGCGCTACAGCGTCCTCATCACCGTCACCTGCCAAGACGACATCCCCACCGCCGCAGCGATCACCGAATCGCTCTCCGCCAGAGCCCGATTGAAGCTGCGCCGCACCTACGGGCAAATGGACGCCGCCTACGCCGCGTCACTGGGTGTGGGTGTCCTGCTGCCGGATCACTCGTCCATGACTCGGGTCGCGGGCACTGCGTAGAAGGGCAGCAACGGTGACACAAACCTGGACCGACGACGAACTCGCTCAACTCGCCGCCGACATCGCCGAAGGTGTCGCCGCTGAGCCGGCCCTGCTGTCCAAACGCGGACGGGCGCTGGCGCGGTGGCGCAGGACCAACGACCCATCCCGGGGTGCGGCCGAAGAAGCCGACGAACCCGGGTGGCGACGGACGTTGCGGATGTCGCCACGCGGATTCCGCGGCCCCGGCGGCGGGGCGATGGAAACCGTGCAGGCACCACCGGAATGGCAGGCCACAACCATGCACGCCTGCGGACTCAACCCGTGGGTCGTCGGTGCGGCCGCACCCCTGGTCGGCACACCGGTCGGCGTGCACCTGACCACCGGAGAACCCGCCTGCTGCGATGTCCTGGCATGGTTCGCAGCCGGGCTGATCAGCAACCCGAGCGCGTTCGTACTGTCGCTGCCCGGGCTGGGGAAGTCCACCTTCATCAGGAAGATGGTTCTGGGTGCTGTCGCACAAGCGCAGGTGCCGATCATCGCGGGCGACATGAAGCCGGAGTACGTGCAGCTGGTGTACGCGGTGGGTGGGCAGGTTATCACCCTGGGACACGGGCGCGGCCACCTCAATCCGCTGGCGGCCGGATCCCTGGGCGCCACCATCCCACGGCTGGAAGCCAACGTCGAACAACTGGCCGCGGCCGGGCGAGCCGGAGTGATCGACGAGACCAAAGAGCTGGTGCACTCCCGTCAAGTGACCATGGTCGCCGCACTCATCGAGCTCGTCCGTCAAGCTCCGGTCGCCGACTACGAACACTCCCTGCTGTCGGCGGCGTTGCGGGAACTGCGCGACAGCGGCCGCTTCTCCTTCGCTGAGCCGCCACTCGTGCGAGACCTCGCCGAGCAGATCGTGCACGGCAGCCCACGGCTGCGGCAAGTCGCTGCCGTCGGACCCGAGCATGCCGAGTACGCCGAGGCGACCCAATCCCTGCGGCGATCATTGGAGGCTTTGCTCGACGGGCCGCTCGGTGACATCTTCGCCGGCCACACCACAACCCCACTGGATCTGGACGCGCCCGCGATCTGCATCGACGTCAGCGCCCTGACCCGAGGCGACAAGAAACTCAAAGCCGCAGTGATGTTGAGCTGTTGGTCGGACGCCTACGGCGCCATGGAGGCAGCTCACCTGCTGGCCGACGTCGGGCTCGAGCCGCAGAAGTATTTCCTCGCCGTGCTCGACGAGTTGTGGCAAGTTCTCGGCGCAGGCGCGGGCATGGTCAACCGAATCGATGAGTTGACGCGCCTCAACCGCACCGACGGCACCGGATTGCTGCAGATCACCCACACCGGCCGTGACCTGGAGTCGCTACCCAACGAGGTGGACGTCAAGATCGCCAAGGGCTTCATCGAACGCAGCGGCATGGTGATCTGCGGCGGCCTGCCACCCGGGGAGTTAACGCGGCTGTCGGACGTGCTGTCGTTCACCACCGCCGAGGCGGAAATGATCACCTCGTGGTCACGTGGCGCACCGCTGCGTCGGCAACGAAACCGCCAGCGCCGCAAACCGATCGGCATCGGCAAATTCATGGTCAAAATCTCCAAGGACGGTGCTCCCGGAATACCGGTGCAAACCCTGCTCACGGACTCGGAAATCGAGCTCGCACTGCACGACACGAATGCGCGTTTCGCGGATCTGATCGAACGCCAGGCGGCCGGATGACACCACCAATTCGATCGGCGAGAGGTGCGCGGTGATGAGGATATTCGAGCGTGTCAATCGCCATGGCGTCAACATTGGACCGATGGCGAAGCCTCTTGAACCCTTGACGGTTCGGGACATACGTACAGCAGTGCGCCGCAGCGTCCGGGTTGTCGCGGACGACTGCGCTGCCTGGTGCGCCGAGGACCCAGAACAGTGGTATTCGACTGCATCTCACAACCCTTTCTCGTTGTTCGGCCCATTGCGCTTGCCGTTCGATTCAATGTGGTTCGAATGGGCTTTTCCCAAATCGTCCAGGACCGACGGCACACAGTTCGCTGCGTGGGTCACAGCGGACGATCCTCAGGAGTACCTGAATGCGCCCGATGGATGTGTCCAGGTGCTGGCGTCGGTTCTGTTCACGGCGCAGAAGTCGGCCGTTCGGTATTCACCGGTGGTTGTCCTGGTGGCGATCGATGCAGATGGAAGCTGTCTTAGCGCGACCACGACCGGTGGCCTGACGGCGGACTTTTCAAGGTACTCGCGAAGCGCGTTGATCCCGTCGTTGGCGGCAATCGGATTCATGAACTGCCGCAATGTCGAAGTGACCGAATCCGCCGCAACTGATCGGCCACAGTCGTCATCGAAACGAAGGCAAGGACGTCGCCCCAAACAACTCGAGCCTTTGAGACATCACACCATTGTGCTGCCGACTCGCGGTCGTGCCCGAAGCCTCGCGTCCGCTCAACAGTTGCGCGGTGACGTCGCCCCGTTGCATAAGGTCCGCGGTCACTTCAAGACCTACACCGCGGAAGCACCGCTCATGGGTAAACACGTCGGCACCTACTGGTGGCACCACGCAATCCGCGGCTTGCGCGGCCAGGGCGTAATCGAGACCAGCTATCGAGTCGGTCCGGCGAGACAGGTCAAGGCATGACGTATCAAACGGTTGCTACAACTGCCAGCCTCCTCCCAGGCCGCGGAATCAATCTCGAGTGGCGAGAAATACGCGACTCTTACGAGAAAGACCCCACCACAACCGACGACAATTTGAGCGGGACTGCTTGGTTGCAAGGCTCGCAAACGACAAGCACGACGAGCACTGATACACCCACGGTCCCCGACTGGACCGCATTGCGCGACCCGCGTCTGTCTGCGGCACTACTCCAGCCCGGCACGGCGTAAGGCCCGGCCGGATGCGCAAAACTCTAGCGGGAGTTCTCGCCATCGTCTTGGTGACAATGACGTTGCTCGTCACCGTCCTCGACGACAGCGACACCACCGGTCGTGGCAAGCCAGGCGCGTGCCACTCGGCGAGCGCGCCAGGCGCCGAGGTGCCCGAAGGCGTCCCCGCCGGCAGTCTGTCGCGGCCCATGCGCAGCAGCGACGCCCAAGTCAGCGACACATTCCGCCCACCGGACCGGCCCGACCATCAAGGCGTCGACCTGGCTGGGCCGCAAGGCGCACCGATCTTCGCGATGGCCGATGGTGTCGTTGCCGCTGCGGGTGAAGCATCCGGGTTCGGGCAATGGATCGTGATCGACCACATGATCGGAGCCACCAAATACTCCACGGTCTATGGGCACATGTGGCCAGAGGGACGATACGTCGAGGCAGGGGAAACCGTCACTGCGGGCCAGCACGTCGCCGACGAAGGCGCCGCCGGGAAGCTGACTGGTCCGCATCTGCACTTCGAGGTGTGGGAAGGCGGCCGCTTCACCGGTGGGACACCGGTCGACCCGATGCCGTGGATCGAGCGAGCCGCCGAACCGGGCACCGGCAGCACCGAGGCACCGGAGTCGTCGACTCCGCTGGTCGCCGCGGCACCTCCGGCATCGGGATCGGAGATGCCGCCGGCGCCCGGAGACGTCGAACAGCACCTGCAGATCGACACCATCCGCGTGGCGCGGGCCGTGCACGCGCGATTCCCGCAGATCACCACCTTCCACGGGTGGCGGCCCAGTGACCGGATCTCTCAGGACCATCCCTCTGGGCTGGCTGTGGATGTGATGATCCCCGACTACGACACCGACAACGGCCGTCAGCTCGGTGACAGCATCCGCGACTACCTGTTCACCCACCGCGAATACCTGCAGATCGACTACATGATCTGGCGGCAGACCTATATCCCCAGCAGCGGCGCATCGAACCTGATGGAAGACCGCGGCGACTCCACGGCGAACCACTACGACCACGTCCACATCACCACCTTCGGGCACGGGCTTCCCTCAGCGGATCAAAATTACGGCCCGGCACCGGAATTGGACGGATCCATCGCACCTCCCGATCCGGCGAAGAACTCCTGCCTTCCCTTTGACGCCGGGGTGGGGGAGCACACCGAATCCGAACTGGTCGACACGCGAATCCCGGAGGAGTTCAAACCATGGCTGGTGCTTTCCGCCCGGCAATGCCAGGAACTGACACCTCAACTGCTGGCCGCGCAGCTGTATCAGGAAAGCGGGTTCCGCAAAGGTCAGCGCAGCCCCACAGGTGCCAGCGGCTACGCCCAATTCATGCCCGGCACCTGGGCCAGCTTCGGTTACCCCGTCGACGAGCACGGCAACCGCACCGGCCCCGCCGGCGCGGGCGATCCCGACAGCATCGGTGACGCGGTGATGGCCCAAGGGGCCTACAACTGCCACCTCGCGGATCAGGTGCGACCACAGATCGCGACCGGTCAGATCACCGGCGACCCGGTCGACCTCATGCTGGCTGCCTACAACGCGGGCCCCGGCAACGTCGAAAAATACGGCGGGATCCCACCATTCGCTGAGACACAAGCCTATGTCGCCGAAATTCAGAAACGCGCACGGGAGATGACGGGAGTTGCGCAATGACCCGATGGAAGTTCCTCGTCCCCGTGACCGCCGCCGCGGTCCTGTTCGGTGCCGCGCTGCTCGTCCACCACGTGAGCACATCCGTCGACCGCGACGGCGGCGACAGCCACAACCACATCGACCCCCTCGACCTGCACGACAGTCCGCCGCAGGTCGTGGCCAGCAACGCCATCAGCGTGATCCTCAGCTGGCGCCCCAACAGCGACACTTCCAGCTGGGACGCGCTGCACCGCGCCGCGCCGATGCTGACCGGGCCGCTCGCCGCCGCAGCCGCGGCACCACCGAACCCGCCGCCGCGGCCAGTGCAGCAGTGGAGCGCCTGGGCAGCTGCAAACGACACGATCTCCGCGTCCGCGACGGTTCTCGGCGAACCCCTCATTCGCGGCGACACCGCCACCGTGACCGTCGCCGCCACCCAGACGGTGTTGCACCCGGGTGGCAAGACCACACCGCACCGCCGGGCGGTGCTGAAGGTGACCCTGACGCGCACGGCAAACCTATGGCGCGTCGCAAATTACACAGAGGAGACACGATGACCGCTCGTGTGAGCCGCCCCAAGCCGCTACATACCGAGTTGTTCGTCGCCGCGCTGATCGGCGCGGTGATCGTTCTCGCCGCGCTGGTGCTGCTGGCCTACTGGGTCGGCGCCGGAGCTGGCGCCGACTGGCATCCCGGTGTCCTGGTCGAACTCGCGGCCGGTCGCCGCCGCTGGCCACCG
Organism: Nocardia asiatica NBRC 100129; assembly: GCF_000308415.1. Classification (GTDB taxonomy): domain Bacteria; phylum Actinomycetota; class Actinomycetes; order Mycobacteriales; family Mycobacteriaceae; genus Nocardia; species Nocardia asiatica. Next base: position 43,276 of record NZ_BAFS01000468.1, on the reverse strand, counting down.
GCCGCGACGGTCGCGCTGGTCGGGGAGTTCTTATTGCTGAGCGCGCTCGGCGCGGGGACCGCGCGCTGGCTGGGTAAACGCGCCGCAGCGCGCGGGCCCCGCCGCGCAGTCGACGCGGCGGCGAAGACCATGACCAACCCCACGACACTCGAACTGCTCGATGAGCAATGGTCTCTCAAGGAGGCCTACCGGCTCGCACCGAACATCCCTCCCGACCATCCAGCCGTGCGAGGCGTGCTGGTCGGTAGGACCGTGCGCGGTGACCTTCCGGTGCATCTGCCATGGGAGTGGGTCACCGTCGCCATCGCCGGAACCCGCATGGGCAAGACAGCTGCCCTCGCCATCCCCGCAGTGGTGACCGCACCTGGGCCGACCGTCTGCACGTCCAACAAGCCTGACATCTACACCAACACCTGGTTGCCGCGCCGACAGGTCGGAGAGCTGTGGCTGTTCGACTTACAAGGCGTAACCACCGGCCGGGCAGGGGAAGCGAACTTCTGGTGGAATCCGCTGCGCCCGGTCCGGGACCTACCCGCTGCCAAGAAGGCAGCCAGCTACTTCGTCGGCTCCAAGAAGGGCGAAGGTGCACAACCCGACGCCTACTTCGACGGATCCGCGCAGGACTTGTTGGCCGCGTATATGCTTGCCGCCGCCTTGGCTGGGGGAGACCTCATCCATGCCGTGGAATGGATGGCTCACGAGAAGTCGACTGTTCCCGCCGCGGTGCTGCGCGCCCACGGCGAGCACAGTGTCGCGCGGATGATCACTACGAAGCAGAACGTCACCGAACGGCAGAGAGACGGCTACTTCGATATGGCGCGGCGGTTCCTGGAGTCGCTCGATGCACACCGGTACGCGAAGGCGATCCTGCCCAACCGGCGCATTACGATCGGTGTCTCCTCCGATGGAACCATCGTCACCGGCCCCGGCAACTATGTGCATTCCCTTCCCGAATTCGACTGCGAGGCGTTCGCGAGCAGCACCGACACCCTGTATGCACTGTCGAAAGAAGGCCCTGACAGCGCCATGGCGCTGACCACCGCGCTGGTCGGGCAAGTCCTCGACCAAGCCGAGGCCGTCGGCGCCCGCACCAGCGAGGGCCGCCTGCCGATTCCGATGGTCTCGGTGCTCGATGAGGCGGCCAATGTGTGCAGACTACAGTCGCTGCCCTTCCAGTACAGCCACTACGGCAGCCGCGGCATCATCCTCATCACCATCCTGCAATCGCCCTCCCAAGGCCGGCAGGTCTGGGGTGATCAGGGATTCCAGATCATGCTCGATGCGGCGAGCACGATCTGGTACGGCGGAAACATCGACGACAAACAGTTCCTCGAAACGCTCAGCGAGCTGATCGACGACCATTTCATCCGAAACGACCAAACCAGCAGTCCCACCGGCTTCCTCGCGACTGGACAGTCATCGACCTCCAGCTCGTGGCAACCGGAGCGAATCCTGAAGATGTCCGACCTCGCCTCCCTCACCAGCGACCGGGCGATTCTTCGGCTGCCCGGATCCAAACCGTTGCTGCTACGCAAAACCTACTGGCAGGAAAGCGAATTCGCGCCGATCATCCGCAAGTCCAAGTCCAGCGCGGCGGCCGCTCTCGCGCAGATCGCGGATGACCCTACCCAAGAAGGGCACCGTCAATGATTAGCTCACAGCCAGGGCAGAACAGCGATACTGCCGCGGAACAAGGTCAGGATCCCACCCAACGCCGGTACCCAGTGGTGTGGCTGTGGGTAGAGGAGTGGTTCGCCCAAACCATCCGCCGCCCCATCAGCGACAGCCCGGGCAAGGGACTGGCCTGGGATCCCTCATGGTGGCGCTACCCGGAGGTGGTCGCGAGATTCTTCGCACTGCACGCCGCCTGGGAAGAGGCCGACGCCGCAACCGCCCCCACTTCCGCCTCGGCGATGTCGCTGTGGTTCACCAACCACCTCGGACCGCACCTGCAGGTGATCTTCGACAGCGACACGGGACCGATGTCGGACGCTGGACCCGGAATGTCGTTCGCCGGTCACCCACCGCTGGTCGTCAAACCCGTTCCGCAGGAGCTCCGCGAACGGCGCCAGCCGAACCCTGCTCTATCAAAGCTCAACCCTCGCTTTCCCACGGTGTGGGATTGGGTCGAGAGCTGGTTCGTGCCGGTCGTGCGGCGCAAGATCGATCCCACGCCGGGCAAAGGACTGTCGTGGGACGCCGAGTGGTGGAACTACCCGGAAGTCCTCGAGCGATTCTCCGCCATGCACGCCGGATGGGAATTCTCCCGAGTGAGCCAATCCGTTTCGGCGATGTCCACCTGGTGGGTTCGTGAGCTCGAGCCGCATCTACGGGACATCTTCAACAGCGACAAGGGACCGATGTCCGCCGCGGGCGCCGGGTTCGACGCCGATCCCGTCATGATGTCTCCGGGGATCAGCGGTTCGGCAGGCGCGTTCGGCGGCCATCCACAGCTCACCGTCACGCCAGTTCCGGATGCGGTGAAAAAGCAGCTCGCGCCGCCACCACCGGAGGGATGAATGTGCGCGGCCGTCGCCGGGCGATACAGCGACAGATGACAGGGGTGGGCTCGCAACTTGTGCGTGGTCCCGTCGTTATTCGTCACGTGACGGATTACGCAACGACCGGCCGGTGGCCGGTCGTTGCGGGGGGCTCGCCGGGCTGGGATCAATCTCCACTTCGACACCGGTCGTGGCTGTGGGCACCGGGGCGGCGCACGCTGGTGTATCGCGGAGGCCGACGCTTTCCGAGGCCTTGTTGGCGGCGGTGAAGTGGCGTTGCACCAATTGTGCAATTCCCGACGGTCCCCGCCCGTGTAGCACTTACTGTGCTATTTTTCCGCACTCCACCATTCGAACCGGCGTCAAGAGAAATGGCACCGGAAGTGCGAGTTTTAAATAATTGACACTGTACGAGGTGTCGCGAATACTGCTAACCCAAGAGTAGCTTCACACTCAAGGTCGCGTTACTGGCCAATGGCCGTGTGGGAAACGGGGTGAGATGTGCATAAAGATCAAAGAGGCTGTCGCCTGATGCGACGCAGAGAAATGACCCTTTGAATCGCGGACCGCTTCGGCCCCTCGTCGAGGGGTAACGCCATGACCAATGGCTTTCGGTCTCGTTTCGCTGCAAGGAGGCGAAGCCGGTGGGGCGCTGCCTCGACACCCAAGCCGCCTCGGTTGCCTGCTCGCCCGCGGAATCCCGCGATATCCGAGACGGCGCACCTCTACATGATTGATCCACCGGAGTCCAGCGCTGCCCTGTCCATGGGCGCTGATGCTCGACCTCCGGCCCTCGCTCGGCGGCTATGCGCCCGCCGGGGGCAGACCGCAAGGAGTCGTCCATGACCACAACAACCATCGGTCCTCTCGCAGGTGCTGCAGTGAGGCCGCGGACGGGATCGGTCGACGGTTCGCGCGTGCACTGCGAGCGGCCCGTCTCTCGCCCGACGACGATCCTCGCCAACGGCCAGATCGACCTCGCCGAACTATCCCGAAAACCCACGGTTGGCAAAACACTGCGGCAGCGGCGAGTTGCCAAGAAGTACACCCTCGCCCATGTCGCCGCCCAGCTCCACGTCACTACTCAGGCACTGCACAACTACGAAGTCGGCTCCCGCACGCCGACGCCTCAGATGCTGAAACGATGGTGCGCTGTATTGGAGCTGCCGGCCTGGCAGTTGCACAAACTGGCGGCTGTGGTGGCCGACGGACTCTACCGCCTCGACATCGGCGCCTGGCCAGTGGCATTGAGCGACATCGACCGCGCGCGCATCGACTCGCTCAACGTACCGGCATGGTTCCTGGCAACTCCGAGCTTCGACATCCTCTATGCCAATCCGATCGCTGCCGCCACCTTCCCATGGGCGCTACCAGCACCTCCCACCGCGACACGTCCGACCAACATGATCGAACAATGCATGCTCGACCCCAGGGCGGTTGAGGTGCTGACCAACTTGGAGGATGTCGTCCACCGCATGATCGCGGTGCTACGCCTATACGCTCCTGGCGTCGTCCCGATCGAACGAATCCTCGAGATCATCGACGCCTCCAGCAAGAACCCGAGGTTCACCCACCTCTGGCACACCGACTTGGGCGAAGACACCAGCACCCATGACCTCATCATCGTCCGAGACGAGCACGGCGGGGACACGTACTGGACGATGGATGCCTACCGATCGGCACGTGACAGCCGACCACACGAACTGATCATGTTGACCCCTCGGCCGACGCCTGTGACGCGACCATGAGGCCTCGAGGGCGACGAGATCGCCCGCCGCTCCTGTGATGTGTGAAGTTGAAGGCGCGCTGACCCGGTCCTCCCGCGGGCAGACGGTCACTCCCCAGCCTGCTCAGCGGCGCGTCGCGCAACCTCCATCGCCTCTTGCGCCGCGGCCCGCGCAAGTTCCATCGCCTCTTGTCCCGCGGCCCGCGCATCGTGTTCAGCAAGTTCAGCTCGAACGCCTTGCTCCCAGAGGTCTCTCGCGCGCGCCAGTGCCGCGTCCCGCTCAGGGCCGGCCTTCTTCAGTTGAGGCGCCAGAGCCAGCATCTCTGGCACTGCGGAAGTCGGATACATATTCTCTAGGAAGAGTTGGGTGAAGGTTTCGTAGACCTGCTGCTGAGCTCCCTTGGGGGGCATATCCAGCCACTCGGCGATCCAGGTCAGTTTTCTGGTCAAGGCTCCTTTGAGCCCTTCCGAGACACGGAAGATGATCTGGGGCTTTTTGGCTGCCTTCACCTTCTCGCTGTTGTTGCCGTCCTCCACGCCTGTCATCCTCGTATCATCGCATGCTTGCATCATCGCAAGCTCGCACCATCGCATGCTCCTCGGACTCGCGCCCGGGGTGGCGGTACGCGCTGCCCATGTAGCGGCCGAGTGATGGCACGCAATCATGCTATCAACCCCGAGTGATCTCGTGCGCGGCGTTCACTCCCGCAGGCACTCTGGCCGGCTTGAGTCAGATGCCAGCATCGCTGGAAGTTCGTCCAGGAGCCGACGTACGCGGGGATTGTTTGGAAACGGGCAGCTACGGGACGATGACGGTTGCCGCGGCCCATGGGCTGTTCATCGGTTCACGGACCGGCTGTTCTCGAGGAGGGCGGCGACCCTGTTCCAGATCTCGGCCAGCCGCGTGAGGTCGGTCTGCGTGTCCGGGTGGTCGATGAGTATCTGCTGCACGCGTACTCCGGCAGTCACGATCTGATCGACCACCTTGCCGATCCCCTGGGTTCCCGGCGTATGCGCCGCCACCCAGCTGTCGATATCGCGGATCAACGCCTGGCGTCGGTGTTCGCCCTCACGGAGCGGCCTGTCGACGGGTCCGGACGGCCGCCGGAGAGCGGCCAGGGATCGGGCCGATCGAATCACTGGATGATCGCCGTCGGAGGCGTTTCCGCAGCCCCAGAACACCAACGATAGTTCCTGCCAGGACGGCAGCACGGCATTGGTCGACGTCTCGAGCGCCCTTGTCATCTCGATTGCCCCTCTGTTGTGTTTCGCGTTTCCGCCTCGAATCGGACCATCTCGATCCGGCCCCATTCCATGTCCAGGTCGCACTGAGATCTGGTCGCCAGTGAGGTGGCGAGAGGCGGTGACACCGGATGGCGGATGACCATGTCTTACGTTCGCGCGTTCGGCGGTCTCCTTTCATCTGCCAGAAGGTCCGATTTAGTCTCCCATTAGTCTCCTTTTGTCTCCTTTTGCTAGGATCCGGTGATCCGAGGTGCCTTCACCGGCCCTGCGTGAAGGTGGTGGTCGCTGTGCCAGTAGCTCTCAAACTGCTTCTGCAAGAGCAACATCTGCATGCGTATCCCGACTTCGTGGCCGAGTACAAGAAGCACGCCGCCGCCCTGTGCAACCCCGGTGACACAGCGTCTCCGCCCCCGTCCAGAAGCCAGTACTTCAAGTGGCTCAACGGCACAGTGAATCGGATGCCGCGGGCCCACCACTGCCGCGTGCTGGAGAGCATGTTTCCCGGATGGACGGCCGGAAAGTTGCTCGCTCAAGCCGATTCGATCGACAACCCGCGTCTGCAGCGTGGAGCGCCCCACCAATTCGGTACCGGTCGGCTCGCCGACGCGGTCGCCAACGCTCTGCTGACCAGGGACGCCAGCCTGACTGGATGGGGCCTGCCCAAGTTGCCAGCCGCGCAGCCACCGGCGCGGTCCGCCACGGTCCAGTTCGACCACCCCGATCTTCCCGCGCATACTCGACAGATCGGCAAGAGGCTGGCCGCGCTGGCGCAGGTGTTGCGGCTCGATGAGACAGAGATCGTGCAGATGGCGGGGCTGATCGGCAATGTCGTCGAGCTCGAGCACCGCATCATCCTCACCATCGACGCGAATGGCAGCGCCCATCTGGCCTACACCCACGAGATGTTCAACATGTCCGAGGCGCCGCTGACCCGGATACCTCGCCAACTGTGGTTCGAATACACCCAACCCGGCGGGCTGCACATCGAGCCGCTGCGCCGCGGACAGCACGAGGTGGCGATCGAGCGAACCCACGACGCAGGCTCGCTGGCGAAGTTCGTGTGCCAGGTGTCGCCGGCCATTCAGCCGGGAGAAACAGGCACTGTGGGCTACACCTGCACGGGAGGCAGGTTCGTGACATCCCACTACTGGCACCAGGACATCGGACGATACACGCGCCGATTCAGCATCGATGTACGCCAGGCCGGATGTAGATTGGTGAGTTGCTCAGGTGAGGAAGTCGTCCCCAGCGGCAACAAACACGGTGCGGCCGAGAGTCTATTGTGGGACCACGACGACAATGGCATCGCAATTACGCTGACGCGGGATCATCTGCGACCAAATCAGTCGGTGACAGTACGTTGGGAGATCATGCGTGACGAGGCAGTTGCGTGACGCCACCGAGGACCTGCTGCGCAGATGGAACAGCTACGAACTCGGACGCGGCGCTCATCCGGTAGTCGACTATGACTGCCACCCCGCCACCAGCGTCATCGAGCCGGTCGGCGACCGACTCGAGGCTTACCAACAGCTGACCACCCTCGCCGCCGGCGCTGCCGCTGAGAACGACGCCGAGTTGGCCGCGCGCCTCGACGCCGACATCGCTTACTGCTGCGCCCTTCTCGGCGAACGGCTGCCGCTGGATGAGTACATCCACCGAACCCAGGGATGCATGCCCACGGGATGGACGGAGGAATACATCGCGCACTGCGGCGAAATCGCCCGCGAGCACGTGGAATCGCTTGGCGTGACGTGGGGCCCGAACACCATGGACGACCTCATGGTCGTCGAAGGATCCATCGCTGCTGCCGACGCCGCAGACGCCATTCGTGAGGCAGCCGCCGACCTCGAGCCAGTGGTCCGTGCCGCCACGAGCACGACCACGAGCTACGATCTGAAAGTCGAATCCGTCGACACCGATGCCTACTGGAGCTACTGGCTCGACGGCGAAGGGCGATCGGCGCGACTGCGCATCAACCTCAAGCATGCGCGATTCAGCAAGGTTCGGGTGCGTCAATTCGCGCTGCACGAGGTGCTCGGCCATGCCCTACAGTTCGCCAGCCTCGCCGATCACTGCGCCGACAGCGACGTCGCGTGGGTGCGGGTGTTCTCAGTCCACTCCCAAGCTCAGGTGATGTTCGAGGGGGTCGCACAGGCGTTGCCTCTGCTTGTGGTGCCCCAAGACCAGCAGTTGGCAACCCGCGTCCGCCTCGACCACTACCAGCAATTGGTCCGAGCTCAACTGCACCTGCGTCTGGCCCACGGGACTGGCATATCCGACCTGGTCTCCGTCGCACGCCATCGGGCACCGTTCTGGCCGGACTCCCACATCGCTGACCTGCTGACCGATCGCGGCGCCAATCCGCTGCTTCGCTCCTATCTGTTCGCCTACCCAGCCGGAATCGACTGGTTCACACGTCTCGCCGACACCCCAGCCGCGCCCGCCCGCGAGGTACTGCATGCCATCTACCAGGCACCCCACACACCGCAGCAACTCATGGACCTGTGGCCGGCTGGCCCCACTATCGGCGGAGAATGAGCGGCTGCTGGCCTATGGGACTCTGCAGTTCCCCGCGGTTCTGCAGGTGCTGCTGGGCAGAACACCCCCGAGGCGAGCAGTTGAACTGGCAGGCTGGCGAGCTGCGCGCTTGCCCGGGCTCGATTACCCAGGACTCGTAGCCGCGCCCGCGGCCACAACCCCAGCAGTGCTGCTGCTCGGCCTTACCACCGACGAGTGGCAGGTGCTCGACGACTTCGAGAACCCCGAATACGCCTTGCAGCCGATCGCCCCTGGCGTCGGGGAGACCGCATGGGCATACACCTGGACCGGCCGCACCGAGCCCACAGATTGGTGCCCCGCCGAATTCGCTCGCGCCTGTCTGCCCGCCTACGTGCAACGCTGCGCAGCCTGGAAGCGCCGCGCCACCGCATAGGCGCACTCACACAAGCAAGACCAGATACCTCCGCACTCACCCCACGAATCAGCGGACTTCCGTCGGATGTGTTCCCACCCTTCCACCAGCTGTGTGAGTTCGGGGGTTTGCATGCGGTAGTGGCCACTACCGTGTGAGCGCTCGGGGGATCAGAACTGTGTGTTCAACCTGACTGCGTCGCGGCTCGGGCCGAGGAAGGACCCGGATGAGGATCGTAGGGCGTTCCGTGCCCGCACTGTTGTTGGCGCTGGTTGTGACGGCGTGCTCACAGGCAGTGGAGGGGGCACCGCGTTCGGCGCCGCCCGGCGCCGCACCAACGTTCGGCGTGAGGGTGCCGGCGGGAGATCGGCAGAAGCTCGACATCGCCGAGCAAATCCGATCCGTGGACCCCTGCGGCTTCTTCGATCAGACGAAACTGGCAGCCCATGGCGAAATTTGGACGCTAGGCCCCGAGATGGAGGTCGGCAGCTGCGATATCGGGCTGTTGCAGACCAACCGGAAACAGGTTCCATCGCACCTGACGATCACCATGAACAGTTACCCACCCACCGCCCAGGAAGCCAACGAGCAGATCGCGGGGGAGACCGTCACGATCGATCGTGTTCGCAACTCCCACGGAAACTGCGCCTACAAAGTGCCTTTGCGGTTCCCCGTACAGGCGACAGGAACAGTGGCAGTCCCCGACATCGTCGAAGTGCCGCCTCTGGCCTACGCCACTGTCACCTCCTTCGGTTTCACCCCAGACACACTCGGCTGCCAGTTGGTCAGACAGACCGTAGCCGACATCGTGACCGCATTCCGCGGCAATCACCTGCCCCGCCGCGGTCCCGGCTCGGGTCAGCTGCCGTTGAGCCAGCGCAGCCCGTGCGAGCTGATGCAGCATCTTCCTCCCGCCTACACCGTGGTGAAGCTCGAGTCGGAGACCACGCCCTATGACTGCAGGGCCTTCGTGAAAACGCCGGAGTCGAAACTGCATCTCGACGACCTGATCAGCGCGGGCTTCGATCTGGTAGCGGCTGACCGCGCGATGAAGCCGATCTACACATGGACGCCTGGGCAGGTGGGCGGCAAGCCGGTGCTGATCGACCGCAACACCGCGGTCGGGGAGCCGATCTGTTCGGTTCAGTTCCCGGTAGGCCCGGTGATCGACACCTACCGGCCGGGCGCGCCCGCAAGGGAGTCTGTGAGACGGGGCGCACGCTGGCAGACGACAGTGACAGTGCGCGGACCGTGCCGGGTCACCGACGCAGTGATGCCCTCAGCGATGAATCTGTTCGGAGCGAACGCATGAATCACCGCCCCCGATTTTCGGCGCTCGCGGCGATCTGCCTGCCTCTGGTGGTACTGGCACTGTCGGGTTGTGCGATGACGCCTGTAGACGACGCAGCCACACCGACGGGCACGCGCTACCGCGGCACGCTGTCCGGCGGAGCATCGCGAGAGGATCTCGCCGAGAGCGACAAGGCCCGCGCGCTCGATCCCTGCGGCATGCTGGACGAAGCCGCCATCACCGCTCTTGGCACCGCGTTGTACTTCGGTATCGGGCAACGTCTGGACGAGTGCGAGGTCCGGCTGGATCGCGTCACTCTCGCCAGAGGCATCACCACAGTCGGAGTATCGCTGTCGGTGCTGCCGCATTTCGGCACCAACAGCTTCCGGATCGGTGACCGGCGCGCCTCACCGCTGCTTTCGGACGAAACATGCTTCATCGCACTGGAATACAATAAGCGCCGCGCCTTCCACTACTGGGCCACCGCGAGTCCCGGTGTCGATCCCTGTGCCGCGTTGCGGGATATCGTGACCGTCTCAGCACCTCTGTTGCAGGAAAGCCCCCTTCGGGTGAACTCGACCCGCGTGCCGAAAACCAGAAGCGCTATGAAAGACCCCTGCGCCGCGTTGGACTCCGCGTTCGAGCCGGGGCAGACGTTTTACTTGAGCATGTTGTCCCCCTATGAGTGCAATATTTGGCTCGGTCAGCATTCCCGCGACGACAGCAACAGATTCGGCATCGAGGTATTCAACGTAGCGAAGTCCCAGGCCAGCTATGTGCCATCGCAAGCACGGAAGCTGATGCTCGCCGGTGTCGAATCTGTCGAAGAAAGCAACGGCGACGGCCACTGCTCCATTCGCGCCTACGTCGGTGTGGATAAGCCATTTTCGACGCGAACATGGGACGGCAAACCCGAAGACCGGATCGATGCGTTGCGCATCAGCGGACCTGGATGCGCCGAAACTCGCGCTCTGGCGGTGGCTGCAGTCAAGTCCTACCAGCAGGACTGAGCACAGTGTGACAGCTGCGCGTACTGGCGGAACGACGCGTCCCGGCTGAGGTGTGAGGCACCCCGGTGGAGCCAACCCAGGCGTCGTCCGGGCCCCTGCTCCGCGCAGCCCGTACGTCAGGCAGGAAGCGACGCGCTGCAGTTTCGAGCGACCGACAATCCGACCTTTCGTGAGGGTTCGCGTCCGAAATGCGTCGATAAGATAACTCGGTGACACCGCATGTGCGGGTCAGCAACGCCCTCTGTTGAAGGCCATCAAAAATAGCTGACAGTGAGTGTGGGTCGGTTTCGTTGACAATTCGCTGCGTCGAACCGAATAGTAGGCAGAGCGGCAGCAACCGAGATTCGCAATCCCCTCTGGGCGCCTGCCGCATGCCCTGTAGTCGCAGCTAGAAGGTCGGAACATCGTGCCCGGCGGCTCCGTAGCCGCTCTCTCCGGCCGCCCCTTTCTGCGTGGTAGGAAAGTAGCGCAAGCGTAATGACACGCACCACGACCATCCCGAATCGGCTCACGCGACCCGCTCCTCTTCGGAGCGTCGAAATCGGCCAATTGACTGTCACATTCCTGCCCGATGGGTCAACCTCGCTGAAGGCCGAGGAATGGCTGCCGGGCACCGAGACCATTCTGCGAACCCATCCTGAATACCTCGACGCAAGCGGTAGTCTTGTCGCCAGCGTGGGAGGCATCCTCGTCGAACACGGCTCCCGCGCCATCCTCATCGACTGCGGCTTCGGGCCGCTGCAGTTCCAGACATCGTTCGGACTCCTCAGCGGCGGTGCGTTGCTGGATAGTCTCGCAGCGGTGGGCCGCGGGCCAGGTCGGATCGAAGCTGTCGCTCTCACTCACCTGCACGCCGACCATTTGGGCTGGCTGTGGCAGAGCGCACCCGGAGCGGCGCAGCCGCCGTTCTCCGCGGCGAAGGTCTACATCGGTGAGGAGGAGTGGCGCCACCGGGCGCTGGCCGAGCAACAGGGAACCGCACCGCAGATGCTCGAGGTGTTCGCCTCGCAAGTCCAACCCGTCGGGGACGGGGAAACGATCTTTCCGGGAGTGCACGCGCTCCGCCTGCCGGGCCACACCATCGGCCACACCGCGTACGTGATCAGCGACGCAGGACAGCGCCTGATCGCGTTCGGCGACGCTCTACAGTCGTCGCTGCAGATCGCCTATCCGGAGATGTCGACGGCAACCGACTACGATCACAGCGCCTCGGAGCTCAGCCGCCGTCGCCTCATCGCCGAACTGACCGAACCCCGCACTTTGGGTTTCGGCGTCCACTTCGCCGATGTCCAGGTCGGTCGCGTCGTCCAGGTAGCTGGCGCGTATCGGTGGCAGCCCTTCCACAACTACGGCGACATCGACGCCTACGTGTAACCGCAACCCGCGGCCACCGACGGCAACCAGGATGAAGACTCGCTATCAATGTTCGATGCTCTGTTCAGCGCTGACCTGCGAAACTACTGAGGCTGAACGTGACTAGCGATCATCGGCTGAGCGCGCCGACGCGCTGGCCGCTGCACCCGCCGCCGGGTGAGCTGGAGTCGCTGTCGTCGTGGCTGGCGCGCATCGCCGAGTTGTACAGGATGCCGGTGCGGGAGCTGGTGGGCCCGAATCTCGGCTGCTCCAACGCGCGCCCGCGAGCTGCCGACGAAGACAGGGGAGCGATGACGCTGTTCGAACCACCAATGTACACCCTAGGGTGTACATTGGTGGTTGTCGGACGGACACCCTCTCAAGGAGACTTCATGCACACCAACCTCGACGCCCGAAACGCCGTCATCACCGCCATCGAGGCCAACGGCACCGACGCGGCTTCCCGCGACGAGTTCGACATCGACGCCATCGTCACCGAGATCCGCAACCTGACCGGCGGCTATAACGTGGAAGCGGTGACGCCCGAGGAATTGTGGAGCATCATCGAACACCACGCCATCGGTAAACCCGCTCTGTCCTTCGAGGCCATCACCCTTGACCGCTCCAACACTGGCCTGGCAGTGCGCCTGCTGTTCAAGGACGATGTGCTCTGGTCGCAGGAGATCGGGGTCGGCTTCGACGGCCAGGGCTACACCGACGACCCGTACGAGCCGTCCGACCCGCCTGTAGGTGAAGACCTCGCATGGGTGCTGCGTCGTCACGGATGGCACGTCGAGGGCAGTTGGGAAGACAACGGATACCGCTTAGTCGCCAACGTCCACCCCGCCGCACAGGGCGGCCCGGAGATCACCCTGCCCGCGGCCGTCCTCGCCGCTGTCTTCGCCAGCCACACCCGCTGATAGACCGACACCTGCGGGGTCGGGGCTGTCGCAACCAGCCCCGACCCCGCGTCCATCATCCACCACAGGAGGTCTACCTGTGTCCACCGAAGAATCCGTGATCGCCGCCTTGGAGAGCGGGGAAATGGAGCTGTCCGTCCGTCCGGGCACCGCTCAGGGCATAGGCGCCATCGTGCACATGGTGGTCTACGCCAAGACCGCTCGAGCGGCGGCCTTGACGCGGCCGTTCGCTGCGGCCCTGGGCCTCAACAGGGGCGACAGCAAGGACTATTCGACAGAGCCGATCGACACTGTCACCGTGACGGTATCGGATGGTGCTGTCACGGTCAGCGGGCTGTCCGGCTGGTCGATACTGCTGGGTGCCGCCGGCGACGGCGCCGAAGCGGTAGCGGCTGCCGCGCGAAGCACAGGCCGGGGGGTCCTCATGGTCACGCACGGCACCGAGTGGGCTGGTCATTTCGGAGATCAAACGATGATGGCGCATGCTGCTGGCGACGGCCGCAGCAAGTTTCATGAGGGCTGGGTCACGATCGAGGCGAGGTCGTGGTGACCGGCCATGACCCTCTCGCGGCGCTGGAAGAATCCGACGCGATCCCATCACCGTGGGAATCGCTGGCGCGGCACGCCCGCTGGCTGGCCGACAGGGCCGAGGAGTGCGCCGCACTGTCTCCCGCCGACCTCGCCCCGTCCGCTGGTCGTGACTTCCTCGCCGAGCTCGACCAGCGCGCGCTGGCTGTCGTTGGTGCGGTCGCCACGTGCCGCCGCGCCACTTGGCAGCAGCTCGCCGACGAGGGGCTGACACGCGCCGAGATCGGCCGCCGCTGGGGCGTCACCCGCGCCGCCGTGTCCAATGCCCTCAGCCAGGCCGGGCGCCCCCGGTGACACGCCGCCCGGAACGCGGAATCACCCGCGACGGTGAGCCGAAGCGGATGCCCGCCGTCGGACGGGTCTGCGGGCGCGACGCCGGGCCAGGCTGGTGTACTGAGCCGGTGCACTGCCGGGGCATGTGCCGACGCCACTACCGCCGCGCCGCTCGGGGGCTGCCCGTCGACCCCGACCACGGCCACCAGGTAGGCATCACCCCGTCCGGGCATGGCCTGTGGGGTGTGGTCACCATCGACGACACCCGACTGGTGTGTCACGACTGCGGCCGCCGCTACATCGCGCTGGCTGTCCACATCGGCATGGCACACGGCTCGGTCCGCGACTACCGGATGCGACACGGCCTGCTGATGTCCACACCGCTCACCGCGACCGAACTCAGCGCCCGGCTCGCCGATGCCGCCCGCAGCAACGGCGGCGTCCAGCGGATCGCCGTCGCACGCGACCCGGACGCCGCCCGCCGCGCCGCCGACCCGACACTCATCTACCGCGGACTCCGGCTGCGCCGCCGCCGTCATTGAACGGCTGGAGTCGGTATGCGACTGGGTGGCGAAAGTCGTGTACAGGCAGCGTATGTCAGCGACTTCGGCCCTGGCCGTTGCGGTCGAGCATGCGGTACACCGTGCCTCGGTCGACATGCAGCGTTTCGGCGATCGCGCGAACATTGTGGTCTCCGCCTGCCATGCGGCGACCACAACGGTTCGTCGGACTCCTCCTCAGGTCGGCGTGCTACGCGCCCAGGCTGTCGCTCGCATCTGGCTCCTCGAGAGCGGCGCTGGCGTCCGCGGGCTCGATGGGCGTGCCGGAGAAATCGGAAACCGTCACGACCGGGATGCGGTCATCGAGGTGCGCGGCTGTGGCGCTGGCCAACGCGGCCAGCATGGAGTCATCTGGTAGAGCGTCGAGATCGACCACTTTGTTCACCGGCACGATGTAAGGCGAGTTGTCGTCGCCGGTCCGAAGGTGCGCGTTGACCTGTATCGGGCGCTTCCATCGAACCTCGAGGGTCTTCTCGTCACCCCGGCCGACCCAATAGCGTTGGAAATGCCCTTTTCGGGGATGGGGCTTGCGTTTCCGGTCCGAATCGGATTGCGCTGCAGAATGAACGCTGCCCCCATCGGTCGAAGTGCGACGGGATTCGGTCAGCGGCGGCCCAAGCCTCCACCCTGCCTCAAACACGGTGGCGGACTTGTCCCGACGCCGCGTACCGCCCTTGACCCTCTCCTTCGCCCGGCGCGGCATCCTCTCCTTCGCGGGCCGCACATCGGCGTCACGGGTACACAGGTACAGAGTGGTGGCCACACCGAGTCTCAGCAGCCGCGAAAACGAATCCCGCACCCAGTTGCGGTCTAATTCCCCATCTGGCGCACTGTAGTTGATCATCGACACATCGCTGGCTGCGCCGTTGACGACATCATCAACTGAGAACACGCCGGTGGTCGGGACCACCAATGAGCAGACCGTTGTGGTCCGATCGGGCTCGGTGATGTAGAAGTGGAACCCGATATCGGTACGGTCCGGATCGTGGATGTCGCAGTAACAGTTTCGCTTCGTCGACAGTCCGTACAGAGTGAATCCGCGTGCCTGCGCTGCCGTGCCCGCCAGGTTCGCCACCGCCATCGGCTCACCGAAGGCGACGAAGGGGTGGTCGAGGGGCAACTGGTCCAGGACGTTGCCTGGGAGCTGATCCGACTCGGAGTCGGCCAGCTCCTTGATCAACTGCGGATGCAGCGCGTAGACGATGCGTTGCTGCTCCCATCGCGTCCACACAGCAGTGCTATGCAATACTGGGGCCACTGCCGACAACTGGGTGTACGTCAGTTGCTCGGCGGCAGCGAAATCTACGTTGTCTATTGATTCACCGCGAGCCAGCGATTTCGCCGGGCCATACATCCTTATTCGGGATAGATCCTCCGCGTTGCGGTCGTTGAATGAATCCAGTTCGGCGACCGTGGCGGCGACCGATCGTGCGAGTGCTGAATCGCTGTCGGACTTCTCGGCCAACTCGGCTGCACCTCACACCCTAGAAATTGGTCGGGCCGTCGCGCGCTTTGAGCTCGGGCCACATCGACGTTCATGCTGTCGGGAAGTGAAGGCGAAAAGAACGGAATCCCCACACGCAGTGTGGGTACGGGTTGAAAAGGTCAGCGCCTTACGTTGTGCTGGAGTCTGTTGAGTCCCCCGGCCTCTCGACGGGCCGAGCCCACATCACCCGGGTGAGTTCTCTCCGCAGGGTCTCCGCCTTGCCGGAGTGCTCGGCTGCATCGTCAGGGTCGGTAGGTGAAAGATGTTCTGCGGGCATAGCTTCATCTTGTCCTATGAGGGTGGAACGCTGCTCCCGGGTGCCGGAGCGGCTCACACCGGCGACCGGTCAGCCTGATCATGCACGGCATCCTCAGGATGTCGTTCGTCTCCCTGTTCCGGCAGAAGCGGAATGGATCGGCATCACACCGTTGGCAGTGGCGGGATATCGCGTCATTGACCGCGTAGGCCTCGTGCACTGCGCGGCAGGTCGGCGCGGGACTTCGATGCTGGGCAGCCGTGCAGCGGCGAAGTAAAGCCTTCACGACGACCACGCTACAAACACATCGAGAATGTAGAAGCTCAATTCACACACGAAGTGTGAATTGAAGATGAGCGATCAAGTGGTCAAAAAGCACGGCGGCATGGCAAACTTCGTCATCGACTCGTTTCGGTCGCTACAGCTCGCCGTCACTGGGCGGGAACGCGTGACTGAATCATGGAGTGGTTGTATCGAGGGGGATGATCTGGAGTGAGACGAGTGCCGCAGTCTTCCGGCGAGATCAACTTCAGCCAGTTCGATCTGCTCGGCATCCCAGTGCCGCCCTCGTTGGAAGGCGCGACAGTGCCACTGGTGCGCGCCCCCTCCGGGCAAGGCAAGTGGCACGTCCCTGGCGGCTGCCCGCGCACGACCGCGACCACGGTCGAGAAGGTTCCATTGCTGGGGCTCGACTGGCGAGCCGTGTGCCGCAGCTGTGGCAACGGCGCCGACATCGATCCGCTGCACGCCGCGGCCCTGCGCGCGGTGCGGTTGATCGGCGAGATGCAAGCCGCGACGGCGGATTTTGCAGCCGCGCTGGCAGACACGCAGCGCAGCTGGTCGTGGCTGGACTATGCACGTCGTCGCGCCAAACGACCGATCGAATCGGGAACGATCGAACGACTGGCAGCGCCGATGTGGGAGAAGCCAGGCTGGGAACACACCGCAAGTGCGATTGTCGATGCCGCCAGCAAGTCGTCGTGCGCCTTCGACGAGTTGCTCGATGAACTGGCTGATCTGCTCGGCAGCCATATCTGGGAGGGGCTGCTGTATCGGGCTGTGGCCATGGTCGAGTCCGAGACACCGGTGAGCACGGAAAGCCGATTACTGCAGAAGATCACGCTGGCCGCCGACCCGGCGAAGGTCGCCGGCGGGCCGAAGGCGTTCGACGCCTGGCAGCACACCGCAAGCATCTGGTTGGAAGCTCATCGCGACGGTGGCAGCGGCAGCGCGGCGGCATCTCGGGTGAGGGCTTCGCTGGCGCAGCATCTGCCCCACGTCCGCGACCTGACCGCATTGCCACACAATCCGACTGTGTCTGTGGGGCATAGCGACTGCCCGCATACCTGGGCGGACCGCCTGCTGGAGGAGCTGCGCAACCGTTTCGCCGATACCTGGCTCAGCCGGTTGGAGCTGACTCTTGCCGGATTGCGCGATGCCCACCGCACCGCTGGCAGTGCCGCTCCAGACCGGGCGCTGCTTGTGATGGAGTGGCCGTTGGTCACCGACGCGGCGGAACCACTGGCATTCCTCACCCAGTACCC
The DNA here is from genome assembly GCF_000308415.1 of Nocardia asiatica NBRC 100129. Classification (GTDB taxonomy): domain Bacteria; phylum Actinomycetota; class Actinomycetes; order Mycobacteriales; family Mycobacteriaceae; genus Nocardia; species Nocardia asiatica. The sequence goes on along the minus strand of NZ_BAFS01000468.1, from coordinate 25,612 downwards.
CACCCTCGTGGATCCCCTGCGGATACGTGTCAACAAAGGTTTGGTCGACGAGCACACCACCAACGTGATTGTGCTGCGTGTACCCGATGAGGCTGCCGAGCAAGCCCTCGCCATCGACCACTCGGCGCTGGCAGCACCGCTCATCGACGGCGTCGCGCCCACACAGGTGGCCACTACGCTGCTGCACCGGTTCGGTGTGATCCTGCATGAGAGGGAAGTGCCCTCAACGGCAGTGCCGTCTGCGCTGGTGCAGGCTGAGCGGGCACGAGTGGTCGCCGCGATCCCCACCTCCCCATGGAATGGGTATTCGCGCCCCTTCCTGCCCGGCGCCCACCCACCGCCGCAGAACTCGGGCCGGGAACCAGAATGGTGTGCTTCGACGGCCCGACAGGAGTTCACCGCGGGCGAGGCAGTGTTCATCGTCGGGTACGACGAGTTGGATCTGCTGGCGCTCGTGGCCTCCGGACACATGGACGATGCCGTGCATGTTCAGGTCAGGATGGAGGTCCCCGCTGGTTCGGTGCTCGGGCCGCCCCGCCGCTGGAGTCGTGTGCCCCCCGTCGAACAGCCGCCGACGGACACGGCTGCTGGTCTGGTAGACGTTCCCGCGCTACTGCGTGGCGTGGGCGAAGACAGATCGAGCCTGTTGCTGGAATTCGATCCCTGCTGCGATCCGGTTCGAGTGCCGGTGTCGTATATCGTATTCCTGCAATCGTTCGGATGACCCCGGGCGCGCGCGCCTGGACCCTGGTTCCATGCGCGGCCATCGGCTTCATGAACTGCCGCAACATCGAGGTCAGCGAGACCCATCCGCGGCGAGGGACCGGGTGCGGAACGCGGCGTTCCCACCTCACCGCAAACCCCAACACGGCTGGAAAGCGCCGCGTGCACGGCCCTTTCCCGAGCGTCGCCGCCGGTCGGAGGGCACCGGCCGGCGGCTCGATGCCCTCCCCCGCGTGCCGCGGCCTACTTCAGGAACACCGGAAGGTGGGCGTGTCCGTTGGCGATGAACCCTGGGACCGTGCCCAGTTCGTCAGGAGAGACGGCTAGTTTCATGTGCGGGAACCGCTCGAAGAGCATGGGAAGGGCAACCTGCGCCTCCAGCCGTGCCAGCGGTGCGCCCGGACAGCGGTGGGCGCCGTACCCGAACGCCATGTGATCGTTGGTCGTCCGGGAGGGGTCGAACTCGTTCGCGCTGTCGCCGTAGATCTTGGGATCCCGGTTCGCGCCAGCGGGGCAGGCGAGTATCGGATCGCCTGCGGTGATCGCCACGTCGCCCAGAACGAAATCGTGCACCGCGTAGCGCAACGGAATGTGCGCGATCGATGGCTCGAAACGCAACACCTCCTCGATCACATCCGACCAGAGCAATCTGCCGTCGAGTGCGGCGGCCTGCTGGTCCGGGTTGGTGAGCAGCAGGTATATCGACTGGTCGATCAGGTCCACCGTCGTCTCGTGCCCGGCATTGATCGTCAGATAGAGCGTCCCGACAAGTTCCTCGGCGCTGAAATCCTGTGCGGGATCGTCGGCACGGGAGATCAGCGTGCTGGTCATGTCCTCAGCGGGATTCTCCCGACGGTACGCGACGAGCTGCTGCAGGAGCCCGATCATCTCCTCGTAGTTGGCTACGGCAGCCTCTTCGCTCAGGGCGATGTCGAAGATGCCGTCCACACATCTCCGCAGTGGCCCGACCAGGTGCTCGGGCACCCCGATCAACTCGTTGATCACCCGCAGGGGCAGCGGATAGGCGAAATGCTCGCGGATGTCCACTGGGCCGCGCTCCGGCGCGGCATCCAGACTCGCCACCAGATCCTCGGCGATCGCGCGAATACGGGGCTCCAGCGCTGCGGTGCGCCTGTTGGTGAACGCCGGCGCCACGAAGTTACGGAGCCGACGATGTTCGGCTCCGTAAGCGGTGAACATCGAGCGCGTATTCACCCAGTTCAGGAGAGGAAAGTCCTTGCCGATCCGCCCATCCCGGAACGCGGGCCAGTGCTGACGCGGATCCTTGGAAACTTGGGAGCCGGAGAGGATTTCCTTGAGTAACCCCGCATCGGTCACCGACCATGCCGGCACTCCGCCCGGGAGCACGACCTCGGTGACCGGTCCTCGCTCCCGGATGCGGGCGATCTCCCCCTGAATGTCAGGACCTTCGGGATCGAGGACGATGGGGTCGGTGTGGTTCTCCATGCGAACTCCAATCTGACCATAGACCGGCAAGCCGAGAGCACGCGTCTTGCCCCCCTCGGCCTCTGAGACCCTCTCCACCGTAACCATTGATACCGTTGCGTCTGCACGGTTTTCGGCGTTGTCGCCATCCGGACAGCCTCATGGCGCGGGGTATGTGGGGTCGCGATTCTCAAGATCGCCTCGACGGTATGGGTGGGCAGCCCGGATGCGCCTCCAGCCGTTGGCATTCATGTCATCCATCCCATCCGCCCGGCTTTTCGGGGAATCCGAGACCTCGACCGAAGGATGCAGGGGAACACCGAACAACTCGGCCGAATGAAGCGAGGCAACCTCGGCGTGCTCGTCTCATGACGACGAACGACCCGTGGACGATGGTCGGCACCGCGGCGCGGCAGTGCACATCATCCGGTCGGTCAAGGCGAGCTGGCAGCGGCGTCCAACGAATTCAGCCCAGCGAGTCGCGCCGGGCAGCAGACGCCGCGGATACTCCGCCGCTTTGAGGCTGACGGCGGCGCCCAGCACCAGGGCCTGAAACAGCTTCTGGTCTGGCAACTGGAGCTGGTCGGCGTTGGCGTTACCCAGAATCAGCCGAGCGTAGGCGCACATGACTCCTGTGACCGCCTCTCGCGTCACCTGAGGTAGCCGACCAGCGCGCTCGCCGACCATCAAGGGCCCGACAGCCCCGGCCAAGGCCTGCGCCAGTCGCACACAGTCCCCATCGGGCTGATCGAATTCATATGATGCCTGCAGCCAGAACAGCCGCCATCCGTCAGCCTCATCGGCAGGCAGGATCTGGCCCTCGACGCCGAGCAGAAATCCCACGTAGCGCCACAGATGATAGACATCCGCGCGCTCGTCGCGGGTGAAATGCAGGCCCAGCGCTTGACAGCCACTCAAGTGCGCCAGGGCGAAAAGCATCGCGGTCCCGGCGAGCTGCGAATTGTTCAGCGGATGGTCCCAAGCATCGAAGTCCCAGTCGGGCCTGCGAAGCATGCCTGCTCGGACCAACGCGTGCATGAGCCGCACCCGCATGGTCTGCTTGAATCCGTCCGCGAACCGGTTCAGCCCGCCGGGTGCGGTGACCGCAGAATGCCAGGCAACGGTCTCGGCGAGTCGACGCGGCGCCATCCGCTCCAAATCGCCTGTCCCGACAAGCGTTTTGGCCACCCGCGCCGCGAAGTAGCCGCCCATCAGCGCCCCCATCGACAACGCCATGAACCCCACAATGCCGGTGCGGCCGATTACCCGGCATCCGCGATCGAGTCGATCGTGGTCGACCCAGTACGGCACGGTGTCGACGGCAGCGAAGAACTCCCGCAACTCGATGGGAGCGTCCGGGACGCTGTCGATCCCGTGCTCCACGGCGAGCTCGAACAGGCGCCGGCCCTCCCCAGTCGGAAGTCTGCGGAACATCTCCACCACCGCGTCAGCGGCGGGATCACCGACACGGGTGGCTTGCAGATACGCGGTTCGCTGTCCGGATGTCGAACGGACATCTCCGGGGGCCAACGCTTTGATCGCGAAACGCAGAGGGAACGAGGTGACGAATTCCGGATCGGGAAGGCGTTCGGTCCTGGACGTCGACATCTCAGCCCTTCCCGAGCAGAACCGGAACCAGGACTCTGGGGTGCAGCAGGCTGGTCGGTGGCGCCACTAGCGACATGACGCGGTGGAACGCGGCCGTGACATGAGGATCGCTGGTCGCGCTTTCCAAGACCCGGTCGAGGAACCGATGTTGGATCCGTGTCAGGGCTCCGGATGGGCCGCCGTCGGTGGCAGGGAATCGCGCGTCTTCCGAGGTGGACATCAGCCAGGCGTTTTTCGAGACGGCGGCGATTCTTTTGCGGGTGGCTCGCGCGGTCGCGGGGCCGATGCCGCCATGGCGTGCGGCGGCCGCGCGCAGCGCTTGGGCGCCGAGGATCCCCAGGGTTAGGCCCTGTCCATAGACCGGGTTGAAGGTGCAACTGGCATCGCCGATGACGACCAGGCCGTCTGGTGTCGAACGGTGCTCGTAGTGCCGTCGCACGCCTGGACCGGGGATGAAGCCGCGGACTTCGCTGGCGGGGCGTGCGGCGCGCAGCACGTTGCGCAGGATGGGGTCGCGCAGCTGTTCCAGCATCGCGGTGAAACCAGCCTCGCCCTTGCCAGGGTGAGCCCCGCGCATGCCACCAAGCGAGACGATCCATCGGTCGCCCTCCACCGGCAGCAAGCTGCCAGTCCGCGGTGCGCCCGGCGCGGTCTGCAGATACAGCGCAGTGAAGTCCCGTTCGACGCCAGCTGGACGGTGAAATAGCCGACTCGAATAGGCCACTCCGGGGTCGCATCGCTGCTCAGGCGGTGCGCTGGCTCCGAGTTCGGTCAGCCACGCAGGCAGTGCGGAGGTGCGGCCGGAAGCGTCGATCACCAGCTCGGCAGGCAGTCGGACTTCGTCGCTGTTGCCGCGGAGGCGGATTCGCACGCCGGTGATCAATGTCGGGGAGCCGAGCAGCCCGACGGCTGTAGCGCCCTCCATGATTTTCACCGTCGGCTCGCCGCTCACTCGGCGACGCACCGCGTCATCAAGGAGTGGTCGGGTGCACGACAAGATCTCCAGATCGCTGGTGTGCTCGGCCATCCATCCGGCGGAACTGAGCCAGCGCAGGTCACCAGACATCGACACTCTGACCGCGCCCGCGGCCAAGAGGTCGTCTCGGATTCCTGGCATCAGGTCGTTGAGCGCGCGGTGTCCCGCCTCGAGCAACAGGTGCGCGTGGCGCCCTTGTGGCACCCCTGCCCTGAAATCGGCGGCTGCAGGGTAGTGGTCGCGTTCGACCACCACAATTTCGCGAGCATGCCCGCGCAGTGCCCACGCCGCCAGCATGCCGGCGTGCCCACCTCCGATCACCACGACGGTTCCCGCTCCGGACAGGCCGGTGGTTTCGTCGAGTGCGTCGTGCGCGGGCGAAGGGTTGGAGGCTACGGGCCTCATCCGCGAACACCCGGATGGGAGGCGGCAGGAAAGCTGGTGAGGTCGTCGCGGCCGTTGAGGACGATGGCGGTCGCCGCCTCGCCGAGGTGAGGGCTTGGGATGGTGGTGGTGCGGTCGGAAACAGGAATGGGCATGGTGACCTCACGGAACGGTTCGTCACGGGTGGTGGGCTCGACCCGTGACGCTAGGACCTGCCTGACCTGCTGTGCGGGCTGTTCCCCCAGCGTGGGGGCACACCGGCTGTCCGACTGGCGCTCACCGCACAGGTCTGATAGCGCATCCCCCGAACTGGAGTCGACCGCGTCGTCGCGTCATTGCACCGTTCTCACCAGACTCGCGCGGGAGACACTCGGCGGGAAAAGGGAGCATTTGTCGTATGTGATCAAAGCCCCGGCGCGGTTTCGGTGGCGGTGTCGAGTGGAGCGGAAGGTCCCTGATCAGCCGCCGCGCCCGCCCCGCAATTGGGCACGCCACCGGCCACCGTATGGGGACTGCCGAGGGCGGCGGCGGCGACACCGTCACTGACCTGGGCCACTGTGCCGGAGCCGGTCACGAGTGCGCCCGCCTGCTCGTGATGTCGCAGCGTGAGCCCTGTGACTGCATCCGGATGAGCGGCCAGAAGGGAATGCAGGCGGCTGATCAGGGCGGGAGCCTCGAGCCGGGCCATGGTGACGGCGTGCAGGTCCGCCCATGCGAGGCTCAGTTCATCGGCACGAACAAACCATTTCGCGACCAGATCCGCACGCTGATTGTCGCTGGCGCTGTCGTGGTGGCGGCTCAACTCGTGGTAGCGGCTGTAGTCGGCGCGCATCTCGAGCTCGTCCTGGCTCACTTCGTCGGTGGCGGCGGCAGCGCTTGTGGCTGGTCCGAGCAGGGCGAGGGCGGGGTGAGCCAGATCGTATAAGGCGCGCTGCAGAAGCATCGGACCGCCGACTCGGTCGGTATGGAGCGGGAAAATGAGTACCGCATCCGGCTTCTCGGGGTGATCCCACCATGTGATGTCGGCGGTGTTGCGCTGGAGGCCGATGTGCTGCCAGCCGCGTCGCGCCAGGTAGTCGGCGAGGTCGAGCGGGTCCAGTCGTGCGATGGCGGGGTCGACGCTGCTGCCACTGGGCGCGGCTTGTCGCTTCGCTTCTTCGACGCGGGCGTCGACCACGGCGGCGTGGAGTGTGGCTCGCGCGGCAGCGGACAGCGGTGGGATCTCCCCGGCGTCGCCCAGCCGCATCTGTACGACGAGCGGGCCCCGCCATACGTCACCATCGTCAAAGGTCAGCCTGCGGACGATCCTGGTCGCCACAGGGTTGGCGGGCAGATCGGCATCGCGTCTGCCAAGGTAGCTCAGCATCGACGATGCATGGATGTCGTACGGTCGGCGGATGCCGATGGCGGCGTTGAGAAGATAGTCGGTCATCGCAACCATCTGTTGGCCGGCCGCTCGTCGAGCGAACCTCACGCTGCCATCAGGGTGGATGACGACCGCATCAGTGCCGTCCGGGACGGTGGTGTACATAAGGATTGCCTCGCAGAATTCGTTCGGGCAGGACTGGGGGCGCTCGATTGGTGAGGACGCTAAGCGGCAGTCGCGCGAATCGGGGGTCGGATCACCCCGCGCGTGGGCACACCAGCTGGCTGCTTTTCCACTTGCCCTCCGGTGACGAAGGCCCCTGGGCGCTGCCGGCCGGATCGGTGATGACATGTTGTCGAACCGAGCACCGGGACGGGGTATCTTTCGAACATGAGTTCGAGCGGTGCCGATTGTCCTGGACCGGATGGCTGGTCGCAGGTCTATACGCTCAGCACGGGCCGGACCGTCCGGCCGGACCGCCTTTACGAGACACGCCGAGGGTGGGAGCAGCCGCGGCCCGTCGCCTGCCCACATGGCCATCCGCTCACCGCCGGGCGCGTCATCGTCGGCACACAGTCATGTCCTGCCGTCGCGGGTGGCCGCCATCTCACCCATGAATGCCGCGAATGCGGCTCGGTGATCTTCACACCGCCTCAGACATCGGACTGCGATCACCGTGCCTTCGACGGGCGCCGAGCGGATGCAGCGCTTCCCCGCAGTGAGCGCCAGGAGTGATGCAACGTCGAGTGACCACACAACAGGTGTGCCCCCAAGGTGGGAGAACAACGTCCCGGCGGTGACAAGGAGAGCGCTACCGTCGGTGCCGCGCCAACCCTGAAAGGGCCACCATGACCAACTCCGAACACGAATCGCACGTCTCGGCGCCAGACAGCGCTCGTCCAGAGGAGCTGAATTCGGCGACATTGCCGGAACCCACGCGGCAGGCCTTCGCCGATCGCAGAGCAGTGGGCATCCGCCCCCGTGCCGTGGTCGAGCCTGGATCCGCCGCGGCAGCTGGAGCGTTCCGTGATCGAGAGGAAATGCTCAAGGCTATCGCCCGATTGGACGCACTTCTGCTCAACCCGTGGGTCGACGGGCAGTACGCTCGCAACATCGCCGCCGCCAACCGGCTCGCTGACCGAATCATCTTCACCACCCGCTCCCCGCAGCCAGTCGCCGACATAGACCCAGGGACTGCTGCGCGTGCCGAAGTAGTCACCGCCGCGCTCACCGCCAGCAAATTCCCCGAAACAGTAGCCGATGCCCGCCTTGTCGCAGAGGATGATGACGCCTACCACGACTGGCTGTCAGAGCGTGCCGCGACCCCAGAGGTAGCCGGAATCATCGAATCCACCGGCACCGTGCAAGCCCGACTCAGGAGCGCCCTCGACGTCTGCAGGCATGGCACCAAGGACTCCATCATGAAATTACTGGATGCCGGCCACCTTGACGTTCTCCTCGCCGCCGCTTGGACCGCAGCGTTCAAACTAGGTGAGTTGGACCGCGCGAACGCCGACCGCTACTCCGGCAAGAGCAACGAAACCGCGCTGACAGGCGCCGCAGACGCAGTCATGTTCGAAGGCTCCCTCACCTCACCGGAGCACCAGCATGCCGCCGTCGGCGGGACGGAACTGCCCGACCTCGCCGCCGCGGCTGCCAGCCTTCACGCCGGAACCAAAGGCCAAACTCTCGACGCTTCAGAGGAATTTCACTTCGACACTGCAGTCGATCCAGCGCCTCCCCCAAGCCCGGCACTCTAGGTCAGAACCGGTTGGCGGATTCAAATCTGGCCTCTGGCGGCCAACTGGGCGTTCCGGTAGACCTCGGTGGTGGTGAGCTGACCGGCGAGCAGTTCGGAGCCGAGCCGGTGCTGGAGGTCGGCGTTGCGTACTCGCTGCTGTGGATCATCGAGTTGCCATGTCGATGGGTACTGGTGTCCGCGGACGAACGCGGCGTTGCCCACCAGGGCCTTGCCGATCATCGTCCGCACGGTGACTTCGGCTGGCGCACCGTTGATCATGGGTGCGGTGTCGGGGTGGGCATCGACCCACGCCAGGATTTCAGGCACCGACCGGAACCGGATCCCGGCCTGAGCAAGTGAGCGGCCAAGGATTCGATCAGTGGACCATCGGGCGCTTGTGCCGTTTTCGATGACCAGTTCCAGTGCGGCGACCGTAGATTCCGGGGTGGCCAGCACATGCAGGTCCGCCCCAGCGACCGCCTGTACCACGATGTCCGGGTCGCTCGTACCCAGCTGGGTCTTGGCGGCCTCATCGAAGGTGGTGCCCATGACGGCCGACCACAACCTTCCTGCCCGCTCGCGCCCGTATCCCAGAGCCAGGGCGTGGGCCTGAACCAGATCGGCGCTGCGCCGCTCGTCGTGACCGTAGGCGCTGTCGGAGCGGCGGCCGTTGCCGTACACGGCATCCGACCACATCTCGGCACAGATAGCGTCCAAGATGTCGCCAGCACTGCCCCCGACGGCGCTCAGCTGCCGGACCAGCACGTGGATCGCGGACAAGGCCCCACCAGCATGGTGGTAGGTCGCCAGCGCCCGATACTCCGCCCGCTCGAGATCGCCGACGATGATTCCGGCGCGCCCGGTCCGGGCCGGGTCGGGGTAGAGCACGTTCAGCAGGTACAGCGCCCGGGCCGCCAATTCGAGCGCCGGTTCAGCGTCCGGGGCGGCCAGCACCTCGGTGGGCAAGACGTCGCTGATTTGGTTGATCTCCTGCTCGACGGGCCAGTCGGCGCGGGCGGCCGCCGGGTCGTGCAGCCGTGCACGAATGCGCTCGGCGGCCGCGGCCGCGGCTGCGCTGTCGTCGTCGAGCAGCATGTCGTATGCACCAGCCGGGTCGGCGAGCATAAGCACATCGGCGGACCACTCGTAGCCGGGAGCAAGGGTTGCCGATTCGGGCACGGTTCCAGCGAGCCAATGCGCATAGGGCGCCTGCTCACCCGCCGCCAGTCGAGCATGACGTGCCGCGATCGTGCTGCGCTGCACACCGAGCGCATCCCCGATCTCAGCCCAGCTCATCACCGGTTTGCCTTCGACAGTTCGCCGCCCTGCGCAGATCAGCGCGTCGCGGAACGCGTCGGAGGCATGTCCCAGCTTGCGCACGGCGGTCATCGCGGCGTCGAGCGTCGCGGGATCAGCCAGCCGAGTGTCGTTGTGTCGCAGTATCACCAGAAAGTCGACAAGAGTGTCGGTCCAGTCGCAGAGAGCCCACGCGGACATGCCGACATCGGTGGGCCATTCGGTGGTGTAGCTACCGACGGTCGCGGTGAAGTGATGGTGGCCCATATTCCCCTGCCAAGATGTGTTCGATGAGTACTACATGAATAGTGTAGTATCAATCATACAATATGACGAGAGTGGCCTGGCTTATGCGCGCGTGACTGGCCGCGTCGCGGCGCGTGAGCTCCGCTGAGCCCCCGCGTCGGCGCCCATTGGTCGAGAATCGGGATTGATGGATGAGGGGTCACTCACGGACTCCGAGCTGTCCTGATGGAACGACGGAGTTCCGCCGCCGGCAGCTGTCGCTGTCTCGAGCGCCTGCATTTGAGGTTCTTGGCGGCCCCAACGAGCTTCGCGTGATGAAGCGCAAGATGCAGTGCACGGAGTCGCTGCAGCGAGCAATCGAGAACGGATGAAGTGAGATTCCAACCTGCTGGAAGGAGCTGGCCCCCGCGGTAACGGGGGCCAGCCTGGTGAGGCGTCTTCGGGCATTACGGGGTGGGAGCCCTAGCTCGAAGTGTTGGTTACCCATGAGCGAGATTGGGAGTTCCAATGGCGACTGTAGTACGCCACACCAAAATGTGGAGTCGATGTCCCACAGCAAGTGTGGACGACGAACCGGCGTGGCGTGCTGTCTCTGACTTCCTCCAGCTCGACGAAATGCGAAGGTATATCCAACGCAACCGCGTTGGCCTGTTTGCCGGTTCGACATGGTCGGTCCACGTGACTGGCTACGGAAAGGGAGGGGACGGACATGGCGTTGTCCGATGCTGACGGCCACCCGCTGTTGATGATCGATCGCACTGGTAGTCGTGATCGCGACGACGCGTTCGTGGTGTATCCGGATCAAGGTACAGGTGGATGGACTGTGGAGGTTCACGTCGCCGCGGTCGCCGACGCGGTACCGATGGGTTCGGGCGCCGACAAGACCGCAAGCGTACGGGTCCAAACCAAATATCTGAGTGACCGCACGATCCCGATGCTGGGCCACCGCATCGAGCAAGCAGCCACTCTTTCTGAAAGCGCCGAACGGGCGAGCATGCGGATCCGCCTCAGCGTGTCCGCCGACGGCACTGTCAACGACACCCTGATCTCGCGAGCACGGATCCCATCAGGCCGCTGCCGCGCCCTCGATCACCACGCTGCTGCCGCGGCTACAACCGATCCTGACCATCAGCTGCACACACACATGGTTGCCGCCGAGAGACTGGTGTAATCGTCGCGATCCCGGACGCGGCGCGAACGTCGGCATACATCGTGGTGCAGGAAATTATGATCCTGGCCAACACCGCGGTCGCCGACTGGGCAGCCAACCAAGGACTGCCGATTCTGTTCCGCAACCACGAAGCCAACCCGGTCACTGGCACCGGCTCGAGCGTGGCCAAGGAACTCCTCGTCGCTGCGGCCGACCCCGCCCATTTCGAGCGTGTCCGTGTCCGGATGCAATCAACACTGCGGCGCGCGGCATACTCCGCGACAGTCCACGGCCACTACGCGCTGTCGCTTGCGGCCTACACACATGCGACCTCACCACTGCGTCGCCTCGCGGATCTTGTTACGCAACGCGTCATTTTCGCCCATCTCGATGGAGTCGCTCAACCTTACGGACATCGCCAGCTGGCCCGGATTGCGGAGGAACTGAATCACCGAATCACCGCGGAGAAGGAAGCGAAGAGCGAGATGTTCAAGCAGCGGGATCGACGTACAACCGCGCTTGCAGCTACAGCGGACCTTTCGGCTCTCGATGTCGATCGGTGGAGCAAGGTCCTGGCCGCGGTGGTCGGACACCAATCTCCCGCTGTACCCGCCGATATTGCGACCGAACTGCGCCGGCGCGCCTGCTCGGGTGAACTTCTTGCTCGTGACCTGGCGGTGCTCATCACAGCTGATGCGGGGTGGCGGCCCATACTGGAGGAGGTTTTCAGGTCTTCGTCAGCAGCTCATCCTGAATTCGGGCCCAGCGTGCTGTCGATTGTGATGCAGGAGCAGGAAGGCACGGCCGAGTGCGAAGTCCGCGATGACGGCCCACCCCATGCTCGTAGGTTCGCCGCACGCATCAGCACCCCGTCAGCCCGCGGAGCATGGGCGTTGGGCAGCACAAAGAAGCACGCCACACATGCCGCGGCCTGGAATTTCCTCGATGTCCTGACTGGTTTGGCGCCCAGTGCCGCCGAAGACCAACAGCCGGAGTTCCAGCGCAGACTTCCCAATTCTGCGCCGAAGAGTTCCGGGGCGACTGCGCCAGATGACCGCCCCGCGCATCGGCCAGCCACGACTGGCGCTCAATCCAAAGCCCGTGCCAGAGCACTGCGCAATCCAGTCGCCTGGCTCAATTCGCATGTGCCGACCCCGCAGTGGAGCGACAGCCGCAGCGGTCCAGACCACGCACCGAAATTCGAGTGCGTAGTCACGCTCGAAGGACAACGCTGTTCAGGAACCGCGACAACGAAATCGGCCGCGAAGGTCGCCGCCGCCACGGCGATGGTCGAAGCTCTATTCACTGCAGCAACGGAGCCGCCCTGAGCCCGGAAAGCGGCCCGCGCCCGGCGACTTGCAATGGACTGGCCAGCCGAGACGCAGTCGAGAGCGATCTTCCGTTGCGGATGTTGCCGCCAGATGAGACGCCCTCCGCGTTCTCGGCCGAGTCTGTACGCTCCGTCCAGCCATTCTGGTAGTGATGAGTTCGCACGTGGCGATAGGGGCAGGTGGTTCACAGTGGAACGAATACCGTCGAACGCAGACCGATCTAGGGGCGGTGAGGCCCGCGTACTGCAGCCAACGCGAGGCGGCGTCCCGCCGAGCGGAGACCCTGGATCGTTTCCGGAAAGCCTGCTGGACCTGTCGACGGTCCTTGCTGTGGTGGCGCCGGCCGCGACGGTCTTCGGCAAGGCATTCCTGGAATCGCTCGGTCAGCGCGCCGCTGGCGGTTTCGCGCAGATACCAGGAAAACTGCGCCAACGCTGGTTTCGGCGAAACCGGCCTTCTCATGGCGGCGAGGAGGTCGTCGCCATTCTTGACCTCGACAACGGCGACGCGGCTGCGATCGTGGTATCCGCCGATCTCCCAGATGAAGCACGGCTCGCCCTTCTCGATCTCGACCCGACCGAGGCCACACTGCGCGGAAAGGTGCTGGGTTGGAACACCGAACGCCAGCAGTGGACACCGGTCGATCCGCCGGTCACGGAAGTGCAAACGTAGGCACATCGACGTAGAGAACGGATCGGGCATAGGCCGTGACTTCGTGTCACGGAGCAGACCGCCCCGCAGAGTCGACCGCGACCGGATCATGCCGAGTTCCTTGCGGCGAGGTGGCTGAGAAAGGGCTGCGACGTGTGGTCGCGGTCAGATCGCGAGATCGCCGCCGGCATCCTCGGACGTGGCTTCAGCCGGTGGGACAGCGGCGGCATCAGCGACATCAAAACCTGCGGTAGGGGCGGCGTGGTGGTGGCGGATCGCTGCGGCGGCCAGCAGCGCGGGATGCGGTGGAGTGGCGTCGATACCATCGGCGTCCATGGAGTTGGCGCGTTCGTGATCGAAACAGACGTCGAGGACGGCTTCGACTTTGCCGCGCAACGCCGATAGCGGCAGCGCGTCGTCACGGTCAAGAACTCCGTAGGTGTCCTTGCTCCCGTGGGCCAACCGGACCTCGAGTTGACAGGGATCGGCGCCGCAGATCCGGACTTCGAAGGTGCGGTCGAAGACCGCGAGGTCGAAACGGATCCCGTCGTGGATTGTTTGGGCATCGTGGGTTTGCACCCGTGCTTTGCGCAAACAAAGAAGGGCGGCGTTGGCGTTGGCCGTGCCCGTCAGGGCGGTGAGCAGCCGGGCGCGACCGGGGTCGAGTTCGGCGGGGATGAGCTGGCCCGGGCGGTGGCGAGTCTCCGGGGTCGGGCGTGGGTAGTGGGCAGCCCACGGTGGTTCAGGTGCAGAGCCGAACATCCGCACTCTCGGCGGCACATGCGGATCGGGGTCAAGCGGACGCCCCATCGCAGCGAAGATCAAGTTGTTTGCCAAGGTCATCAACGCGTCGATGTCGGGGTCGTCGAGCTCGATAACGCCGATGCGGTCACCTTGTGAGTCGACGATCGCACGAGGCTCGAATCCGCTCACCCGATTACTGTCGGCAGGGACGCCCATCAGGTGAGAGGTGATCTCTCTGGCGCGCTCACTGAATTGCCTCAGCAGCATATTGGTGTCGGCGGCAACTGCGTACCCACCGGAATCGAGGGTGTCGGCGTTGTCGGCGATCCGCGCAGCCAACTCGGTCAATCCGCGGCGCGCCAGCATGTGCGCGTGCGCGCCCAACAGGGCACGGACTGTCTCAGCGATGCTCATCGCCGCTCTCCATCTCGCCCGGCTTCTCGCTGCTCAGCCTAGTGGTGGGGAGCACCGGGCAGGTTACACACGTTGTGTGGACTCGGTCCGCTCGCCACCGCCGCTAGGCTGCTGCGATGTCCGACGATGAGACCCGCAGTGAGCGCTTCGCCAAGCGGGTGCTGCAGCAGCAGTTAGGTGTTCGGCTCGAGCGAGTGCGCCCTGGCACCGCGCGGCGCAGGACTCCGGACTATCAGTCGACAGATCCGCCGATGGCCGTCGAGGTCAAGGAATTGACCAGTCGAGATTTCGAACACGCGGCCGCGTGCAAGAACCCCTCGGACGCGTTCACTCCCAGTACGCGGCTCACCGGTACCTGGACCTACATACTGAACACCCTCAACGCCACCGAATATCTGGCCAGCGACCCCCATGCCGCCGCGCCGCCGATGTCGCGCAAGAAGCTGACCAAGCAGCTCATCACCGCGCTGCAGGTCCTCGAAGAACACAACATCGACGACTACTACAGCGGGCTAAGCAGCGCGAATACAGAGCTGGCGCAGGCCTGCGCGCAAATCCACCGCCTGGTCCGCAATGGGCAATGCGCGCGCATGCCGCAGCAGTCCGCCGACGCAATCGGCTTGGGCCCCGGTGTGCTGAATATGGGCGCATCCACCGGCCACGCACGGTCCGGTGACCCCAACGAGCTGGTGGGTCTGCTGCAACGCTGGATCGACCGCGACAGCGCGAACATGTGCGACTCTCTGGCCGGCGAACCCGGCCAGCACCACGGCGTGCTCGTCGCCGATTCGGCCGCGGTCGGCGACACCCATACCGCGCACGAACTGGGCGAGCGGTTTCTGCCGACCGCGCCGCTGACGGTGCCGCCCGAGATCCACTACCTCTGGATCCTGATCGGACCGGTGTGGCTCCGTTACGACTGCGCCGCCAACGCATGGACCTCCGGCCTGATTTCCAGTCACGAGTCCGACACGGCCTGACCAATTCTTGCGGCTGCAGTCCCCGGTGACCGCGCCCCTGAGCCTGCGGAGTACGCCAGGTGAGGGTCGGGCCAGTTCGCCGAGTATCAAGCAGCGCTGAACGCCGCAGCGACGAGCTCGGCGCCGAATGGGACACCCGGTTGCGCCCGACCAGCCTGTACGCGGGCTTCGAAGTCCTCTACGACCACCTCGACGCCGACGAGGAACACAGCATCACCGGGTATCTGACCGATCCGACCACCGACACGCCCGTCGTCCGCCTGGCCTCCGGAATCTTCTGGCCGCGGTGCCGCATCGGCTGCCGGTCAGCAGCCCGCTGGCGTCCGTGACCGTCGGGTCACCGATCTGGGTCCGCCTCGCCGACGCCACCGTGCACCTGGCGCCGCGGCGGGATGCTCCCGGGATCAGCCTGTGCTACTGCGGCAGCGGCACCAGCACCCTCGCGCTGCTGATCGCGCGGCTGCCCGACGACATCACCGCACCAGCCGCCGACCAACTGTACGGCGGCGGTCCCGGACTGGAGAACCTCTTGCAGGCCGCCTGGCCCGAGGGCACCACCTTCATCTGCGCCGACCTCGACGCCGCCCGCGCGCAGCAGTAGAGGGCCAGGCGCGTGAGAAGCCGTCTTGCGCGTGGGAGGAATCGGGTCGGCTACCTGTCTACGGCTCTCCGATCGGCCCGTAGTCGTTCGAGTTCGGTGGCGAGATCTTCTAGTTCGTTGATCAAGTCGCGGTTTTCGGTGGCGAGGCGCTCGGATTCCGGGTAGCGCACAGTGCCGTCGCGGGTCACGATGAACCGCCCGGCAATGAATTCACGACACGCCATTTCCACCATGAGCTGGCGCGAGACTTTCCTTTTCAGCAGGGCGTGTGCCAGCTCGTCGGCTACGGCTTCGGGAAGCCGGAAGAGGAGCTGCTTGCCCTCGGATGCGAGTGGGGTCTTCCTGTTGCGCGGCGGCATAATGATCTCTCGCCTTCTGGTGCTTGCCTGACGTCACGCGTGATGCGGGCTGCGATCGGGCTGTCCACCGTCGCGTCGGGTTGACATCACGAGGGCCTCCTCCCGCGCTTCTCCGGCGGGGTGGTACACCAGTAGGTCGCCGGGTTGGCAGTTGAGGACTTCGCACAGGCCGGTCAAGGTGCTGAATCGGATGGACTGGGCCTGGGAACGCAGCTTGTGCAGGTTGGCTTCGGTGATGCCCACCCGGCGTGCCAGTTCGGCCATCGAAATGCCGCCACACGCGGCTCGTGCCTCGTCCAGACGGACGGTGATGCGGTGGGGCTTGTCAGGTGGCATGCTCTCACACCAACAGATCGAGTTCATCGCGCAATGGACGCCCTATGCGGATCAGACGGGTGGTCAGGATCACGGCGCCGGGCACGACCACCATGATTGTCAGCGTAGCGCTGCTCGGAATCGTCACTGGCAGACCGATATCCCGCGACAGCATCAGCTGGCACACCGCCAGCGTGATGAGACTGGCCGCGACCGGTACGCCCATGGCGATTCCCAGCAGCGCCACGATTCGATCGGCGCGGTCGCCGAATGCGGACTCTGCACGGGTCACCGACAACAACCGCCACAGTCCGGCGGCTGCCGCGATGACAGTGGTCAGCATTACCAGAGATGGTGCGACGGCCAATGCCTGTTGTGATCCTTCCGCCTGACTCAGGTCCAGCACTGATTGCCGCACTGCTCGTCCGTCGACGGTGCCGCCTGCGACCCACACTGTCGGATGGATCACCGCGTCGATGAGCACCCATGCCGGCACCGCAAAGATGCCTATAAGCAGCAGATAATCCAAGCCGTTGAGGATCGATCGCGCGCGCCGCCTGCTTCTTGTGTCTTGACCGATGGACTGTTGCTCTATGTCTGCCACTGAACTCTCCTATCGTTTTACGATACCTATCGACAAACGATAGCACTGTCCGTTCGGGTTGGCGTCGGCACAGTGTGGGGTCAGTCGCGAGAGGTGGCCGGTCGCGACGCAAGCCGACGGGCCGTGCACCCGTTGTGAACGGGGATTGAGTGGACTCGTCGTAGGCTGGGTGCACAATCGGACATGTGTTCGCTCAGGGTGAGCGGTTGTGATCGGTGTGCTGGTGAAAGGGCGTATCCGGATGGTCGAGGAGCATGTTGCGCTGGTGGCGCTGCTGCGTGCGCGCCCGGAGGGCCTGTCGTGGCGTGAACTGACCGAGCAGGTTCGCGAGACCGGTAGCGCGGCTCGGGTGTGGGATCGCTTCTTCCCCGCGCAGTTGATTCCGGTCACCGACGACGACCAATTACTGCGCCAAGCGGACGTGGACCTCCAGTCATGGCATAGGGCGGGATTGCGGTTCGTGTCGGTGCTGGACACGGAGTATCCCGCCCGCCTGCTCGATGTTGTGGAGACGCCCCCGTTCCTGTTCGCACAGGGACTTCTCGATCCGGCCGATGAGGGCGTGTCGGTGGTGGGATCGCGCAAGGCTTCTCCGCGGGGGTTGAAGGTGGCCTCGACCATCGCCACTCACCTTGCGGAGGCTGGACTGACAGTGATCTCTGGTCTGGCCGCGGGCATCGATACAGCCGCACATACTGCGGCGTTGGCGGCAGGCGGCCGGACGGTGGCGTTCATCGGTACCGGTTCGCTTCGGGCGTACCCGCCGCAGAACCAGGAGTTGCAGGCGCGGATCGCGCGCGAGGGCCTGGTGCTGTCACAGTTCTGGCCGTCGGCGGCTCCAAGTAAACAGTCGTTTCCCATGCGCAACGCATTGATGTCCGGGTACGGGCTGGCGACCATCGTGGTGGAGGCTGGCGAGCATTCCGGAGCGCGGATCCAGGCTCGTAAGGCGACGGAGCATGGCCGCCCGGTCATCCTGACCGATCACGTGGTGGCCGCCACATCGTGGGCGCGGGACCTGGCACAGCGGCCGGGCGTGTGGGTGGCGGCGGGCACGCAGGAAGTCGCCGACATCATCGCCTCCATTCGGCAGGAGCCGGTGGTGATGGAGATGGCGATGGAGAAGGCGCTTATAACTCTGGCGCAGGGCAGGTAGCAGGTGGCCGACGAGCAGTCCCTGGAAGTACTGCATCAGTTCGTCGCCCAGCACAGCGGGTATCTGCGCAATATCGTCCGGCTGCCGGGGATGACATGCGAAGTGTGCGCCTGCCCGATCTCGGGTCCCTGGACAGCCTGCTATTGGTGCAATCAGCATCGGAAGATGCCGGGAGTCGCGGGCATCGCCAATCGCGTCGGTTCCATAATTTACGCGGTGATGGGCGGACAGAGCTACGCGCTGATGTCCGGCTACAAGTCCTCCAATCCTGGACCGAATCAGCAGATGCTGGTCACGGTGCTGGCCGTGCTCGCCCTGCAACACCTCGGCTGCGCGTCCCACCTGGGCGGGCAGCCCGTTACGCAGTGGGCCACCGTTCCCTCGCTGAACCCGGACCGAATCGGCTCGCTGCATCCGCTGCGACGCATCCTGAGCGCATTGCTGTCGCACGTGCCCGAGGTGGTGGTGGCGGCGAATCCGCCGATCGTTTCGCCGCGGTCGCTGCGGCCGGCGAACTTCCGCATCGAGTCGCCGGTCACAGCGGGCGGTCACGTGCTCGTGGTCGACGACTCCTGGGTGCAGGGCGGGCATGCCCAGTCGGTCTGCGCAAACATGAAACAGGCTGGTGCACAACAGGTATCGATGTTGACCCTGTCTCGCGTTCTCGACAGCCAAGACAAGATCCACGGCCCGTTTGTCCGTGACTACCTCAGCCAGCGAGCCTTCGACTCACGGGTGTGTCCGTGGACCGGCGCCGGATGTCCTTCTGGGTTGTAGCAATCGACACCACGGTGTGTGGCGTGCGCAGGGTGAAACGGCTGTTGGGTGCACTTACTCGTTGACGATTGGACGCCAAACCCGAGCGAGAACAAACTGACACGCTCCCTATTGCAGCCCGATGCTGGGTTCGGTGGAGGTGACCTCGGCTATTGGCAGACTGTTGAGATCGGAGTGGGTATTGGCTGCGGGTTGGTGATCGGAGAGGGGCGGAGTAGCAGTGGCAATCAATGCGAGCGCTGCCGTGGTCGCGGTGTCATCGCGGCCGGCGACTTCCCGAGGGATGGCGTACTGGGCTGCGTGCTCGGTGGCCCACTGATGCCAGTCGCTGCGCCCAGAGTCGATGGCGGCTTTGGCGGCACGTTGCCAGGCGGCGTAGCTGTAGAGCCGCTCTGCTCCGAATTCACCATCTCGGACCCGCCAATCGCCGGTTACATACGCGGCAGCATTGTGCACAGAGGTGTCGTCGTGCCAGTCGGTGGACAAGTGCGCCAGAGTGTGTCGGGTGTGTGCTTCGGCCTCGTCCCAGTCGCTGGCAGAAAAATAGCTGGTCACGTTCTGTCGCGTGTCGGGGCGAATGATCTCCTCCCGCCAGCTCGGACTGTTCTCGCTGTCGTTGCTCATCTCGACCGAAACCACGGCGATGTGTCCTTGGAACGACAGCACTTTAGGCGCGTGGTAGACGGCCAGGAATGCCTGCAGGCGTGTCGTCAGCAGATCCTTAGCTGCCCTCTCCGAAGCCGCCTCGGCGTGCCAATAATCGTTCTTGCCAGCGGTGACCGTCCAAGGGCGACCACGTCCTGGCAGTCGGGTCGCGTTGGCTTCCAGAGGCACTCGGAGCGTGTGGGACTTTCTGGTGAACTCGGTGGGCATAAGGGAACTTCCGAATCGGTATGCGCTGCGGTCAGTGGTTGCTGCAGCCGGTGGGTGTTGCGTCGTGGTGGAGTGCATCAGGTTCGGTTGCCAGCTGCCGGAGGGGTGCAGTGTCGGCGACAGGGGGGAGAGTCACGATGGTGGGCGGCTGCGGTCTGCGGGGTTTTCGGCGGCGATCGCCGCGCGGTGCTGTTCGGGTGCGCGGGTGTGCACGGCGCTGTCGTGGTCATGGTTGGCCTTCTGGGGCGCGTGGTCGGGTTGGAGTTGATAGTGACCGGTGATGGCAGGTTGTGGGGGGATGATTCGCCCAGCTGGTGTGGGCCAGTCGGGCGGGTGCGGTGGTGGAGTGCTGGTGAGGGCCAGCACGTGTAGGTCCAGCGACGGCTTCGACGCCCGAGTTCCCGACTCTGCCGCTGTGCCAGCGCTGGACCCCGGCCGAGGCGTCGACACCGCAGCGGGGCCGGACGTCGGGGTGTAGTCCCGGGTCAACGGTCTCCGTCGAAGTCGACGGCGGTGGACGTGCTCCTGCGCGACGTGTGCTGCGCCATCCCTGACCTGTGCTCTGTCGTCCACCGTTCCCATTGCGTTAGACCGGCGGCGGGGAGTTCTACCACGCGGACTTGGGCAGTGTGCGCGAACAGCGTCCACCGCAACCCTTGACGTCCGCGGTGTAGAGCCCAGCGGCGGAAACGAACCCGCTGCATGAGGAGGTGCGGCGCGAGGATTCAAGTCCTGGGTCTCGTGTTCCGCGGCTGGCGGGCTGGGCAAGGTGTCGGCGCGTTGCCGCGAATGACGACGGACGTGTGCAGTCGCCGGTCAGGGGCTACCACAACACTGGTTCGGGGTGGTTGCCGATGTCTACAAGACTCGACATGGCTAGTCGGTGCTCGAGCGTGATCTGGACCCGGGTTCGTCCGTGCCGGTGTTTGTCGACGATGAGGGTGATCTCGCTCTTATTGGGGTCGTCCTCGTCCCAGAGGTCGGGGCGGTGGAGCAGGACTACCAGGTCGGCGACGTGCGCGATCGAACCTGAGTAGCTCAGGTCGTGAAGGTAGGGCCGGTTGTTGATCCTGTAGCGGCGAGGGGTCAAATGAGTCGTGGTCACGATCGCCGTATCGGTGTCGAGCGCGAGGCTTTTGAGTCGGCGTGTGACTTCTGCTGTCTCTCGCTCACGGTTCTCGTACGGGAGGTCGCTGCGTGCGGTGATCCGGTGCAAGGGGTCGATGACGACCAGTCGCGTGCCCGCGTCGGCCATTTCCATGATCAGCTTGGTCAGGTCTGTGATGTCACGGTCGACTGGCTGCTCGATTGCCAACGGTGCGGCGGCGAGCACGGATTTGCTGTTCGCCAGCGATTCTCGTTTCGCGCGCGGTGCCCAGCCTGCTTGAAGGTGCTCTACCTTGATTCCCGCTTCGGCCGCGAGTAGGCGCCATTTGATTGTTGCCGGTGTTGTGTTTAGGGCCAGGTAGGTGGCATGAATGTTGCGTCGGACCGCGGCGAAGCGGAGCAGATTGTGTGCGAGCGTGCTGGTCCCGGAGCCCGGGACGCCGGCGAGGACGGTGAGTGTTCCGCGCTCCAGGCCGCCATCGACGATTTCATCGAACCCTGTGAAGCCGGTGGGGATCCGCGTCGAGGTGGCGCCCGCTCTGCGGGCTGCGAGTTCGTCTGTCACTGGCTCAAGCAGCTCGCCCAGCAGGGCGTATTCTTCGGCCAGCGTGACCGTTGGATTCTTGATCTGCAGTGCAGTGATCGTTTCTCTACCCACGACGGCGTGGATGCGTTCCAGCATGGTGACTTGCTGCGCGCGCAGCACGGCGGCTCTTGCCCGGGACGCGGCGATAACGGTCAGCACTCCGTCCTGCAGTGTGATCGGAAGTGACCGGGCAGCGAGTTCTGCACCGACGAGATCTTCCCAACGCCCGAGATGCACTGTGGCCCTGCGCTTTCTATCGAGAATGTGAACGGTCGTGTCATACGGCTGCGGTATAACGACCCCGTGCCTGCTTCCACCGATACTCCTGGTTCCAACCACCCCACCGACACCGACGGCTCTGGCGATGCGCGCCTGGCACCCGCCTCGGGCGCCGACGACACGGCCGAGGCCGCAGAAATCGTCGGCGGTTTCCTCGATGAAATGCTCCAACCAACCCTGGACGAAATCGACATTATTGCTTCCAGTGATGGACGAAAGCCGACGTCGATTCCGACAGGTTTCGCTGATCTCGACTACCTGGCCGGCGGCGGTCTGGCATGGGGTTCGTTGGCGGTAGTTGCTGGTCATCCGGGGGTGGGTTGCAGCACGCTCGCACTGCAGTTCGCGCGGTGCGCCGCAATCAAACACGGCATACCTGCCGCGTACGTGGTTCTCGACAGCACACCGCAAGCGGTGACGTTGCGATTGCTGTCGGCTGAGACCGCGATACCGCACAGGTATTTGCAGACCGGGCGTCTGAGCGATGAGGAGTGGACGACGCTGGCACATCGCATGAGTCTCATCTCTGAGGCCCCTATCGCAATCACCCGGCCAGAGGATCGCGACGTCGCCGCGGTCTCCCGCTTCCTGCGTCGGCTGATCGACAAGCACGACATACGGCTGATCGTGATCGACTCGCTGCATCTGCTGACCGCTCGCACAGGGTTGCCGTACGAGAATCGAGAACGCGAGGTCAGTGAGATCACCCGGAAACTGAAGGCGCTCGCTCTCGATACCGACACCGCGATCGTCGCCACTGCCCAGGTGTCCACCAATCCTGGTCCGCGGCAGCCGTTTCCGATGCCGATCAGCCTGGCCGATCTCCGCGACTCCGGCAGCATCGCTCATGTCGCCGACTATGTGATCCTCCTTGACCGGCCGGATGCGTGGGAACGCGACCATCCTCGCGGTGGCGAAGCTGACCTGTACCTGGCGAAGAATCGGTTCGGACCCACTGCCGTCACCACGGTCGCTCACCTTCTGCACGTCTGTCGCTACGCCGACATGGCACACTCCGAACCGCCGCAAGAAACCGTTGCGAAGGCATGACGCAGAGATCCTCCTCCGGCCTGCCTGCGAGGGTATGGGTGTTAGGCGAGGCATGGTCAGGTCGGGGCGATTTCCAGGCCGCCGTCTTCTGCTAGGTCTGGGCTGTGCGGGATCGTCGGTTCGAAGGGGTCGTTGGCTGGGAGTGCTGAATCCGTGGCGGCGGCAGGTGTGGCCAACGCGGCAGCTGCGAGTGCGTTGGAAGCGGTGGAGGTGTTCGCTGGGTCGAGTTGGTCGGGATGGAGCATGTCGCCCAGCCCAAGGTCGGCGAACTTCTGCGCGATAGCGGTGTTGAGCATCGTGTCGATGCGGGCTGGCCCCCACCCGTGTTTGTCGTTCGATTGCTGCAAAGCGCGCATTTCGTCGACGAATTCGGCGTCGGTGTCACAGCGTGTGATGTACAGGTCGCCTTCGGCGAAGGACACAATGACGCGGCTGGTCGGGTTGGCCCACGTACCGAAGTAGGAAGCGTCCTGACTGGTGTCGATCTGAGCGAAGCCATTAGCTGGTGAGCACACACCGAAATCAAATGCATAGCGGTCGACGTCGTCGATGTGATCCTCGCTGGTGTGCACAGCCATCGGCAGCTCCGATCTCGTGGGCCTCGGCCGCCGGCGGCATGGTTCGGCGGCGCGCGTTGCAGGTCATCATCGCAACCTGCCACGCTGTCCTGGGGGGCGTCCGCACGCGAGGTGTGGTTGACCAGTTTGCGCCGTTGTTGTGGTGTGTTCGGTTGTGTCTGTGCGGGGGGAGGATTACCGGCCGCGGCCGCCGCGGACTGGTTTCTTCGTTAGGTGCCATGAACTACATGCGCAGTGGTAAGCGCGGGCCGCTGCTCGGCCGCTGTGCTGGATGCCCCATGTACCGCGCATGGCCCGTTCAGCGTCCTCCTTGGTCGCGTACGCATGCTTCGTTGGAGTCGGGCACAACTCGCGGTTCTTCTGGGTGACGTGTTCCTGAAGTCGAGCTCTAGCTTTGGCCAGCGTGGTGCCCAGTTTCTGGCGTCCGCACGAGCACGTGGCGACGCATTCGTGAGGGGCGCGCTTGATCACTGACTCGATTTCATGGCGGAGTGGAGTGTCACCCATGCACCGAAAGGCTACTGGTGTGCGATGGTGGGCTGGGGTCAAGCAGGTGATAGGCCAGGCGCAGGTGGCGAGGTCAAATCGCCCAAGTCCAGTCGCGACGACGGATGGGCGGGGATCTCGGGTCCAGCAGAAGACGGGCCAGCCTGGGGGCTGGATGTGGCGACGGACGCGTCACTTGACGCCACGGCCGAGGCCGATGCCGGTTCAGGAGCGAGCGTGAAGGCGTAGTGGTTCGTTCGGCTCCAGCGCGACCTTAACCGGCTTCGTGGACGGCGCGCGGAAGTCGATGTGGGGGACTTGGCGGCGCGTGATTCGGATGCTTGTGGTCGGGTGAGTCGGTGATGTCCGGGGTGGGTTTCGTTGATGTCGTGGCTGGCGTGGAGGGTGGGCGGGTGTGATGTCGGGGAGTGTAGTGGTGGTGACGTGCAGGGTGAGGGTGTGATCGAGCAGGTGACAGCCGCCTTCGATCGGGCCCGGGCGGAGATGGAGCGGCAGGAAACGGCGTTGCGGACCATCATCCGCGACGCGGCTCGCGAGGACACCGCCTCGATCGCCGATATCGCCGCCGCCGCCTGTTCCCCTCAGCGCATCTACCAGATCCGGGACGGGCGGCGCTGAGCGTGGTGATTTGGGGTTGGGGACGTGACGCTGCGCGTGGTGCAGGGTGGGTGCGTGGCGCGGAATGGCGGCGGGGTGCGTGGTGGGTGGAGTCGTCGTGGTTGTCCGGCTGCGGCGCGGCGTTACCCGGTTGGCCCCCGTCCCTACGACGACTTCAACAGGCTCTTCCCCGACGTGAGCGTTTGCCGCCGCCGAGGGGGATGTTACGTGTGCGGTGTTGTGTCGTTATGCGAGGCCGCGCGCAGCCCGCAGCCCGCAGGACCAACGTGGGGGATGGTGCGGGTAGCTGTCGAGGGGTGGGGCCGTCGGGCCGTTGTCGTTCCCGGTTGGGTGATCACACACCGTGCGTGTGAGTAGGGATGGATGCGGCGCTGGTCCGGGGTTATGTTCGCCGCATCGAGGGTGGGGAGAGGTGATGGGAAGAACAGGAGGATCAGCGGTGGATTGGGATCAGTTGTGGGACGAGTGCGCTGCGGCGGCTGCGGCCGGTGATGTCTTCGATGACGCGATGTATGAGAAGTTGGCCATGATTGTCGTGTCCGATCCTGCGAGTGTGGCTGAGGTTGTGGCGGCCTTCGACATGCCGGGCGCGTTCGATGTGCGTGAACTGGTGCATGTATTGGCTTGCCAGGTCCGGGATCTGCAGGCTGGCATTGGCCGCGTTGCAGGTGTCGGTGAGGAGTTGGCTGCCGCGGCTGCGGGCCACGACACCGCACACGTGGTGTCTGCGCATCCAGTAAGGAACGGTATGCCCGACAACGAATTCGACATCACCGGTGAACGCGCTTCGGAGCACGAGATGCCACAGATCCGGGACCGGGCCACCGTCGACGAGGAGATCACTCCCTACATCGGTCCTGCGGTGACACCAGAGCAGGCAGAGCTGATTGAGCGGGTCAACTTCACCTCCTGGGAGGTGCGACCGGGAGCAGGAAAGGCGGTTGCGGGTCTGGACGCGGCCGCCATTGGCCATGAGGCTGGAGGCGGCGCATTGCCGGGTTCGATGATCGACCCGTCCACACCGCCGCTGGCGGCGCAGCCGGAACCCGCGACTGATCCCGGACTGGGCCCAGCAATGTAGTGGGTCATTAGTCTCGAAACAAAGGCAGGGGCAGCACTCGGCTGGTATATCGAGGCTCATGCGTG
>NZ_BAFS01000469.1 GCF_000308415.1 Nocardia asiatica NBRC 100129 | reverse complement strand
GTTCTGGTGTTCGCCGGGACGATTTTCTGGGCCGCGTGTGTTGCCTCGCGACGGTCGGGCAGGCCCGATGATCGACCGTGACAACGTATTCGGCGAGTTGATGCGTAGGCTGCGCGAGCGGCGTGGTCTCTCGCTCAAGGCTCTCGCCGCGCTGACGGTGTATGCGCCGACAACCCTGCATCACATCGAGCAGGGAGAGCGGCCACCGACCACGGACATGGCCACTCGCCTCGATGACGTTCTGCAGGCGGATGGGGCCCTGCTGTCGGCGGCCACCGACGCCGCGTTGCAGCGGCTGCTCACCACCGCAGCGCAGGAGTCGACGGACCTTGTGCGGTGGGTGAGCGAAGAACCGGTGGTCGGGATCTCCCAAGACGGCCTGACGCGTGATCTGAGCCGAATTGCACGTGGTTACGTGCACCGGCCGCCTCTGCCGCTGCTGACCGACCTGCTGCGTGTGCGGAAGCAGATCGCGCAGCAACTGGATCAGGCGCGGCGACTCCAGCGCCGGCGCGAACTGTCCCTGCTGGGGGCGGTCGCGGTCCAACTGCTGGGTGAACTCACCGATGATGTGGCGGGGAATTCTGAGGCCGCGATGCGGCATGCCGTGGCTGCCGAGCTGCTGGCCCAGGAAGCCGCGCATCCCGGATTGCGGGCGTGGGTGGCCGGCACGAAGGCCCTGATCGCGGAATGGTCTCCGCAGCCACACACGGCACTGGACGTCATCGACGACGCGGCCGGGTCGGCGCCGCCGGGCGACTACCGGGTCCGGCTGTTTGCGTTGCAGGCACGGTGCGCTGGTCGGCTCGGTGATATCAGCCTTACCCGTTCCGCCGCGGTGCGCACCGTTGCCGCCGCCGAGCAGGCACGCGATGCGCCTGATGAGGTGACCGCGTTCGGTGGCGCTCTGACATTCCCGCACGCGAAGATGGCCTACTACCTGGGCTGCGCGTATCAGGCGATTGGTGACCACCAGCATGCCGAGCGGTGGGCGCTGGATGCCATCGGCGAATACACTGTCGGTCCACCCGAACACCGATCCTACGGGGACGAGGCCCTGGCTCGGGTCTCGCTGAGCCTGTCCCGGATCGCCTGCGACGAGTTCGAAGGCGCGCGGGAAATACTCTCTCCGGTCCTGGAACTTCCCACCGAGCAGCGGATCACGGCCATCATGGAGGGGATGAATACCGTTACCGCCGCGATCCGCGAGCACCGCCATGCCCAAGCACCCGTCGCCCAAGACCTTCACGAGGCCATCCGCGGGTACACCACACCCTCGACCGCGGCCCTGGCATGACGGAGCTGGCCGCGCACGACATCCTCATCGCCGCCTGCGAACAGATCGGGCTCGACGCCCGGGACGCGCGGCTGCTGCGCGCCCACAGCAACGCTGTCTGGCTCCTTCCGCGCCCGCCAGCGGTGGTCCGGATCGGGCGACGCCAGCACCGCGGCTTGCGGTTTCAGGCGGGGCTGACGCTGACGCGGTGGCTGGCCGAGCATGAGATTCCGGTGACTGAGCCGCTGGTGGACCGGGCCGTCGACATCGACGACGCCACCGTCACGGTGTGGCGCTACTACCCGCAGCAGCAGCGCGGTGAACCTCCGATGCGAGACCTCGGCGCCATCCTGCGCCGGCTCCACGCATTGCCGACCCCGCCGCTGGAACTGCACCCGTATCCGCCGCTGTCCGGGCTGACCACCATCCTCGGCTCGGATGCGGCACGCCGAGTTCTCGAGCCGGATGATCTGACCTGGCTGTCCGACCGCGCCGACGAACTGCTCGACCGCTACCAGGGCCTCGAATCCGTCCTGGGCGTCGGGTTCATCCATGGCGATCCGTATCCGGCGAACTGCCTGTGGGACGGCGACGAGCGGGTTGTGCTGGGAGACTGGGACGAGGCCAGTATCGGCCCGCGCGAGCTGGATCTGATCCCCACCTGCCACGACCACCTCCGATTCGGGGCCTCCGAAGGTGATCTCGCGCAGTTCTTCCGCGCGTACGGTCTCGACCTCGAGGAGTTCCGCAGCTGGCCGGGGTTCACCTTGCTGACCTCGATGCGTGACCTGCACACCCTCACCGGCTACATTCGCCGCGCGGCCGGTGCCGATACCGCCGCAACCGGCGAACTCCACCGCCGCCTGGGCATGCTCCGAAACCCCGGCGCCGGCACCGAGCCCTGGCACGGCATGTAGACATCATCGGCGCGGTGCATCTCGGTCGGGATCTACAGGATCGCGGCCAAGATGCGAAGTGCGTGTTCTCCTGGGCCGTTGCGGCACAGAAGCTTCGGCGCATGTTGGTTCATTCGGTGAAATATCCGCTCCGGCACGGTACTCCGCGCTCGGTCCTCGCGTGCACATCCGGTCTGATCGTCTCGCCGTGGCGCCGCCTGCCGCTATGTCAGGGTCTCCCTGGCGTGAAAGCGCCGGGTGGCGAAGGCAATTTTTCGCTCTGACCTGCGTACCCATGAACTGGACAAGTGATTGGGTACGCGCGCCCTATTGTGTGGCGTTGCTTCGTTTGCCGAAAATTGTTCCAGCACCAGTTATTTCGCTGCATCGCGAACGCTACTCACCTCGGTACACCGAGCTGTGCAGGTCGGCGCCGTACCCCTTGCGGGGCCGCTCTGCATAGCGCGGCGATAGCTGGTGCCCAAGACATGGGAGGTATTCGAATGTGCATGACGAAGTTGTTGTCGTACATGCCCGCCGAGGAACGCGACAGGATGGCGCTGGGCGACTGCGCAACACCGCCCGATCCGGAGATCACCACCGTGCAAGCGCATCTGCTGCGGTCACAGCACGCAGGACATCCCGTCACCTGCGTACGCAGACTGGCCCGATCCCGGGAGGAGGACGAGAGCCGCCGCGAATTCCCGTACGCCCCGTTGCGTTCGGCGAGCGGCGGTGCAGTAGTGGGCGAGCCGGGTGCGCAGCCTGCGCAGGCGGGGACGATATGACCGACGCCAGCATTGCGCAGAGCTGGCCGGACTCGCTGGCGTTGATCGGGGCGGTGTCGGATGCGCTGTGCGGAAAGTACACCGCTGTCGATGCGCATCCGGCGCTGAGCGTGGCGTGCGGGATGGCGCTGCTGTACAGGCAGCGCCGCGAGGACACCCAGCGGTTCAGTGCTCCGCCGGCCGCGGTCAACTGGGACCAGGCCGAGGGGCCTGCGGATACCAACCCGCCCGAGCTGCGTCTGTGTGCTGAGTTCGACCGGATCGCTGCCACAGCGTTCGACCTCGGCCCGGCGCGACCGGGTGTGCTGGCCGCGCGAGTCGCGTACTGGACCATCTGCGAGAACATCCCCTGCGTGGTGAGCGCGACCCGCGCCTACGACGACTGCGTTACCCGCCTGAAGGCGGCGCCGAACAACCTCGGCGAGCACGTCTCCCTCTAACCATCCACCACCGTTCTTCCCTGGCGGCCCGCGCTCACCGCGCATGGGCGTCCGGATCCTTCCCCTCATAGTCGGCCGCTGCGACGGACCGGCTTGATTCGTCGTGCCCCGAGCACGTCATTTCCCTGCCCGGAGGCACATTTGACCACCCCAGCATCCCCACCAGGAACCGGCACATGCCCGCACGCCGACGCCGATCGGGCGGTGCAGCTGTACGGGCCTGAGTTCTTCGCCGATCCGCACCGGACATATCAGCAGATGCACCGCGACCACGGGCTTGTGGTTCCGGTGGAGACCGGGCCGGGGAAGAAAGCGACCGCGGTGATCGGGTTCCAACACGCCCGCGAAGTCCTCGACGATCCCCTGCACTACCCGACCGACCCGAAAGCAGGGCAGTCCCACCAGCGTGCCGAGCGCCGGGATCGGCCGGATCTGGCGCGGGCCAGCGGCACCGATCACGCGCGGTTGCGCCACACGGTACGCGAGTGCCTCGAACGCATCGATCAGCACGCACTACGCACCACGGTCGGTCAATTCACGGCCGGACTGATCAAGACATTCTGCATGGAAGGCTCCGCCGATCTCGTTGATGAATTCGCGAGCCCGCTTGTCGTACAGACATTTTCGTGGATGTTGGGTCTGCCTCCGGATATCTGGGACGAGGCCGACATCGCGGTCCGGACATTGCGCACCATGGGAGATGCAAGCGCACTGACCCCGCTCGTCTGGTCGGCTGTGGAGGCCGCCCGGATGACCCCGAGGACAGATGTGACCTCATGGTTGTGCGGGCATCCTGCAACCCTGGACGACTACGAGGTGGTTCAGCAGGTGCTGCTGCTGTACACCAGCGGATGCCTGCCGACCATCGATCTGATCGTCAACGCTCTCATGCTGGTAATGACCGACGAAGAGTTCGGCGGCGACGTGATGTGCGGGTCGCTGACCTTGCGGGACGCGCTCGAGCACGTGCTGGCCGTCGAGCCGCCGCGGCCGACTCTTCGCCCGCGGTTTCCCCTGAGCCTGCAGATCCGCGATGGCGTACACCTGCATCCTCGTCAGCCGGTGCTGGTCAGCCTGGCCGGCTGTGCCGCTGATCCGGTCATGGCCGCCGACCACACCAGGAAGGTCGGCAGCCGGTCCCATCTGGCTTGGGGCGGCGGCCAGCACAAATGCCCGGACGAAGCGGCGGCGATAGCGATGCTCACCGCCGAAGAAGCCCTGAACCTGCTGTTCGAATCCCTCCCCGACATGCAGCGGGCACCCGGCACGCGGATCGAGTGGCTGCAAACCCTGTATCACCGTGCGCTGGTTGCCCTTCCGGTCACGTTCGCCCCGACATCACCGCTTCCACACCCCATCAGCACGTAGGAGACCACTGCTGTGCCGCCGAACTCCATTCCCGCCCTGTCGGACGCGGATTCGACACCGATCGAGGACGTGTGCGAACGAACCCTGATCCACACTCAGGACTTCGCCGATGACCCTCACACGGTCTACGCCTGGATGCGCGCCCAGGGCCCCATGGTCCCCGTCGAACTCGCCCACGGCGTACCGGCGACGCTGGTCGTCCGCTACCACACCGCGCTGCGAATCCTCCGCGATCCCGAACGCTTCCCCGCCGACCCACGCCGATGGCAGCACACCATGCCCGCCGGGTGCCCGATCGCGCCGATGATCGAATATCGGCCCAACGCGCTGCGCAGCGCCGGAACCGACCACGACCGCTATCGACGCGCCAACATCGACAGCCTCGACGGCATCGATCTGTTCCGCCTGCGTGACGAGGTGATCGACGCTGCCGAAAAGCTGCTGGATGCCCTGTGCCACCGACGAGACATCCAGGACGCCAACCAAATAGACGTCATCGCCGACTACGCGCGCCCGCTGGTGTTCACGGTACTCAACCGGATACTCGGCTGCACCGACGAGGTCGGCAACGATGTCGCCTGGGCGATGGCCCGCATGTTCGAGTCGACTGAGGACACCGAACAGGTCAACAAGGTGCTGGGCCAATCGCTGGGCGGGCACATCGCTGCTAAGAAGGCCGCGCCCGGAGACGATGTCACCTCGCGCCTGATCGCTCACCACACCGGCTTGGACGATGTGGAACTGATCCACCAATTGGTGACCTTGTATGGGGCGGGTATCGAACCGACGACCAACTTGCTGGCCAACACCTTGCGGTTGATATTCAACGACCCCCGATTCGTGGCAGGCGGGGATGGTTTCGGTGTGCCGATCAGAGAGGCGGTCACCGAGAACGAGATCACCGACCCGCCGATGGCGAACTACTGCCTCTCCTATCCACCGGCCGGGGTCACGGTCGACGGGATCTGGCTGCCCGCCCACCAGCCGGTGGTGATCAGCATGGCCTCCTGCAACAACGACCCCGCCGTCAACACCGGCGACGGCGAATACCTCCAGGCCGGCTGGGGCCTGGGCTATTCCGCCGGGCCGCACCAGTGCCCGAAACCGGCGCAGGCCGTGGCACGTCTGATCGCGACCGAAGGCATCACGCGGTTCATCGACATGCTGCCCGACGCCCGACCGCAAGGGCGGCCGACCTGGCGGCCGGGACCGTTCCACCGGGCACTGTCCGCCTTCCCCGTCAGCCTGCACTGATCCCCGTATCCCGCTCCCAACAAGGACACCACCGATGACCATCGATCCTGCCCCCGTCGCGCTGGACTACAACGGCGCAGCGGTCCCGCACACCTTCCTGGACACCTATCACCGCGAGTTCATCGACCACCACCGCGCCACCGGGCACCTGAGCCCTCAGCAACTCGACGATCTCGACCAGAACCCTCACTACTACCTCGAGTTCTTCGACCAGCAGCTTGCCACCGCACGCTCGGCCCTGGACCTCGAGCAGGCCCTCACCCTAGCCGACGTCATCAGCACGCCGACAGACCAGTTCGACCGCCGATGGTGGCCGCACCCGGGCCGCACCATGGCCGTCGTGCTACGAGCCGGCGCCGACGTGCCGCATCATAACGAGCGATGGCGCGCGGACTGGCTGGTCCTGGCCACGGTGTGTGAAACATGGACACCCCCGCAAGCCTTCGCCGTCCTCGGCGCACTCACCCGCGGCCGCCACGTCTGTTCGGACTGGGTCGGCACCCTCCACGCAACCGGCCTGTGGCTCGGCTAACCCCTTCGTCCCAGGCGCCGCCGCGGCGCTCGGCGGCACAGAAAGTGTCCGGCCAGCAGAGAACGACGTGACACAACCGAATCTCGTTGTGTCGCATCGTCGACCCTCTCTGCAAGTCCGGCTTCCCAGTAACCAGAACCCGTGAAAGGGGGGTGTTGCCCGCCTATATCGGCGTCGGTCCGACAACGGCGAATGACCGAACTATTGATCCAGCGCTGCATTTGATTACAGCGAGATAGGCACAGCAGTGCCCCGCAGGGAAAACCGCAGGTCCATTCAGTGACGCCAGGATCTGTCGTGCAGCTCTGCGGGGCCGGTGCACCCACACGCACCGCTGCCATTCACCCACAGCTCCACCTCAGCACGCCATCACGAAAGTGCGTGCAGCTCGAAGCGTTCGGTGACACGACCCCGCCGTTTTTACCGGGCGCATCACCGGCACTCCCGAAGGGACAGTCATGACAACCCACGGCACGCTGGACGGTCCACTCAACACCGATCTCGTCGACGCCTTGCACACGGTGTTGGTCGGCCCAGACTCCCCGCTGCACGCACGGGTCCGTGAAGCAGTGCTCGCTGTGCGGGACGTGCCGACGTCCGGGCTGACGTACGCCGAACAGCACTCGCGTACACCGGGTCTGCTGCGGGCACTCATCCGCGAAATGGGCGGATCCGCGCTCGATATCGCTGGTGATCCCCGGCTGCGGGGGGTCCTGTTCGAGGAGGCGGCTATCGCCGCGCCTTCGGTGCTGACCTTGATGAGCGGGCACCTCAACCTGGCGCTGGGCGCCATCCTCGCCTCCGGGATCGGCACCGAGTATGTACAGCGCTGCGCCACCGACCTCGATACCGGCGCGGCGGTGGGTGTGCTGATGCTGACTGAGTTGGCCGGCACCAACGGACCCCATTGCCGCACGACCGCCACCTGGGATCCGGCGGTCGGAGGGTTCCGGCTGGCGACCCCAACCATCGGAGAGAAGCCAACCATCGCAGAGAAACCGGCCGTCGAAGCGGCGAAGTTCATGCCGAACCTGGCAGGAAGGTCCCCGAAGATCGCAGTGGTCACCGCGCGCCTGCAATTCGACGGCCGCGATGAAGGGGTGCTGCCGTTTCTGCTGCGCGTACGCGACGCCGATGGGCAGCTCGCTCCCGGGGTGCGGGTGAGGGCGCTGGCGGAGAAGATCGGGTCGGCCTCGGCGATGGACCACGGCCTGATCGTGTTCGATCCGGCCGAGTGCGTACTGCCTCGCGAGGCGTTGCTGGGCGGGGACTGGGCGCGCATCACCAGCAGCGGCGAATTCGACTGCACTGTGCAGTGGGAGCAACGGTTCGCCCGCACGGGTGATCCCCTGGGTGGTGGCCGGGTGGACCTGCCGTGCGGAGCGATCGCCACTGCTCGCGCCGCGCTGGCGGGAGTCGTCGGTTACGCCGGTCAGCGCCGCCCGGGCCGGACGGTCATGATCGACCGCGGACCGGTCCAGCGCGACATCGTGACCGCACTGGCGGCGGTCTGGGCCACCAGCATCCTCGGCCGGCGGGCACGCGAACTCCGCGCGGCCGGTGCATCACCGTGGGTGACGCTGGGGCCGATGGTGGCCAAGCCGCTGCTGTCCGGCACCGCTTTTGACGTGCTGGTCATGTGCCGCCGCCGCGCCGGCGCGCAGGGCATTCTGCGCTCGAACTACATCCCGGACTGGATCGCCAATGCCGACGGCATCTCCACCGCCGAGGGCGACGACCAGATCATGCAGGTCGCGGCGGGACGACACTACAAGGATCTGCTCGAGCTGCACCTGCGGGAAACCCCCGGCAGTCTGCCGTCGTACATCGAGCCGCTGATTGCGCGCGAGCACACAATCGCGGCCGGGATGCACCAAGGCAATTACGGTGCGGCAGGACCGGTTTGGGGGTCGGATACCGCGGCCGCGGAGCTGACCGCCGCGACCGGGGAACGCCTGGCCGCGACCGCACTGCACATCGCGGCGGCCACCGCACCCCATCCAGCCGCCGAACGGCTTCTGCACTCGGCGGCTGCTGCCTACGCGCTGGGCTGCATCTACGAGCACGGCGGCTGGTACACGGTCCACGGCCTGATGAGCGCCGAGCAGGCCACCCGGATCCACACCGAACTGATCGAGCACCGCAGCGTGCTGGCGGACTCCATGGCCGAACTCGTGGCCGCGTTCGACATCCCCGCCCTACCCGGGGCGCCGCTGTTCGCCCGCGACTACCTCGACCCCTACCGGACGCTGACCGGCTCGAACGCCGACACGGCCGCTGCGGTTTCGGTCCGCCAGGCCAGCTGAATCGGTTTTTCCTACCACCTGATCCCGCACGAGCAGAGAAAGGACAGCTATGGGTCTGGCCGATGAAGAAGGCTGGGATGATCCGACCCCCATCCAGAGGTTCCGCAGGAGGTTGCTTGAGTGGGAGGCACTTTCTCCCGAGGAGGCCCGGACGTTGCTGCGTGCACCGATTCCGGCTGCGTTTCCCGCCGACGGGTACAGAATCAGAAAAGCCTATATCGAATACCTGCGGCTGATCGGCGACCCGCAATGGCAGCAGCGCATGACCGATCTCGACCGCTCCGGATTCCACCGGTACTGGGCGGATTACGACCCCGTGGTGTGGGGGCCGTGGCGTGAGCCCGCCACCCCGCTCCAGCAGTACTTGAACGCCCTGAAATTCTGCGACGAGGATTCCCGGGTGCTGACAGCCATGGAGCTGCGCAACCATGGAGCCCCGGCACCCGTAGCAGCGGACGGGGAGGAGATCTGCCGAGCCTGGTGCCAGCTACGAATCCTCATCGGCGACCCCCGAGGCCCGCAACTGCTGAGGTGGTCCGAAATAGCGGCGGACTCCAACCCGGCTGGAACTGGCGAGGAGGGGGAAACCGGATGAACAGCTATACGCACAGTCCGGAGCGAGCGCACAGCGGCCGCATTCACAGCGCCCTGCTGGGCGGCAAAGATGCCTATTCCCTCGATTTCGCCGCCAGCGAGCGGCTGGCCGCCGAGGCGAAGCGCTTCCAGATGGCGACTCGCGCGACGCGGCTGTGGCTGTTGCGCGCGGTGGAGTATCTGGCTGCGGAAGAGCAGGTTGCGCAATTCGTGGAGTTGGGTTCGGGTTACCCGCTCGCACCGAACGTCCACGACGTCGCACGTGAACACCTGCCCGCCGCGCGTACCCTCTACGTCGACCATGATCCGGTGGTCGCGTCTCACGGTCGGGCTCTGCTCGCTGATGATGCTCAGACATTCTTCTCCCATGCCGATCTGACCGACACCGACACCATCGTCAACGAGATCACGACCGTGCTGGACCTTGGTGCGCCTGTGGCGGTGTGTCTTTCGTTCGTGGCGGAGTTCATCGCCGAGCCGGTCGACGTCGTCGACGCTGTGACCGCCGCGTTGCCGCGTGGCTCTTTCGTGGCGCTGAGCCACGTCGCCGACGACATAGAACCCGGTGTGGTCAAAAGTGCTGCCGAGGTCTACGCCAGCTATGGCATCGACTTTCGACCCCGCTCGCGCGGAGACGTGGCTTCGTTGCTGGCGCGCTGCGACCTCGTCGAGCCGGGGCTGGTTGCTCCGCATCGATGGCGACCGGCTGACGAACTCGACCGTCGCCGTGCGCGGCGCAAGCGCTGGGAGCCGCCGCAGGAGGAGCAGGTGTGCTGCTACGTCGCCGTGGGGAAGCTTCGCTGACCGGATCGAGCAGCATATGTCCACCCTTTCAGCGGGGTGGGCCTCCAAGTCCGAGTTGCCATGCGCCACAGCAGTTTTCCAGAAATAGTATCGGGGTGGGTGGCGCGGTCGGCGCAGCCCGTCGCGTCACAGCGAGGGGGTGTGCATGCCGGGTAGTCAGCTCGTGGTCGTCTTCGTCGGCCTGGTCGTCATTATGGTGGCGGCCAGGGCGATGGGGTGGCTGGTGGAGAAGGTCGGACAGCCTGTGGTGGTCGGGGAGATCGCGGCGGGGATCCTGGCAAGGACATGGGCGGCGTAGGTTTCGACGAGCAGCGGATCGACAGCGCGGCAGTGACGGGAGTTCGGGTGAGACGGGTCGGGGTGGACAGCGAGTTCGGGGAGCTGCGGTCGGTGGTGATGCGTCATGCTGGGCCGGTCACGCTGGATCTGTCCGGGTCGGTGGATCCGGTGCTGGCACGCCAGCGCGAGACCAGCCGATGGGGGCCGTATTCGCCTGTCCGTGTGCGCGCGCAGCAGGACCGCTTCATTGATCTCCTGCGCGGCCGCGGTGTGGAGGTGGTGCTCGCCGAGCAGGTGCCGGGCTCCTACGGCCAGCACTACACGCGCGATATCGGGTTCGTCGTCGACGATGTGTTCGTGGTGTCCCGGTTGCACTCGCGGCGGCGGCAAGGGGAGTTCGCGGGGGTGCGGCGTCTGGTGGAGCGCATCGAGCGGGTGGCCTATCTCGATGCGGGCACGATCGAGGGCGGTGACGTGATGTTGCACGACGGGCTGGTGCTGGTCGGCCTGAGCGAGGAGACCTCGCCGGCCGGGGTCGACGCGCTGCGCTACCAGCTCGACCGGCTCGGCAGCGACCGCACCGTCCGGCCGATCGAGTTCGCCTGCGGTGGCATCGTGCACTTGGACGACCATTTCAACATCGTCGCGCCGGAGGTGGCACTCGTGCACCCGGGCGTGTTCGACGATGCTCAGATGCGTTGGTTCGCAGCGCATTTCGACTTGATCCCGGTGACCGGCGAGGAGGCTGCGGCGGTGGAGGTGAACGCCTTGGCGCTGGGGCCGGGTGTGGTGGTCGTCGCCGAGCGCAGCGAGCGGATCGCCGCGCAGCTCGATGCGCGGGGAATCGAGGTGTTCCCGGTGGACTATTCCGAGGTCACCCGGATTCCGGGCGGTTTCCGCTGTTCGACGCTGCCGTTGGCCCGCGCGAGCGCCGTCGTGCCTTCACCTGGCGGGCAGCAGTTCGAAAGCGGCCTCGGCGATTCGGCGGCCGTTGATCTGGATCTGCAATCGGCTGGTGCCGGGGGAGAGTTTGCGGCTGGCTGTTGAACGCAGCGGTTGTGTCCGGGTCACGGTGCGGGATTCACCGGGGTTCAGGTCGAGAGTGGTCCCTTTGAATATCGCTTCCCCGTGGCCGGATCGGGCCCGTGGGTAGGTCGGGACGTAGTCGATGACGACGCGCTCGGTGGTGGTGCCGGTCGCCCGCAGGGTGCAGTCGACGCCGAGGCTGTTTCCGATGGCCACCGCGGGTGCGTCCAGGCGTAGTTCTGCGACATCGACCGCCGGGGTGATCGACAGTCCGAGGAATTCGAACGCACCGGGGTGCCCCTTTTTGACCAGTGTGCGCAGCGATTGCCTGACGATGAATTCCATTTCCTTTGGGCGCTGCCTGTGCGATTCACGCCACCGACCCAGAGTGGTCAATACCAGTTCTGGATCGGTAGCGGTGATGTCGTTGAGGTGATTGGCAACCGATTGGGTGACGAACCGAGAATCGTCGGAGAACAGTTCGTCCAATATCGGAATTGGGACGTCAACGGGGGAGGGTGATGCGGGGCGACCAGGGAAGTTTAGGGCGTGTTCCTTCGCTGGCGAGACGACGGACGTGATAGTCGGGATCGCGACTCCATTCCGCAACAGTTGTCATCGTCTCGTCGGGGTATGCGTTGAGGAAATAGCGCAACGCGTCTTCGGCGGTGAAATGCTTGGTTATTTCTTTCAACGCGTTGAGTGAGGAGTCGAGGTTTTCGCGGGTGCATCCGTAGCGGGCGATGAAATCGGAATACGGGGCGTAGGTGTAGAGACCGAAGTCGCTGCCGGTGAAGGTTGCATCGTCGTGCGGGGGCAGCGCGGCAACCACGATCGCTGTCGCGGTGCTGACATCGGCGGGCAGGTGATCCGCCAAAGCGTCTGCGACACAGGCGATTCGGGCTTTGAGTTCCAGCTGTGGAAGTTGCGCCATGACGGTGGTGACGAACCCCTCGGCGTCGAAGCCGGGCTCGACGCGTGATAGATCGCTGGCCAGCGATTCGACCCGTGCGCGGTTCATGGCGGATTCTTTCAGCGGAATCGGCTGAGTCATGGCGAAATGATATCCTATTTTTCCTCTCGGACCGCAGTAGACCCTCATCTCGAGCAGATCTACCGCCACCGGGGAGCATCCGTCCCGGCTCTCCGATTTGAGCCTGAATACAGGGCTGTTCTTGCTAGAATTCATCGGTGAGTCGCTATCATATCGACCCGTTGGCATCCACATTCGGCGCTGAGGTTTTCGGGATTGATCTGTCCGGCCCGCTGGAGGAATCGGTTTCGGCTTCCCTCATCGACGATCTTCTGAAATACAGGGTCCTGGTGGTGCGGGATCAAGCCTTGTCGCACGAGGACCACATCCGGGTGAGCAGAGTGTTCGGTGAGCCGGAAATACATGTGCAGGATCAGTTCACGGTGCCGGGTTTTGCGCAGATCGTGACGATCAGCAACATTCATCGCAACGGCGTGCCGATCGGTCTGTACGACGGCGACAACGAGCAGGAGTGGCACACCGATCTGTCGTTTCGCCCGGCGATGAGTTCGGTGTCGCTGCTGTACTCGGTGATCGCGCCGGAGGTGGGTGGACAAACTCGGTTCGCCGATACGACCGCGGCCTACGATGACCTGCCCGCCGAGCTGCGCGCCCGGGTCGACGGGCTCGAGGCGGTGCACTCGATGGTGCATTTGTTCGAACGCCAAGCGGCTGACAACCCGGCGAAGGTGCCGCTGACGGAGGCTCAGCGGGCGCGGGTGCCGGATGTGGTGCATCCGCTGGTGCGGCAGCATCCGCAGACCGGGCGCCGGTCGCTGCTGCTGGGCGAGATGATCATCCGCAACATCGTCGGCCTCGATGAGTCCGAGTCGGCGAGCCTGCTCGATCGGCTGCATGCCCATGCGACCGCCGAGCGGTACGTGTACTCGCATCGGTGGGCGGTAGGGGATCTGGTCATCTGGGACAACCGGGCCACGATGCACACCGCCTCGCCGTGTGATCACACCCGCCACCAGCGTCTTCTCTACCGCACCACGGTCATGTGAACGTGATGGCCGCGCCGAGCGCCACTGCTCGGCGCGGCCATTCGATCGGCGGAGTCAGGAGCCGGCGTCGACGGTTTCGATGACCGGCAGCCACGGCACGGCGTTGTCCTTGCAGGACTGGTGCACCGGGGTCAGCGCGCTGTGGTCGTTGAGGGCCATCATCGTGATGCCCATGGCGTCGCCGCCTTCGTCGATCGCGGCGACGAGTGACCCGCAGTTGGGGCAGAACCCGCGCTTGGTGGTGGGGTAGGTGTGGTACCAGGTCGGCTCGCCGCCATTGCCGGTCCAGGCGAACGTGGCGAGCGGGAAATCGACCCAGGCTGTGACCGGGCCTCCGGCCAGTTTCTGGCAGTGCTCACACGAGCACAGGTGCGGCCAGTTTGCCTCGGCGTCGGCGCGGAACCGGATCCGGCCGCACAGGCAGCCACCTTCATACATCGGCGTTCCCCTCTCTATTCGAAATTCATTGTCAACAAAGCGGTTTCAGCACCCGGCCGTGACGGCCGGGCACCGGCCGGGCCAGCCTAGAGCAGCACAAGCGGCCGGTCCGGGACGTGGCAGGTGTGCCACGTCCTGGATCAGAAGGTCGCGGACTGCCGGAACAGGCGGATGTCGCGGACGCCGGTGGCGGCCATGCAGAGTCGTTCGATCCCGATGCCGAGCCCGACGCTGCGGGAGGGCACGGCACCGGCGAGGATCGCCTTCTGCACCAGCGACTGTTCGGGGTTGTAGAGGCCGATCGCGCTGGCGCGGCGGATGAACGCTTCGGCATCGGTCTCATCCTCGTAGCCGTGCACGACTTCGACACCGTCGATGAAAACCTCGAACCGATTGAGCACCGCGGCGGTGTCCTCACGCAGTTTGGCGCACGGCTCGTTGCCGCCGAGAGGCATATCGACCAAGAACAGGGCCATCCCGGCGCTACGTGGCTCCAGCTCGGCCGCGATATAGGCGTCGAGCAGGTCGTGCAGCGGTGTATCGGCCGACAGGTCGAGGTAGGCGGCGAGGGCGCCGGTGTGCCGGTCCAGGGTTTCGCGGGCGAGGTCGACGCCGACGGTGGTGCCGAGGTGTTCGGCGACCGAGATCCGCCGCGCGGCGCCGGGGTGTGCGAGACGGACCAGATTCTCCGCGAGCTCGATCAGGTAGTCGTAGCTCGACTCCGCGGCATACAGGTCGAGCATGCTGAATTCAGGGAGGTGGGTGTGGTCGGCCGGGTCGTTGCGGAAGCAGGCGCCGATCTCGAACACCCGCGGGGTGTGGGCGAGTTGGTAGCGCAACGCGGGGCCGATCATGCTGCGCAGCCACCCGTCGCGGCCGCCCACAGTGGCGCGGGCGCGTTTGCCGGTCAGGTCGTCGGCCTGCCGGAAGGTCGGGGTGGTGACCTCGGCGAACCCCTGGCCGCGCAACAAGGTTCGGATCTTATACAGCAGATCGGATTTGACCTCGATAGTCTGCCGCGGAGTCAGCGTAATCCCGGCTGCGGCGCGGCTCATGCGAAGTAGTCCTCGCGTCCGCCGGACCGCACCGTGTCCAAGGTGAAACAGTGAAAACCGCCAGCGAACAGGCGACGATGGCGGTGCTGGACGGGGATGACGGTCAGGCCCTTCTTCTCCAGGGTGCGCATCAAATCCGGGCACAAGCTGTTCACGACGACGGTGTCTTCGTCGACGGAGAGGACGTTGATGTCGATGTAGCGGCTGGTCAGGTTGAAGCCGAAGTCGCTGTAGTCGGGGAAGGCGTCCTCGTCCTGCTCGGGCGGCACGACGATGTCCCAGCCGTGCAGCGGTTCGGGCAGCGCGTCGAGGTAGTCGGCGGAGCGCAGCATCAGCAGGCCGGCCCGCAGTGGCACCACGATGGAATCGATGTGGCTGTCGGCGATGGCGTCGAGCCGGTGGAATCGCAGCTCGGGGAAGGCACGCCGCAGCCAGGACAGGCCGAGTTCGTGGTTGGTGTTGGCGACGTTGACCAGGACATCGCGGCCCAGGCGGATGCATTGGGCGCCGTCGAAGATCAGTTCGTGCCCCAGTCCGGGCAGCACGCGGGTGTCGGTGTCGCCGATGACCGCCGACAGGTCGACCGGCTGGCCGTCGAAGAAGCTCGGGTCCAGCGACTGGCGCGCCAGCGCCGGCCGCGGCATCGACATCCACCCTGATCCGGCGTGCAGGTAGCGGTAGAAGTGGGGCTTGAGGTAGTCGTTCTCGAACACCCGGCCCCGGATGTGGGGGGCAGTTTCCACGATGGTGTCACCGAGGATGATCGTCTGGTCGCGCACGTTCAGCGGTGGCGTCTCCCGGGCCGACCACCAGGGTGAGCAGATCACTGTGCGTTCGGTGACCGGCTCGGGACGCAGCACCCGCACCCCGGCCTCGGCCAGCGCGGCGCACAAGCCTTCCACGTCTTCCTCGAGCTCGTCGACCAGCTGCGGCGGGATCGCCAGCTCCCGGCTCCCGGCGGCCGCAGTCGGAGTGACGTTGTCGAGGTAGAACAGGCGGAAACTCGCATCAGCGTCGTGGGAGGTGTAGCCGTGGGGTTCGCCGACGATCACCTCACGCAACGTGGTGAATTCATCGAAACTGTTGACAGGCAGAGACATTCGGATCCTGTTCGGGGTCGTTATCGCGGCGCGGCGTCCGCAGAGTCAGGTGTTGGGCTGGCGTTCGGTGAGCTGGAGGTGGAGCGTGGCCACGATGTCGTCGAGCACGCAGGGGATGTGCGGGGTGGCGCGGCGGCGGAAGAAGTACCCCGAGCACCAGGGCACCTCGTCCCATCGGTGGTAGTGCTCGCGCAGGATGGTGGCGGCTTCGGGCAGCTCTCGCCAGCCGATGTTGGGGAACCAGTGGTGGATCGGGTGGTGCATGTCGTCGTTGTGGCCGCCGAGCAGGTGCCGGGTCAGCGCGTGCGAGGTCCAGCCGCGGGTCTGGCGGATGACGTCGGTGTTGTGGATCAGGCCGGCATGGTTGCCCAGGTCGGTCAGCCAGGTCACGATGGGGCGCACCACGATCAGCGGCAGCGCCCAGTACAGCGCGAAGTCGATGCCGTGCCCGAGCGCGGCGGCCGCCGCGGCGACGGCGGCCCAGGCCGCCCATCGGGTTCCGGCGGCCTTCCAGGTTTCGTCACCGGCCTTGCCTGCGAGGGTGAGGAATCCGTATTTGGGCAGCTGCCACAGCGCGTTGCCGATGATCACGTGGGTGACGAAGGCCCGTTTGTCCGGCCAGGGCGCGTGGGCGCGGCGGGAGATGTAGGAGCGCAGCATCGGATCGTCGGGGCTGCCGAGTTTGGCGTGGTGGATGCGGTGCGACCGCCGATAGGGGGTGAACGGTTCACCGAGCGCGAGGCAGTTCAGGTGCCCGAGGATGGTGTTCGCGCGGCGGGAGCGGGTGAGCTTGGTGTGGATTGCCTCGTGGGTCAAGTTCGACAGGTGCCGTTGCCGGATCCCGATGTAGATCACGCACACCGCGGTCAGGATCGGGTGGCCGACGGTGATGCCGACCGCGGCGGTGACGGCGGCCGCGAGATAGTCCCGGGCCAGATCGAGGGGGCCTTCGGCGCGGCCGCGGGCGCACAGGGCGTCCATGCGCGCGATCAGCTCGGGGCCGAAGGCGCGGCGGACCGGGCCGGACGCACCTGCCGAGGGGCGTCGGCGGGTGGACTCGCGCGCCGCGATGGTCATGCTGTTCTCCACGCTGAGTTCAGGAACGAGGCCATGGCAGCCGCTGTCGGTGGCGCGTGCGCGAGCTGTGGCCTCGATCGGAGTTGGAAAAGGGTGGCGGGGCCACGAGACGAGCTGGCGTCGTGCTGTCGCGTGGCCCCGCGCAGGGTGTTCGTGCCTGGACGTCAGGAGGCGTCCGGGCGCAGCCCGGCCTTGAGGGCATCCGGCCGGACACCGGCCTTGAGGGCGGCATCGGGGCGGACACCGGCCTTGAGCGCGGCGTCGGGGCGAACACCGGCCTTGAGTGCGTCGGGGCGGACACCGCTCTTGAGCATCGGCGACATGGCGATTTCTCCTTCTTTTCGGTGGGTTACTGCGGGGATCAGCGGAGGGTGGCGGCGCGGTCGGTCAGCTGCGACCACCACGCCGTCATGCCCTCGAGGATCTGGAGCCAGCCGTCGACGATCTGTGGCAGGTCCAGGCCGAACAGCTGGTACTCGCGAATGAACCGTGCGATGCCTTCGATGTGGGCAGCCTCGACGCTGAGGCCGTCCACGGCCGCGGCTTCGTGGCCCTCGTCCAGGTGCAGCGAGTAGTAGTAGTCCAGGTGCGGCAGATTCGCTTCGGCGCCGACGGTGAGTTCGGCGTAGCGGTCGGTGATGGCGCGCAGCAGCTCGGTTTCGTCGATCGCTACGCCCTCGGTGGCGTAGTAGCCGCCGCAGATGCGGCTCACCGACGAGCCGATGACCAGCCAGTCGTGCAGCGACACCAGGGTGAGCGTTTCCGGCGCGGGCAGGTGCCCGTTGACCAGCAGGCCCAGATCGGCCAGCAGCGCCCCGGAGTAGAGCGTGTAGTGCGCGGGCACCTTGCCTCGCTCCCCGCCCTCCTCGAGGTGGTTGCGGCGGAACTCGTGCGCCAGCTCCATGCACCCGCCCTGCACCGTGTCGGCGGCCTGGCGCAGGAAATCGGAGTTGTAGCGCGCGAACACCGACAGTTCCCGGATGTAGTGCGCTGCTTGGTCTTTCGTCAGCGTTGCCGGTGATACCTCGGCGGTGATCTGCTCGTACAGCGCGGCGACCATCGGCGCCATGTGCTTGTCGACCAGGTCGTTCCCGCTGACCTCGGGCTGGTTTAGCAGGACACTGGTGATGGCGGCCTTGGTGTCGGGGTGATCGTCGAGATAGCGCGCGACCTTCGAGGCGGTCATGCCGACTCCTCGGCGTCGGGGTCGGTGAGGACTTGGATGCCGCCGGTTTCGAGCAGCAGCGTCAGCGTGTCCCCTCCGAGGTCGTCGGTGATGCGCACGGTGTGACCGTTGGCCAGCGACGCCAGCGCGGTGCCCCAGGCGGGGGACTCCGGCACGCGCAGCACCAGACCGCGGACCGTGACACCGAGGTGCAGGTGCTCGTCGATGTCCGGATCGGCGTGCAGCGTGTACGGCGGCGCGACGCGCAGGTGGGTGCCGCCGCCAGCGAGTGCGGCCGCGGCCTCCCGCGCCGCGTCTTCGCGGGCGAGGTCGTGTTCAGCGGCCTCCCAGCCGCCGTTGCTGAGCAGGGTGCGCCACCGCGCGCTGATCAGCTCACCGACCTTGGTCTCCAGCTGTTCCGAGACGGTGGCGAGCATGCTGGCGGCCGCCGCGGTCAGGGCCGCGGCGACCGGGCCGGGACCTGCGGTCACCGAATGCATCGGCGAAGGGGTCTCCTCGGCGACGTCGACGACGGCGGACTCGAGCACGGCCGGAAGGATCGACAGGGCCAGCATGCGCGTGTCGGAGTAGGTGTAGAGCGGGACCGCCACCGAGATCGAGAAATCGTCCTGGACCCCGACGTGGAACACCCGCCGCGGCAGGAACAACACATCGCCGGGTTCGAGGTCGTGGCGCTCACCCCGTTCGAGCAGCGCGGTGTAGTCGCCGAAGGTCGGCGTGTCGCCGCCGGTCAACTCCCGGTACAGCTCACCGGACCAGGTGTAGAAATGCTTGATTCCAGGGCCGAGATGCAC
Source organism: Nocardia asiatica NBRC 100129 (assembly GCF_000308415.1). Lineage (GTDB taxonomy): Bacteria > Actinomycetota > Actinomycetes > Mycobacteriales > Mycobacteriaceae > Nocardia > Nocardia asiatica. Next base: position 42,227 of record NZ_BAFS01000469.1, on the reverse strand, counting down.
CAGGAAGGCATCCTCGTAGCCTTCGTGCACGCCGAACGCGGTGCCCGCGTAGTTCCCGGCGAAGGCGACCTGCTCGCTGCCGCCGATCGGCACACCCCATCCGGCGTGGGCGGATCCGATCAGCTCACCGAGCACCTCCGCGAGCTTCGGGGAGGTGGTTTCCAAATTGTTGATCACCAGCGAGAACCGTTCGGCGCCGGTGAGATGCTGCATCCAGGCGACGAAGTCCTCATCGGACCACGGCGCCGACAGCAAGGTGTCGATCACCTCGTCGCGACGCTCCTCGCCGACGTAGACGCGGGTGCGGGCGCTGGTGGGCTCGCCGTGGGCGGCCGCGCGGCGCAGCCTGCGCAGTCCGTCGAGCACGTCGTCAGGACCGAGCCGATCGGCCGGCACGATGCCCTTGAACAGGTACGGCGCGACCGCACCATCGGTCTTGGCCGGGAACAGGGTCGACCAGAACTCCGGTGACGGCGGCCAAGTGATCACAGGATCCGCGGCGGTGGTCATGACGTCAGCCCCGTCGCGGGTGAGGACATGCAGATGGTCAAGGTCTCTCCTCTCCTGCTGCGCTGCCCGCAGGATCATCGGCCGGAGCCTGCTGTGCGGGCTGCGACAGACGAACGTCTCGATGCCCCGCCGCCCGGGACCGCGTTTCCCGTCGCGACGTACGAGAAGTGTTGGCGCTCAAGGGGTCCAGTCGCATCGCCGAACCGGTCCGTAACTGTCTGGTTCCGTCCGATTCCGTCCACTGGACCACCGATCTCGATAGGATCGTGCGCTAGCTCGACAGCTCGACACCTGAAAAAGGGGACATGATTGGGGACCGTGCTCAAGATGTTGCTGGACGAGCGGCATCTGGCAAGCCATAAGGACTTCTGCGCCGAATACCGCAAGCACGCCGCCGAACTCGGCAGCGCAGCCCGGGAGGAACCACCGGCCCGAGCAACCTTCTACAGCTGGATGTCGGGCGAGATGAAGGGCCTGCCGCAGAACCACCACCGCAGAGTGCTGGCCCGGATGTTCCCCGGCTGGTCTATCCATGCACTGTTTTCGATGGCCAACGCGGCCGCCGCCCCGCACCCGGCTGGTGACAACCCCGCCGACGAGGGGTTAGAAGCCTTCCTCGGTGCCGAGATGGTCGACCGGGGCGCCACGCTGGTAGTGCCCACCTTCGAGCTGGCCACGAGCTCGGTCGAAGCGCTTGCGGCTGCAGGAATCCCGCGTCAGCACATCTTCAGTAAACGGGCGAGCGTGTTCAACGCCGCCCACCGCATCGACGTCCCGGTCGCGCTGGCCGAAAACGACGTCCGCGGGATGCTGTACGTGATGTCGATGGTGCAACACCACGACGGTATTACCGTCGATATCCAGAGCGATCGTGATGTCGTGGCGGCCTGCGACCGGCCCTACATCAGCTTCGGGCTCAGTTCCAACGACTGCACCCACATGTACCTCGAAAGCAGCAGCGACCCGCTGTTCACCATCCAGGACAACCCGCGCTCCACCTGGGGATATCTGGAACACCTGGAACTCGCCGACGGTCAACGTTACAGCTCCGACGACAGCCGTAACATCGGCATCATCGCCCGCGTCCGCCCGGCGCCGCAGCTACACCCAGATCGCTACTGGTTCTTCTGCGCCGGGCTCGGCCCCCATGGCACGACCGGCGCCAGCTGGTATCTGACCAAGCACTGGGCCGCCCTCCAGGAACGGGTGATCGACCGGGAATTCGCCGCGGTCGTCAGCGTGCGCACCTACTCCGATCAGACCGCCGCCCTCGAACACCTGCTCATCCGCTGACCCGAAGGAGCTCCTGGTGCCCGAAGCGCTGTTCGTGGGTCTGTCCACCCTCGATATCGCCTACGCCGTCGACCGATATCCCGCCGAGGACACCAAGACCCAAGCGCTGGATCAGTTCCTGGGTGCCGGTGGGCCCGCAGCCAACGCTGCGGTCGCGTGCGCGATCGTGTCGGGCCGGTCTGCGACGCTGATCACCGCGCTCGGCCGCCACCAGCTCGCCGACCTCGTGCGCCACGATCTGACCAACCACCACGTCACGGTCCTCGATGCGACACCCGACAGCACCGACAAGCCGCCGGTGTCATCTATCGTGGTCGCGCTCGGCGCGCAGTCCCGCACCATCGTCGGCCTCGACGCCGCCCGGATCCAAGCCCCATTCACCGCCGACCTCGCCCAATGTGTCGACCAGGCATCCGTGGTACTCGTGGACGGCCACCATCCCGATCTCGCGGTGGGAATCGCAAGTCGCGCCGGAGAGGTGGGGGTGCCGGTCGTCCTCGACGCGGGTCGCTGGAAGCCAGTCCACGACCGGCTCCTGCCGCTGGTCGATGTCGCGATCTGCTCGACGGCCTTCGCGCCACCGGGCGTCAACGGCGACTGCACCGTGCTCCTGGACTACCTTCGGTCAGCCGGGCCGAAACATGCGGCGGTGACACGCGGGCCGGACCCGATCGTGTACGCCGAGGAAGCCCGCCAGGGCACAATCGAAGTCGCGTCGGTACACGAGGGCGACACCCTCGGTGCTGGCGACATCCTGCACGGTGCGTTCTGCGCCTACTACAGCCGCAGCCGCGACTTCATCGACGCACTCACCCGCGCGTCCGCGGTGGCCACGCTGTCATGTCGATCGTTCGGCACCCGCAACTGGGCCCGTGATCTCAGCGAACTTCGCAGATGAGGTAGTTGCCGGAGGTTTCGCGCAACACGGTATCGGCGTGGCCGCGGGTGTGCGCGATCAAGCGGGCGTTGGGCAGATCGCTGTCGGTGATCTTGGTGTGCGCCTGCTCGGCGGTCTTGCCTGCGAGCAGGTGTCGGTCGGTCAGCCGCTGCTCGATGACGGTGTCATCAGCGTCGAGGTACCACACCTCATCGAGCTGGCTGCGGACCTCGACCCACCCGGGTTGGTCGAGCAGCAGGTAGTTGCCCTCGACCACCGCGATCTGTTGATCGGCGAACGTGATCGCGTCGGGTACCGGATCGTGCAGTTCACGGTCATAGATGGGCCAGGGCACATGCTCACCGAGCGGCGCTTCGCGCAGCAGTTTCAGCCGGGCCACGAACCCGGACACATCGAAAGTGTCTGGCTGACCCTTGCGGTGACGCGCGCCAGCAGCGTCCAACTCGGCCGAAGTCCGGTGGAACCCGTCCATCGGGGCGATCTCCGCACCGACCCCATGTGCAGCGGTGATCGCCGCGGCCAAATTCTGGGCGAGCGTCGACTTGCCCGCTGCTGGTGGACCAGCGATGCCAAGTATGTACCGACAATTGCCGGGCACTCGCGTCGACACCCACCCCGCGAGCTCCGCCACGGGGACTTCGCTACCTGCACGCATCCTGGAATCCTTTGCACCTGAATCCAATCGGTGACCTCACCGTAGCAACGACGTCGCCTGGTCGACGCGAAGCCCTTTCGATCAGCGAAGTGCCCAGTTGTGAGCATTCGACCGGTACGCTCACCGCCGTGAGCGGCACGCAGAAGCTGTTCTCCGAATTGTCCGCGTCGCCGTAGCGTCGACGGTTCCTGCGAATCTCATGGTGGGGCGACAGCCTGATGGAGCACTACGAAGTCCACCATCCGCGCCTGTCGAGCCAAGCCGATCTGATCGAACCCTTATCCGAAAGGGGGTGCGGACCGCCGCGATCGAGGCTCACAACGAGGCCGGGTTCGTGCGGAACTGCCTCGCGGCCAGCCTGGTTCTGACCGGACGCAAAGCCAAGGACGGCATCGGGGTGTGCGGCTACGGTGCGTACCGACCCACCGACCACGGTCCAGGCATCGGATTCGCCGGGCTCCAGCCTCGCACCGGACCTCACGCTTCCGAAACTGCGCGAGGCGTGGTCGTGGTACCCGGAATCGGTGACCATCGCGCTAGTAACGTGGGCAACTCTGTTCGACCGTGACCTACTAGGACCTGCCGCAGCCTCGAAAGAGACCGACCCGCCCAGCTCGGTCACAGTAGGTCGAGGTGGTCCATGAGGAGCGCGGTGAGGGTAACGGTGCCGACGAACCCGACTCCGGCGTCGCGGATCGCGCGAGCCGCATGGGCACCTTGGACCTTGGCAAGCAGTGCTGTGACCATTCCGATGATCACTCCCAGAAGTACGGCGATGACGATCAGCAGGATCTTGATGCTCATGTGTGCTCCGCTTCTTTCAGTAACTGTTGGTGGTGGAAGCACACCAATCCGGCTGCGGCCCACGCAACGCGCCTGCGCTCGCCCGATGACATGTTTATGAAGGTCAGGGGGCTGATTGAACGCCCATCCGCTTCCTGCGACTCGTATCGACTCGTGTCGTATCAGGCTTCGTGGTCGCAAGCGATGCTCGGCAGCACCGCACGGGAGCCAGGACCGGCAGCACCGAGTAATACTTCAGGTCGCCTGTCGCGGCGATGCCGGGTTGGAGGGAGGCGCGTTGCGCGCACGCCCGAGCCATTGCTGTGATTCGGCCTCTTCGCCCTTGCCGTTCAACAAGATTGCGAGGTTGTTCATGGCCGGTCGATGTCCGCCCGCGGCTGCTTTCCGGTACCACTTTTCGCCGAGCTTGAGGTTGTCGGCCTGAACGTGTCGGAAACCGAGCCGGAACATCGCATCCAGGTCGCCTGCGGCGGCGCACCGTTCCAGCCAGCGATCGGCTTCGCCGTGCTCTCCACGCAGGTATAGCGCCTGCCATAGGGCTGACATCGACGGCAGATGGTCTGCCGCGGCTCCCCGCCGCAGATATGGCAGGGCCTCCTCGCCGCGTCCACTATCGTGAAGCAGTCCGGCGTAGCTGCGCATTGTCTCCAAGTCGCCTGCTTCGGCGCCGAGGCGCAGCAGTTCCTCTGCAGCGGCGATGTCTCCTCGGAGATAGAGAACGCGCCCGAGATACCCGACGGCGGTCGTGTCCCCTGCGGCTGCGGCCCGACGTATCCAGATCTCCGCTTCCTGGAGGTTTTCGCGCTCGACATAGATCGCGCCGAGACCCTGGGCTGCGCGCAGCCCGGCCTCGCCGTCCGGGTCTGCCTGGTGTGCACGCCCATACCAGTGCTCGGCAGCCTCGAAGTCCTTGCGGTCGAACATGATGCAGGCCAGGTTGACTGCCGCACCGGCATGTCCAGCGGACGCGGCCTGGAGGAACCAGTGTTCGACTTCGGTCATTCGGTCGCCGTGACGTTGCAGTGCGTGCGCGTAGTTGAACATCGCGACCGGGTCACCATTGCCCACCGACAGCGCGAGCACGTGCTCGGCCTCGCCCTCACGCCGGGTCTTCGTCAGCAGAGTGGCCAGGTTGCGCAGCGCTGCGGCATCCCCAGCTTCTGCTCCCCGGCGATACCAGACTTCCGCCTCGCCCAGATTGTTTCGTTCCGCGCACAAGACACCTATGTTCGCGAACGCTGGAACGCACCCTACGGCGGCAGCCCGGCGATATAGCTCGTCGGCCTCGCTCAGTTTCCCAGCGACCTGCATCGAGACGGCCAGGTTGTAGAGCGCCCCGGGGTGTTCGACGCCAGCGCTACGGCGCCAGAGGTTGTCGGCGATCTCGTCATGCCCCCGTAGGTGGGCTTGGAACCCGACGGTGGTCACGACATCGGGGTCGGCATCGCGGGTCGCCACCTCCCAGTAGTCGTGCGGGATTGCCCGTGCGGGTCTGTCCTGACCATCGTCGGCGGCGACGAGGTAGTCGAACGGCCGATAGGCACGCTCACCCGTGACCAAACGTTCGGTGTGCAGCGCCGCGACTTGCCCGGCGCCTTCTCTCGGCATTCGCGCCGCCGCAATCGCATCCTCGAGAGCGGAGCCATCGATATCGACATGTGGCCAATGGTGTTCGAGAACATGTCGGGAGAGGCGCTGCAACTGGCTGTGCGGCATCGGGTCGGTACGTCCGATTCGAGACCAGTCGATCACGGTCTGAGTCACCGCACCGAGGGCCGGATCCGCGTGACGGGCCACCTCATACTGTCGAAGTAGGTCCGGCGCGCCCGCAAGCACTTCCGCCAGCCCGAACCGGCCCAGGTTCAGCGATGGATACAGGGTGGCCGCCATCGCATGCTCGCTCACATCATCACTGGTCGACCGCAACCTGATGGTCTCAGCTTGGGCCAGAACCGTGCGCTGGTCGCGCGTCAGTTCCCCGGTGCTGCGGGTGAGACGGTCGATGGCGTCGTCGCGAATCGTCGCTGCGATGACGGTTCGGGCCGGGCGTGCGCTGATCTGTGCGAGGAGGATCGGACTCAGCGGATTCTCACCGGCGAGGAAGTCCTGGAGGTCGTCCAGCCATACAACGATCTGGTCGCCGCAGTCGCGGAACTCCGGGAGGTCGATCGCAGCCTTCAACGTGCGGCGGCTCGGTACGAGGATCCGCGCCTGCGGCAGCGTGCGGCGCACATTCTCGTATAACGTGCGCGTCTTGCCGGTCTTCGATGGACCGGTGAGGACCACCATTCGGCGACTTTTCAGCGCCGACATGACTCTGCGATCAACCTGGTTCGCCGTGCGGGGAACGTACCGGTCGAATCGGCTGGCGTCGCCTAGTCCGACGTGAGATGGTATGGCGCCCAATGCATGTGGATCTAGGTCCGTGGCGTGCGGCAGGCCGCCGTCTGCGCCCACCTGCTCAACGATCCCAAGCCACACCAAACCTGCGTGCTCGACCTCAGCCCTGGCTGCCACGTGGAAAGCATCGGCTGCGGTAGCGCTCGTCAACGCTGCCCGACGGGCGCGGTCCCACCTGTCGATTTCGCGGCGGTCGGGTCGTCTTCCTTTTGCCCGCTGTATCAGGAATTCGACCAATCGGGCGAACTGGTCACCGTTGCGAGGGACCACCCGCTTCCGCTGGACCGTTGGTTTCTCAGGAGCGCTCGGCAGCCAGCCGCGAATGGTGGTAATGCTGATCTTGGTTTTCTCGGCGATCAGTTGCTCCGGCGGCGATCCAGCCGCCTGGCACAGGTCGTCCACCTGCCGGAAGAACTGCTCACGCAGCTCAGATTCCCCCACTTCAGCCCCTTCAAGCCCAGCGGCCGCGACGAATCGGTACCTCGATACCAGGATGTTCAACCCTACATCCGTAGGATTCTCTGTGGCGGTTGGTGCCCACACCCTGTTCGCCGGGCTCACCCCGGCTGCAGATTGCGCTGCGTCAGGCGTGGGAAGCTGGGGCCTGTGACCGATCTCCATCAGCGTGGTCGCTATGGCTTGTGCGCCGGTTGGCTGGGGTGAACAACCTGCTCACTCTCATCTGGGGGCTGGACCGGGCACACCGGCATCGCGGAAAACACAAGCTACCCAACAACATCACGAAGTGATGCTGGAGTACAAGGCAGCGTTCACCTCGAGAGACGGTCCGACGGCCGCGTAGCAGCGAAGCCTCTCGTGCCCGCGCGGCCCCACGCTCGCAGCTGCCATCTATACGACGCGGTGGCACCGAGAATCTGATCGGCACATCCGCAGTTCAGCGGGTCTTGAAGACTCAGCGCGTGCGTAGAGCGGCCTCGACCCGATCACGCCCAGGTGCCGGACGGTCCCACAACGGTGCGGCCTCGGTGAGTCGTCGGGTCAGGCCGTCGACGAGCGCCTGTTCGCCTGCGGGGGTGCGATCACCCGCCGCGATGACCTTCGCGTAGCGGACCGCGTCGATGACAGCGGCTTTTATCCGCTCGCCGGCGAGGTAGCGGTCCAGGTCTTCGGGCCAGCCTGGGAGTGCGGCCTCTTTTTCGGCGGCGGCCCACGCGGTGAGGAACGCCTGCTGTTCGTGCGGGAGGTAGGTCATTTTCGCCAAGTGGATCGCGACATCGGCCAACGGGTCACCGTAGAGGGCCAGTTCCCAGTCCAGGAACACCGTCCTACCCTCGCGGATCATCATGTTCTTTCGGTGGACATCGCAATGGATCAGCCGAAACGGGCGTGCACGCAGCGATTCGGCGGCACCCGACAGGGGCGCGAACGGATCCTCGGGGATGCCCAGGCGCCGGAACAGCGCGGTGAAGTCCGGGCGGTGGCTGTCGTGCAAGCGGCGGGTGTTGTCCCACAACCGGTTCGCGAACCGGCGCGGATCGTCGTCGAGTTCGTCTGCCGGAGAGGGCAGCTGGTCGGTGGGGATCGCGCGGAGCTGCCCGAACAGGCTGGCGACGTCGGCCGGGACGTGCTCGGGGACGGCGGTGCCGCGCGGTGCGATCGCATCGAGTTGGTGGCCGTGGATGTATTCCTGGATCTGGTAGCGCGGCTGGTCACAGGAACTGTAAAGGCGTGGGGCCGCAGCGACGTGGGCGGCGATCGCGGCTAGGATCCGCGGTTCGGGCCATTGGGTCACATCCATGATGTCCGCGTGTTCGAGCGGTATACGGACATTCACCGCGACGCAAGCGACATCGACTCGGATATTGCGGTTGTAGAACCCGGCCGACGCGTTCGGACTGTCCAGAGCCTGGCGGTGCAACTCGGCGGCGGCCACACCCAGGACAGGGAGCGTGTCCCCACAGGATGAGATGTGGTGCGCGAGAACGGACGAGGGCGGCGGATCGGGATGCGGCACAGCTGCCATGCACACGATCGTAGAGCTCGCACGAGGGCAGTCACCGAACAGTGCACCGCGCGCATCACCTGCTTCCCGTCGCCGCTGGCGGTACATGCATCGTGGGGTCACTGGCGCGTCGAGCCCGCCGCGCACATGATCAGCCTGCTGAGACCCGCAAACCATCGGTGAATTCGGTCATCGGTCTTGAGGCGGGATGTATCGGCGGTGGCGGGTTCGTTTGGTCGGCCGGGCCAGGTGGGTCGAGCTCGGTTGGTTGGTTGTGGTGCAGGTTGGCGTTTGGTGGGGCGCGAAAATGGGCTTCGGGAGACTTCGATCGCGGCGTCGATGTCGCTGGCGGTGAGGAACCAGGTGCGGCCGGCTTTGTGGCCGGGAAGCGTCCACTCTTGAGTTGTTGGACGTACCAGCGTTCGGATTTCCCTAGTTGCGGGCACCGGCGGATACCGGATAGGTCTGCTCGTGAGGTCCGGTGGGAAGAGGTGGGTCCGGACCGGGTGCGGGGGTGCGAGGGTTTTCAACCATGGTCAGATCCTGCGCTCAGTTATGGATCCCGAAGTGCGGATTCGGCGAAATCGACGTCGAGACGTCGATTCGATCCGAATATTCCAGCAATTTTTCGACGGCTGTGGGGCGACGAGTTCTTTGCGTCCGCTTCATGGCAGCGGATTACAGATATGTCACGGTGCCCCCAGGTTGCCGATGGAGGGGCATCGACAGCCTCGGGCGGGCAACATGTCGGCGTGCGGTAACGCTGAGCTTGATCAACATGACCTGGCGGTCGGCTGAACTCCGAGAGAGGTCTTCGGCGTGTCGTAGCGCGTGTCGAAAGTTTTCTATCCGTCGGCTTCTCGGTTCGTGGTCGAGCCGGGGGACGGTTTGGGCGAGAGGATGAGCAGCAGGACGGACTCGGACTGATTGGAGATGGTCAGGCTGTAGGCGACCGGCTGGCCGGTGACGGGATGGATGGTGTGCATCAGCGCACTGGGGTCACGCCCGTAGGCGGCGCGTACGCCATCGCTCCACGATTTCCGGAACTCGATGTTAGGGCCCAGGTGTCGGAAGACCACTCGGACCTGCTCGGTGTGGCGATAGCGGCCGGTCATGGCACGAATGGAGGCTGCCGCGTAGTCGAGTTCGAAAGGCCGGTCGGTCAGGATCGGTTTGGTGTTGTCGCTGAACATCCACACCGGGACCGACCCGGTGCGCTCGAGTCCTGGTGTCGCCTCGCGGAACAAATTGTTGCAGGCCAGCACGTTCCATATCGGGTCGATGTAGGCGGCGAGGTCGCCTCGGGCGTTCAGGTCGCGGAGATGGGCGATGAGCAGGTCGTTGGCGGTGACCGACCTGGCCAGAACCGCAGTGGGTTCGAGGTCGAGCGCTGCCACTCCTAATTCGCGCACGTGGCGGGCGAGGGCGGAATCGAGTCGGTAGCCGGCGATGATCAGCTCCAGCAGTTCTGGGCTGGGGTTTCGGCGGCCTCGTTCGATATCGGTGAGGTAGCTTCGGCTGATTCTGAGCATGGCCGCGGCGTAGTCGCGGGTGTAACCGCGTTCGTCACGGATTCGGCGGACGGTGTTGCCGAGAGTGGGGACACGCGGTGGTAGTGCGTGTCGGGATCCGGGTGATCGGCGTAGTTCGGGATCACGGGTCATGGGAGTGGAATCCCCCTCCTCGAAAGTCTTCCACGGCAGGATGGGCAGAGGTTATGGTGATCGGTTGGCCCCCAGGTGATGTTTCGTTCCTACCAGAGCGGGTACCGCCCGGCAAGCGTTTAGATGATCACATCATCCAAACCAGTAGCTCCGAGGATGCGAGCGCCGAGGATGGTCGTCTCGATGGACGGCGTTGTGGCGGAGCGACTTCGGTGGAAATTCCAGGTATTGCAGCTTGCATACATTCCGCAGCAAATCTGCTGATCAAGTAGTGAATAGCAAATGTATGCAAGTTGCGGTACCGCAAACTGCATACCTGAAAACCCTGGATTTCCAGCAGTTCCGGGCGTTTGGTTGGAAGCGCGAGGTCGACACCGATCCCGCCGAGAATCCGAAAGACGCTGAGAGGAACGCGATCGTGGATCCCTTCGTAATTCTGGGCTACATCAACGCCGGGCTGTCGGTGCTGTCGAGCGGCCTGAACGTCGCAGCACAGGCACTCAGCCTGATCCTGCCCTTCATCTGACCGAGATGACCTGAGAAGCGGTCTCCCACAGCGTATCTCCCGCTGTGGGAGACGCCGCCCAATTCCTAGGCCGCACTCTCGCGCGGCAATTCCACTCCCCGTATCGCTCACCCTCACTGGAAGGCTTATTTCGTCATGCCCTCATCCGGGAATTCACCGCTCCATCGCACGTCGGCCGACCACCACGCGTCGCATACGCCTGGTAATCGCGCCGCACGCCGAGCCCGGCACACGCCGCGCACCACACACGTAGCCCGCGTCACCCTCTGCGCGGTGGTCCCGGTCGCGGTCCTTCTCGCGACAGCGGGGACTGCGCAGGCCGCCGAGCCGCTCACCGCGATCGCCGACCAGCCCGGCGTCACCAGCCCCGGTCAGCCCGGAACCACCGCGCCGCCGCCACCGCCGCCCGCGCCGGAGCCGTCCCCCGAACCGGCGCCGCCGCCGGAGTCCGCGCCGGCACCGCCGGTGTACTACGCCCAGCCGCCGGAGGTGCGCAACGCGCCGACGCGCCCGGCGCCGTCGGCGGACGAGCCGGTGGAGCCGATCCGCATCGAGGACCTGCATCTTCCCGAGCCGGTGGAGCCGGTCGCGCCGGTCGAGGTCCCCGACGATGTGATCCGGTTCGGCCAGTGGGAGACCGCGCGTCCCGGCTGGCTGGATCCGCAGTGCGCGGACGCGATCAATGATTTCTCCGCGGGCGTGGAGGCGCAGCTGGCGACCGCGCTGGACTCGATCGGCATCCCGGCCGGGCGCTCGGATCGGGTGTCGGGTGCGACGCTGGCCGGTGCCGGGATCGGCGGCGCGGTCGGTGCGGTCGCGGTCGGTGCGCCCGCAGCGGTCGCCGGTGCGGTCGCCGGGGGCCTGATCGGGGGCACGGTCGGCGGGATCGCGGGCGCCGCCCTGGGCACGATCGTGCCGGTCCCGGTCATCGGCGAGGTGACTTCCGGTGTCGCCGGTACCGCACTCGGTGCGGCGGCCGGTGCCGTCGCCGGGGCGGTCGTGGCCGGTGTCCCCGTCGCCGCTGTCGGCGCGGTCGCCGCCGGAACCGTCGGCGCGGGCTTCGGTGCCGGAGTCGGAGTCGGCCAGTGACCACGACGACCTCGAACGTCCGCCGACTGGCCGCTGCCGTGGCGATCGCCGCCACCGCGTCCGGTCTGACGCTGGCCTCGGCGCCCGCCTCGGCGGTGCCGATCGGCCCGGGGTGCCCGGCACTGTACGTGCTGGGTGTGCAGGGCACGGGCCAGTCGTCCCCGACGGCGGACCCGCTCGCCGACACCGGGGTGGTGGGCGCGCTCATCGCTCCGGTGCTGTCGGCCGCCCCCGGCCTGGTGCAGCGCTCCTATATCCCCTACGGTGCCGGTTTCGGCGGTGCCGTTCCCGGCGGAGGCCCGGATCCCTACGCGGTGTCGGTGACCGACGCCCGCCGCCAGCTCGACGCCGCCGCGGTCCAGATCGTGGATACCTGCCCGGACACCTTGATCGCCGGAATCGGATACTCCCAAGGCGCACAAGCTGTCTCGGATTTCGCCGCCGACATCGGCGCGGGCCTGGGCCCGATCGGTGCAGACCGGATCGCCGGTGTCGCGCTGTATGCCAACCCCGATCGCGCGCCCGGCGCCCCGGTCTTACCGGGCCGGCCCGGGCAGGTGGTGCCCGATCCCGCGCCGGGCACCAGCGGTGCGGCGGTCTCGCAGGTCGCGATCACCAACCCCGCGGCCGGTGGCGGCGGGATCGCGGGCGCGGTCGGCTACGGCGAGCTGACCGGCCGTGTCGCCGATATCTGCACCGACGGCGACCTGGCCTGCTCGGCCCCCGACCGCGCCGCGCTCCTGCGGGTCGGCGCCGAGATCGCGGCCCAAGCCGACCTGCGAAACCCGATCGCCGCGCTGGGCACCCTCAGCGGCCTCTTGCAGGCCGCGCTCGGCGATGCGTGGAACACGGTGCTGCTCAACGACTTCTACGTCGACGGCGGGGATGTCGACTACCGGCCGCAGCAGGGGCTGGCCGATCGGCTCGTCGAGGCCGCCGACCCGCGCACCCCGACACCGGACGGACAGGCGGCGGCGGCCCGCTGGGGTGAGATCACGGCCACGGTCGCCTCGAATCCCTTTGTGCTGCTACCGAAGCTGGCCGGACAGCTGTCGGCGGCGTGGGGGCAGTTGGTCGCCGACAACGCCGACTTGATGAATCCGGCGGTGCTGCTGCGCTACGTCGACACCATCGCCCGCCATAACGGCTACGCCACCGGCGGCCAACTCGCTTCCGGGGTGGCGTGGATGGTCGCCCTGGCCCACGACCTCGCGGGACGGTGACCATGACCACCTTCGGCATCGACGACACCGAGGACGAGTTCTACGCACCGGACTCCGACGACTTCACCCAGCCCGCAGGTGCGCTGCTACGAGCACGCGAGGTCGAGGTCCCGGTGTTAGCAGGAGCGGGACGCGCGTGGCAGGTGGTGTACTCGACCCGCACCGCGTTCCACGCCCCACTGCCGGCGTCGGGGCTGGTGGTGGCTCCCGAGCAGGCCGTCGGCGGTGACGGGTCGATACTGCTGTACTGCCCGCGGTTCCAGGGACTGGGAGGGCGCATCGCCCCATCCCGGCGCCTGGACCAGACGGCCCTCGCGGATGTGGCCGCAGATGTGGCGATGGCGTTGGCGCGGGGCTGGGTCGTCGGGGTGCCCGACGGCCAGGGCGTGGGCATGAGCGCTCTGGGCGCGCACCCGTTCCTGTCCGGTGCCGCCGCCGCGCACACCGTGCTCGACCTGGGCCGGGCCATCACCAGCTCGACCGATTTCGGCGCATCCGGCCCGTGTGCGATCTGGGGGTACGGCGACGGCGGGCGGGCCGCGGTGCTGGCCGCCGAAACCCACCCCGACTACGCCCCCGAACTCGACCTGCGCGGCGTCGCCGCCGGCGCGGTCGTCGGCAACCTGCGAGCCTTGGTCGCCGACCTGGACGCCGGACCGTGGGCCGGACTGGTCTTCGCGGGGATGGTCGGACTGGCTCGCGCCTACAGCCATCTGCCCGTCACCCACCTGCTCACCGAGGAGGGACGGCGTGGCCTCGCGCACGCCCAGACGCTGACCGTCGATGAGCTGATCGAGACCTACCGGCACATTCCACTCGGCACGTGGTGCGAACGCCGCGAACCCTGGAACGACCCGATGTGGCGTTACGTGCTGGCCGCAGAATCCGCCGCCTATCGCGCCCCCGGGGTGCCGGTGCACCTCTACCACGGCACCGAGGACGCGCTGGTCCCGATCGCGCTGAGTCGCGCCCTGTTCGCCGAATACCGGGCTCTCGGGGCGGATCTGAGCTGGCGCGAATACAACACCGGCCACACCCGCACCGCCGCCGTCGGGGCACGCGAAGCGCTGACGCAGCTGAACAGCTTCCTGCCGCGCCACCGGACACCCTCTGCGGCCACCATCTCGCAACCACCCGCCACCTGAATCGTGTCTGCCCGCCCCGGCCCCCTCGCCACGGGGCGGGCAGGCACCCCCCATCGAGGTGAAATCTCATGCACAGCAACCGCATACGACCCCGCCACCTACTCCGTAGCGCCGTGATCGCGTTGATCATCGGCACTACCACCGTCAACGTCACCGTGACGGCATCAGCCGAGCCCGGCGCGGCTGTGGACGGCCCGTGCCCGGTGCTGTACGTGCTCGGTGTGCAAGGCGGCGAGGAAGGTGATGTCGCCTCCGGCAGCGACACCGGCGCGTTGGGACAGGTATTCGGACCGCTGACAGCTGCGGCGGGACAGGCCGTGCAGCGCGCCTACATCCCCTTCGGGCGCAGCGGCGACGGGAGTTCACTGGCCTACGACGACGCGGTCACCGCAGCGGCCGACCAGCTCGAGCAGGCCGCGGCGGCCGTGGAAACCCGCTGCCCGGACACCCGTCTCGCGGTTGCGGGATACGCGCACGGCGCCGCGGCGGCGGACCGCTTCGCCACTCGGGTCGGCGCGGGCAGCAGCACGGTCGACGCGGACCGGGTGGCAGCGGTCGCGCTGCTGGCCAATCCCGCCCGCCAACTCGGCACACCCGTGTTGCCCGGCCGTCCGCAAGCGCACACCCCCTCGGCCGCGCCGGGCACCGGCGGAGCCCATGTCTCGACGATCACGCTGCTCAACTCGGCGCTGACCGGAGCCGGGATCACCGCCCCGACCACCGCCCCGACCGGTTACGGAACATTGACCGGGCGGGTGGCGGATCTGTGTGTCGGCGGCGACGCCACCTGCGACACCGCACCCGGCAGTCCGCTGGCGACGACGGTGGCCAACATCGCGGCGCGCTCGGACCTGCGGGATCCGATCGCGGCGATCTCCACCATCGCCACCGCCTTGTCCACGACGGTGTTCACCACCGCGGTCGGCGTCGTCAACGACGACCTGTCCGGCACCAGCCTGGACCAACTGTCCTACGACCCCGCCAAAACCCTCGGACAGCGCCTGGCCGAAGCCTCCGACCCGGCCACCACACCACCGAGCCAGGCCGACGCGCTCTCGGCGCTGTTCAAACTCGGCACGATCGGGCTCAACGCCGCGATCTCGGTCGCCCGCACGGTGATCACTCCGGCGACGGTGGGCGAGCTGGCAACCGTCGGCATGGCTGACCCGCTGGCCGCGGTCGGGATTCTCGGCACGAAACTCGCCGCCGCGGTGGTGCAACTTGTGCCGCCCCAGACCGCCAGCCGGTGGGTCAACGACGCCTTCGACGCGATCACCAGCACCGTCACCGCCCCCGATCAGCTCTACACCCTGGCCGGGTCCGCCCAGTACAGCGACACCACCGGCCGCCACGGCTCCTACGACAGCGTGCCCGCGACCGGCACCGGCGAATCCGCGCTGCGCGCGGTGTCGGCCTGGTTCACCGCCGTTGCCCGCGACCTGGCGACCGCCCCGACCACACCGACGACGGCGACCTCGACGACGAGAACGCCCTCGGCCACCGCGCCCTCCCGGCCGAATTCCCTCCCACCGGTGTCCACGAGCTCCGTGGCTCCGTCGAGCCGGTGAACCACCCCAGACCCCTTCGGGCGGAAGCCGGATTCAGCGGACGCTACCCCTTCGGTCTGCTGATCCTCCCCGGAACTTCCGCCCGGAGGGCCCACCCCGACCCCGACACCGGCCACCGAAGGAGGTGACACACCGACAATGGCGGACACCGAGATCGACTCCCCACACGGGGCCGGGTGGCTCGAGAAATCGACACCCGCGGCCCTGCAAGCCGTTGCGCCCGATACGGGAACCGCCGACGGTGACGATCACGCGTGGCGGTGGCTGGATCGGCCTCCGGAGGAGCCACCACAACCCCGCAACCGCCGGACCGCCCGGCCCACGGCGCGACTGGGGCGGATAGGCATCGCGCTGGGGACGGCACTGGTCGCTGTCGTCGTCCTCGTCGCTGTCGTAGTCCGTTGGGGCAGCCACGAACCCGACACCAGTGGGGTGGCGCCCACCGCCCTGGCCGCGCCGCCCACCACGACCGCGGTCCTCGCCGCGGCGTGCACCGGGTTGAGCGGTGACGTGGTCACCGACACCGCCGGTGACCCTCGCACGATAGCCGGGGTGATCGCGGCCTTCGAGCACGCCTACTACCAGCGCCGCGACGCCGAGGCCGCGCTGCGGCTGGTCGCACCCGAGGCCGGTCTGGTCCCCGAGGCCCTGGCCGCGGGTATCGCCTCGATCCCCACCGGGAGCACGCACTGCGTGGCGATCACCGCGGTCGCCGAGACGACCGCCGAAGTGCACCTGGTCCAGCGGCATCCCGATGGCAGCCGCATCGACTACCTGCAATTGATCAACGTCCGCGCCGGCACCCCGAACAGCGGCGATCTGGTGATCTCCAACATCCAGAAGCGAGGGTGAGGATGACCGCCGCGCACCGCCTCGCCGACACCACGCGACCGCCCGGGCCGGCGCGGCTGAACCCGGACACCGTCGCCGTGCCAGACCCGCAGCACCGTGCCCCGGTGCGTGAACAGCCCTTGGCGATCACCGGCGCGCACCCGCCGCTGTTCGCGGTTCTGGGCGCGCACGGAGGCGCTGGTGCCTCGACCCTGGCGCGCTGGTGGGCACCGGCCGCGGACACCGGCGCGGCCTGGCCCGCCTGCCCGCACACCACCCAACGCGTGCTCGTGGCCGCGCGTCTGTGCACACCCGGTCTGACCGCGGCAGCCGATCGACTGCGGGAATGGCACGCCGGCCTGGCACCGACCGGAGTCGAGGTGATCGGGCTGGTGCTGACCCCGATACGGCCCGGCAAGGTCCCGGCGGTGGTTCGCCGCTACCGGGCACTGGTCACCGACCTGGTCACCGACGTCTACGACATCGGCTGGCACGACCAGCTCCTCGAGATCGAACTCGGCGAGCTGGCCGAATTCACCCCCTTCGACCCACCACCGCCCCGTCGCGCCGGGTTGCGCCACGCCGTTCCCGCTGATGTGCATCGCGCCGGAACCCAGATCATCACCCGCTTGTCCGCGACCCACACATCGGTTGCGGCACATCCTGATTCGGAGACGACATGACCATCGTCGCATTGGCTACCGACGTGGCCTCGACCGTGCTGGCCCAGGAAATCAAGATCACGCCCACGACCCCGCCGGGCTCGAAGCAGATCATCAACCTGGTCAATTATCTGGCCTGGCTGGTGAGCCTGGCCGGGATCGCCGCCCTGATCTACGCGGGCGGGAAATTCGGGTGGGAACGCTGGCACGGCGGCAGCGTCGAATCCCCGAAGATCATCGCCGGCGCGATGGCCGGAGGCATCCTGGCCACCAGCGCCGGCCCCATCATGAACGCCGTCGTCACCGGAGGCTCCTGATGGCCTCCAACAACTCGAACTCCGTGCTCGCGCATCAGGATTGGAGTCCGCTGGCGGCCTCACCGCCCGGCAGCACGATCCTGCCGAGGCAGGTACTCGAACCTCTGGCCCAGCTGCTGGGGTATCTGGCCTGGTGCGTGCTGCTGTTGTGCATCGCGCGCGCGATCTGGGTGGGCGGGCTGCTCGCGATCCGCACCTACCGCGAGGAAAGCGTCGAAGGGCTGCTCGGCGCCCTGCTCGGCGCGGCCCTGCTCGGCACCGCCAGCTCCCTGGCCCTGGCCGTCATTCCGCGGTGACCACCATGCCCACGACACCGACACCCCCGCACCCCGACCGACTCCCGCGCTGGGCCGCGACCGCCGTCCTGGCTTTCACCGGCCTCCTGGCCGCCGCCGCTCTACTCGCCTGCGGCACCGACGCCACCGAACCCACCCGCGCCCCGGCCGCCGCGAGCGACACCCTCACCCCGCCGACCGGGCTGCGATGGCAGCCCTTCCAAGGCGTCGACCTGCCCGTCACCGACCAAGGCCCCCACCGTATCGACGGTGCCGTCGCCGCCGGGTTCGACCACTCACCCGCAGGTGCCGCCGTCGCCGCGACGCAGGCGACGGTGCGGGCCTCGATCGCCACCGACACCCAATGGCCCCAGGTCGGCGCGCACATGCTCGCCCCCGGTGCGGGCCGTGACGGCTGGGCAGTGGCGCGCGCGCAGATCTCGATCACCGCCCCCGTCGCCGAGGGCGCCCCGCGCCTGCTCGGCTACATCGTCACCCGCTACAGCCCCGAGGCCGCCGACGTCGAGATCTACAGCCTGCACCCGGACAACTCGGTGACCCGCAACCGCGCCGCCGTGCTGTGGCAATACGAGGACTGGCGCCTGGACCTGCCCGCCCCCGCCGTCGCCGCCCCGCCGGCGGTCACCGTCATCACCGAGCCACCCCCCGACCTCGTCGTCTTCCTGCCGCGCTGAAAGCGAGCTGCCCCGCATGCGAATTCCTCGACTGCTGATCATCGTCTTCGCCGCCATCGTCGTGGTGGTGATCGTCGTGTTCGTCGTGACCATCACCCGCGACGACGGCCCCTCTCAATCCGGCAGTACGACAACACGTCCGGCGCTTTCCTCCTCCGAGACCCGCCCCACGGGACTGACCGCGGACCTGTTCGGCAACCGGCTCGAGATTCCCGCGAGCGAGGCCGGGACCGCACTCGCGCAGGATCGCACCCGCCGGGCCGACCCTGGACAGCCGGACTACCTGGTGCACGCGCCTGCGGGCCTGCGCTGGCAACGGGGATGGGGCGGTGCGGCGCTGCCGGTCTCGACCGGCGACGGCCCGACCACGATCGCCGAGGGCATCGCCTCGGGTTTCGCGCACACCCCTCAAGGCGCCGGGCTCGCCGCTGCCGACGCGCTCGCCCGCGCGCTCGCAGCCCCCGAACCCACTTGGCAACAGGTCCTCGCGTTGCGCTATCACGGCGGCGGACAGGCCCTGGTCGACCGGTTCGCGCGCTCGCGGGCGCGCACCCCCGACGCCGCCCGCTACGTCACCGTGCCAGACGGTGTGCGCATCGCCGATGGATATAACCCCGACTACGCGGTCGTCGAATTTGCGACCCGCGACGGGCTCGGCTACAGGATCGCGCGCTGGCCGATGGCCTGGCTCGACGGCGACTGGCGCGTCGCGGTGCCCACCGAGATCGAAACCCTCTGGGGGCCAGGCACCTTCGTCGACTCGATGACCGGATTCGGTACATGGAAGGCCACCTCATGAACGACAGCCTCGTATTGGCGTCCCCGGCCGGCGGCGCCCGTCAGCAACTGCCGGTGCCCGGCGTCTGCGATATCCCCCTCGGCCCGCAGCAGGTGTGCGGCCAGGTCGGCCAGGTCGCGACCCAGGCGGTGGGCTCGGCCTGGGAGGACATGGTCGATTTCCTGATGTCGGGTTTCGGCCGCGGGGTGCGTTTCGTGATGGCCTGGTGGACCGACCTGCCCTCCCCGGTGCTGACCGGTCCCGGCGGCCAACCGGGCGCGGCACTGACCGCAGTGCGCGACTTCAGCGGCGGGCTCCAGGTCGTGTTCCTCACCGCCGGAATCATGTTCGCCGCCGCGCGGTTGGCCCTGGCCAAACGCGGTGGATTGGCCGGAGAAGCCCAGGAGAGCTTCCTGATGCTGGTGCGCGCCAGTTTCACCTCGATGGCCTTCGCGGTCCTGGTCACCACCGGTACCCGCGCGGGCGATGCCTTCTCGGAGTGGGTGATCTTCACCTCCAGCCACGGGGACTGGATGCGCGCGGTCGACCGGCTCACCGAATTCGACAAGGAAACCAACGCCGGGCTCGGCACCGGGATCCTGTTCGTGGTCGGGCTGCTCGGACTCATCAGCACCCTGATCCAACTGGTCATGTTGGTGATCCGCCAAGCCCTGCTGATCCTGGTCGTGGCGGTGATCCCCCTGGCTGCCGCGGCGTCGGGCACCGGTCCGGGATCGCAGTCCTACAAGAAACTGTTGTCTTGGTCGCTGGCGTTCGTGCTCTACAAACCCGTCGGGGCACTCGTCTACGCCATCGCCTTCACCGTGATCGGTGACGAGAAACAGACCGACCCGCAGCAGGTCCTGCTCGGATTGATCCTGCTGGTGATGAGCGTGATCGTGCTCCCGGCCCTAGTCCGGCTGGTCGCCCCGGCGGTGGCCACCCTCGGCGGGGGCGGCGGCGCAACCGCGGTGCTGGCCGGTGGCGCGGCGGGTATCGCCATGGGCTCGACCGGCGAGCGCGGCAGCGCCCGCAAGGTCAGCGAAGGCGAGAACGCGCCCAGCGGATCCGGCCCCGGCGACGCCTCCGGTGGTGGCGGTGGCGGCGGTGGTGGGGGAGGGGGCCGACCACTGGGCGGCGGTTCGGGCAGCGACTCCGGCACCGCTTCGGAAGCGAGCGCCGGCACCGGGGGATCGAGCGGATCCGGCGCAGGATCCACAGCCCGGTCGACCCCGCCGAACGCGAAGCCGTCCTCCGGAGCGGGAGCGGAGTCCGGGGGTGCTGCTGGTGGTGGTGGTGGGGCTGCTGCCGGTGCCGGTGCGGCCGGTGCGGCGGTGATGGCCGCGCAGCAGATCAAAGCCGCGGGCGAGCAGGGAGTCGCCGCGGTCGAGGCGCAGACCCGCGACGCTGCCGACGGGGGCTGGAATCCCGATTCGCTGACCCCGGCGGAGGTGCGGCGATGACCGCGCGGATGTACGGCCGGTGGGAACGCCCCCGCAGCGCAGGCTTCTTCGGCCTGACGTGGGGTGTGTCGATGGTCGGGCTCGGGCTGGTGATCACGATCATGGCCGGGTTCCTGATCTCGCGCTCGCTCAGCGTCGCCGCCGTCCTGGTGGTCGTGGCCGCGGCGGTGTTCGCACCTTTGGCGGTCACGATCAACGGCCGCACCGGCTGGGAACTTGCGCTGCTGCGCGTCCAGTTCGCCACCGCCCGCGCCCGCGGTGAACACCTCTATCGGGCCGGGCGCTTCGCCCGCATCCCTGGCATCGCGAAACTGCCCGGTCTGCTGGCGGATTCGAGCCTGTCGGAGTACGAGACGGCGGGCGGGCGCCGGTTCGCGATGCTGCACATCCGCCGCAGCGACCACTACGCGGTGGTGCTGAGGGTCGTTCCGCGCGGCAAGGAGCTGGTGGATCAACCCCAGATCGATGCCTGGGTCGAAGGGTACGGGCATTTCCTGGCGACCCAGAGCCGCGGCGGCGAGGTCGTGGCGGTCACCGCAGTTCTTGACAACGTCGTCGAGACCCGGCTGCGCCAGGCCCGCGAGGTCACCCGGCTGGTGCGTGAGCAGGCCCCGGAGTTCGCCCAGGCTGTGATGCGCGAAGCCGCCGCCGACCTCGGCGGAGTCGGTGTGCGGATCGAGGCCCGGATCGCGATCACCTACCGCGCCATCGGCAAGGGCCGCGTGCGCCGCGACGACGCCGAGCAGGCCCGCGAGATCGGGCAACGCCTGCAAGGGGTGCTGTCTCAGCTCGCCCGCGCCGGCCTGCCCGCCACCCCGCTCCAAGCGTGGGAAGTCCTGGCGCTGGTGCGGACCCGTTACGACCTGGCCTCCCAACGCGACGTCGAAGCCGCCGGCGCGTCACTGCTCGAGACCCAGTCCTGGGATTCGGTCGGGCCGATCGCCCACGTCGATCGCTGGGATCACTACGTCCACGACGGAGCCCGCTCGATCACCTGGGAGATGGACGCCGCCCCCCGCGGCGCGGTCATGGAAACCGTTCTCGAGGAACTACTGCGCCCCCGCGCGGACGTGCCACGCAAACGCGTGGCCCTGTTCTACCGGCTGCACTCGGCCGCCGAAGCCACCTCACTCGTGGACTCCGATTTCCGTGACGCCATCGCCGCCGAACAGACCGAACGCGGGATCGCCTCGGCTTCGGCGCGTATCCGGGTCGGCAACACCCAAGCCGCCCGCGAAGAACAAGCCCGCGGCGCGGGCCTGACCCGCTTCGGGGCGCTGGTCACGGTCACCGATCACCTCGACGGTGACTTGCCCGGTATCGAGGCATCGGTCAAGGCCATGAGCGCGGCGTCCCGGTTGAGCGTGCGCCGCTGCTACGGCTCCCAGGCCGCGAGCTTCGCCGCGTCACTGGGGATCGGGTTGATCCTGCCCGAGCACTCCTCGATCTCCAAGCGGGTAAGGATGTGAACGGGTTCACGGAAACTGAAGTGTTCTCAGGGGGAACCCGAGTGCTCTCCACCGGCATCTGGGCGGATTGGTGCTCAGGTTGGTGTGGAAGCTGGCGGACTGGCGGTGTGGGGGTCGTTCTTGCCCACGAAGCGGTTCGAAGCCAACCGGCTCCGGCCAGCCACAATCCAGCTCGGACTTCCCGCCTTCATTTCAGAGGTGGCTCCATGACTTCGATACAACCGCCTCTTCTCCTTCCAAGAGTCGATCGGGCGAATTCATCAGCGGACCTCGATCGGGCACGAGGCCATAGCGATACCCTCGGACTCAACCCGCAGAATGTATTTGCCGGTGTCTGCGACCGAAAACGACGCTATCGGCACGACGCAGGCTCGCCGCACGAGATCACCTTCGGCATACGTCACCCGAACATCCACTGGCTGGGGCGGTCCCTCAACACCCGAAGGCGACTCGACGACAATATTCAATCGAAGCAGCTCATTCCGTTGAGCGGTGCCACATTCGAGCACAATAACCACGGGAATCCTCAATGGCTGCTCCGGCAAAGGTTTTGGATACCAGCTACAGCCCCCGTCAAGCACATTGAACAGACCGTCGCGCAGACTGGTCGAGTTGGCGGCGAAGAAGCTGGAAACACTTACGCCGTCGGTCAAGTCGGCCGCGGTAACGGGTCTGCCCTCGAACCGCAGGACGCCGCCTCCCCCGCCTCCACCACCAGGGCACTGGCCTGGCTTCCCGTCCAACTCGATCTCAAGGTCCGGTGGCAGACTTGCCACGCCAACGATCGTCAGCACGCCGCCCTGGCCGCCGCCACCGAGTGGTTGACCGCCCTCGCCTCCAACCTTGAACACGGCGTGACGGAAATCCATGTGCACGCTCGCCTCGTTGACAACACCCTGGATGATGAGGCCGTTGATCGCTGCATCCGAAAGCTCAGCGACTGGTTGACCCGACGCAGCGCCTTCCTCCTCATGCGCCCGTTTGATCTCGAGAAGCCGGTCGACCGTGTAGGTGTCAAGGTTGCCATCGGCATCGATCTCAATATGGTGAACGGCACACAGCAGTATCAGGTTGTCGAAACCGTGCCGTTCTTCGGCGGTTTGGTTCGCGTCATACCGCGGACCGCCCACGCTCTGCGCCTTGATATGAGCCACCCGCCCCAGAACGACACCGGTCGGACTGATCAACGGTGTGCGACAACCAGGGAAAGCGCACCGGTTCATCGATACAGCAAACAGACGCACAACCGTAGGACGTCGCGGCGCTTTCGGTGGCTTGGCCATGGCCCAACATTGTATGTCGGCACTCCCTCTCGGCTTTATCAGCCAGCCAGTCACCCATCCAGAGAGAAGAACTCAAACCCAGCGTGTCGGGCCGGCGGTGTGGGGGTCGGCCAGTTGCCGGGCGTTGGTGGCCCACCGAACCGCGTTGGTGCCGGTGATCCCAAACATCACCAACAGATGCAGCGGGTCCGCGCCGCAGGCGAGGGCTTCTTCGAGTTTACGGTCGATGCGCAGGCGTTCCAGGGTCGCTGTCATGCCGCGCAGGTTCGGCAGGAACGCCGTGCTGACCGGTCCGGTGCGCAGTGCGGTTTCCTTGCTGATGAGCAGGTGCGGGTTGGCGGTGCGTGGCCAGCGGCTGCGTCGGTGGTCGAGCCATTCGCGCAGTGCAGTGGCGGTGACTTCGTCGATCGGGAGGTCGCGACCGCCGATGGTGATGCGTCGGTTGCCCAAGTCCACGTCGTCAAGCAGCAGCGCCCGGATTTGTCCGGGCCGGGCGGCGTAGATGGCGGCCAAGGCAACGCACAGACGTGCTTGTGGAGTGTCGGCGGCGCGCAGCGCGGCAGCCATCTCGTCGTCGGACAGTGGCTGCCAGATCCGTCGGACTCGTGGTCCATGCCGGATGCCGGCGCAGGGGTTCTGAAAGACCACGCCGTTACGTTTGGCCCACGCGAACAACGACCGCAACCCTCCCAACGCGAGCATCCTCGGCTCACCGTCCAGATCGGCGAGATAGGCGAGGACCTCCTCACGAGTGATCTCGCGCAGGTGATCGTGGCTAGCCGACCATGCCTGCAGCCCGGGCCGCACCCCGTTGAAGTAGGCCATCGCGTTCGCGCGGGTGTGGCGGTGCTGGCGGGGCCCGCCATCATGCAGGGTGCGAACCCAGCATTCAGCCTGCTGGGCGATCGCCGGGGCGAGACCGTCAAGTTTGGCGTCGAGCCAGGTATCGAACACCGCGGGTCGGTCGTCGAGGAGGATTCCCATCGCCGACAAGATGTCGATGACGTGGACCAGCGCGCCGCCACACTGGCGGGAGATCAGCGGGTGGAACTGCGAGACCCGCACGAGGTCGCCGTCAGCGTGGGTGGCCAGCAGCATGACCAGGTTCCGATCGAGTGCCCAGCGCACTTTAGGGGCGAAGCCGTGGGCCTCGGCCGCTGTCCACGACAGGTGCAGGGCCCAGGCCAGCCACGGATTATCCGGCACGGCATCCGATCTCAGATCGACACGGCCACGCCGATAGGTGCGGGGCAGGTCTGTCAACAACAGCAGCTGCGCGGAGTCGAGACTGGGGCGCGACGCGACCGGCGGTGCTTGTCTGGGTCGACGTCCCTTGGCCCCGCGTTGGCGCGGCGTTGCCGGCGGCGGCGCGTGGGGCTGATGGAGGTCGGACAGAAACAGCTGATGGTAGCGGACTTTCGCTACATATGGGGCGAGAACGGTTCTGTCACGGGCGTTCTCGGCGGTGGCGGCCCGGTCGAGCCGGGCCTGGCACCAGCACAGGCGGCAGTAGCTGCCTCTGAGCGGGACCCGGCGGCGGCAAGCCGAACAGTCGCCGACGGGTCGGCGATAGCCGACAGCGAAGTTGTAGCAGGCCATGCACAGGCCCCGAGCATAGGTCGGGCCCCATGCCAGACATTCGAGGCAGCTGGTCACCGAGCGCGCGATCAGTGGCCGGGCACCATTCCGGGCGGCCATCGCTCAGGTCGGCGGCAGCGAACGCCCGTCCCTGCGGCGGGGCACCACCCAGGGGCGAGGTCGTTCCGCCGCAGCCAGCACATCGTTGTCGCTGTCGGAGTCGGGACGGGGCACCGAATCCGGTTCCGGGATCAGCAGTTCACCGATTTCGCAGCCCAGCACGGCGCAGACCACGTCCAGATCGGCGAGCTTGATCGAGGCGGGCTGGCCCGACCACAGATGCGACATCTTGCCCGCGGAAATGACCAGGCCGTGCTCGGCCAGCAGGCGCTGCATCTGCGATGCCTGCCAGATACCGCGGTTCGCAGCAGCCAAGCGCAGATTCCAGCGCATTCACATCAGTCCCTTCAAGCGCGTACCGACGCGTTGCTGACCGGCGATCCAGGCGTCCTCGATCCGGCTTCGGTGCACGTGAACGTATTTCATCGTGGTGGTCACCCAGGCATGGCCATACATCTCCTGGATCGAGATCAAGTCCACGCCGTCCAAGTACAGCTGCGAGGCGCAGTAGTGGCGCAACACGTGCGGCGACATCCGCCCTACCCAGGTCGGCAGATGGGCCCGCGTCGCCTCGGCCAAACTGCGACGCAAGGCGTTGTAACCGACGCGATTTCGCGACCCGTCCGCGCTGATGCGTTCCGTGGGCAGCAGAGGTGCGCCCGGGCGGGTGTGATCGTCGCCGAACTGTCCCCACACGTCCTCGACATACCAGCGCAAGGTGCGGTCGGCGCCGTTGAGCAACGGCACCATTCGCTGCCTCGGTCCCGACCCACGCGCGCCCTTGCCGATCCGGACATGGAGCTTGCCGAAATGCCCAAGCTCCCACCGGATGTCGTCCAAATCGAGATGACGAGCCTCGTTGATCCGCAACCCCACATCGGCCATCAGACGCGACGCGGTGTAGTTCCGGGCGGCCGGTGCGAACTTCCTGCACGTCGCCAGCTCCTGCGCCCATCCCGCGAACAAGGTCTGGACCTCCTCGCGCTGAGGTGGGATCCGCACCCGGGTGTCCTTGTGGCCGCGAGGGCGGTTCATCTCATCGATCGGGCATTCCACCACCCGGCCGGTCATCGCATGCAACTCGACCTTATGCCGAAGCTCGAGGAATTCGAAGTACACCGACAACGCCGCACAACGGGCCAACCTCGTGCCGCTCGGCGACCCGCGCAGCTCCCTCCCGAAGTAGGTGTCCGCGTCCGGCGGCTCCATCTCCCACAACGGGCGACCGAACCACGACCGGATCTGTTCGAGATTGCTCAGGTCACCCCGGATCGTTGCATCGGTCAGCCCCGCTGCCGAGCGCGCGAGCACGAACTCGGCCAGCACATCGGTCTCGAACCGCTCCAACTCCTCGGCCGAGGCCGCCGGCCGAACCGACCGCAGATCCCGGACCGCCGTGACTCCCAACCCACACACCTCGCCTTCACCCGACGTGGAAAGAGGTCGAGAACCATGACACTACTTCAGAAAAGCCGAAACAACCTCAATAAGCCGATCACTACACGAATTACGGTCAACGCCCCTGATCTGCGGTGCATGACCTCCGCCCACCACCGGTCGAACCCGAGTGATGGGGAGCTCGCATGACCGGCAACAGCAACCACCGTGATCGGCGGCGCAGCGAGACCGTCGCGGGGGTGCGGGTGCTCACCGCGACCGCGCGGGCGGCGACCGAAGCCGCTGCCGCCCGGCCCGGGATCCGGGGCTGGTGGGCGCGGCTGGCGATATCGAGCGATGATCATCGCCGGGCCACCGCCGCCCGCCGCACCGAGAACGCGGGTGCCGGAGATGGCTTCGACCGATCGCTGGCGCAGCTCACCGACCGCGGATACCGCGGGCCGGGCGGCGGCCGGGCCGCCGTCGTCCCCACCACCCCGGAATGGCGCGCCACCACCGTCCAAGTCGCCGGACTCTGGCCCTTCTCCGTCGGCGCCAGCGCACCCACCGTCGGCACCCCGGTCGGCTCGCACTACATCACCGGCGCACCGGTCCACTTCGACCCGATGAGCTGGTTCCTCAAAGGATTCATCACCGCACCGATCGCATTCGTGCTGGCACTCAACGGATTCGGCAAATCCTCCCTCATCCGGCGCATGGTGACCGGAGCGGTCGCGGCGGGGGAGACCGTGCTGTGCATGGGCGACACCAAACCCGACTACCGCGACCTCGTGCTGCGCCTGGGCGGACAGGTCGTCGACGTCGGCTACGGGCACGGCACCCTCAACCCCCTCGACGTCGGAGCGCTCGGGGCGATCGTGGACCGGCTCACCGACCTCGACCAGCGCCGCCAGGTCACCGCACGGGTCGAAGCCGGACAGGTCAACATCGTCGCCGGCCTGATCGAACTCGTCCGCGGCTCCCGCGTCGCCGACTACGAAGAAGTCCTCATCGCCGCAGGACTGCGCGAACTCTACAGCGCCGCCAACGATTTCACCCACGAGCGGCCACCGCTGATCGAGGACCTGCTCGCGGTGATCTCCACCGGCGGCGACCGGATGATGCGCTTCGCCGAAGAGGACGACGAAACCAGCTATCGCGCCTCCACCAAGACCCTGCGTCGTTCCTTGCGTGCCCTGGTGGAGGGGCCGTTCGGGGCGATCTTCAACGGCCCCACCACCACGCGGCTGGACCTGGCGAGCCCGGCGGTGTGCGTGGATGTCTCACGGATCCCCGAAGGTGACACCAAACTGCTGGCCGCGGTGCTGATGGTGTGCTGGAGCGAGGGCTTCGGTGCCGTTGCAGCCGCGCACGCCCTCTCCGATGCCGGACTCGCCCCGCCGCGCACCTTCGAAGTGGTGATGGACGAGATCTGGCGCGTCCTCGGGGTCGGGGAATTCATGGTCGACCGCGTCGACGCCCTGACGCGCCTGAACAGGACTTTGGGCACCGGGCTGATCATGTGCAGCCACACCATCAAAGACCTCGCCGCCTTCGATTCCGCTGCGGCACAAGCCAAAGCGCTCGGGTTCTTCGAACGCGCCCGCGCCAAGATCATCGGCCCGGTCGGCCCGGAAGAGATCGACCGCATCCGCGCCGCCGTCGGCATCACCGACACCGAGAAACTCCTCGTCACCTCCTGGGCCGCGCCACGCCCACCTACCGACGACGACCTCGACCCCGGACAGCGCGAAACACCGCCCGGCACAGGATGTTTCCTCCTCAAGACCGGTGAAGCGGCCGAGCCGGGTGTGGCCTTCCGCATGACCTTCACCCCGACCGAACGGGCGAGCCAGGTCCACAACACGAATCAACGTTTCGATCTGGACAGCGAGGCGACAAGGCGATGACCGGCGACGATGATGAACGCGACCTCGAAAACGACCGCCGCCGCAGCGATCCTACTACCGATCACGCTGCTGGTGTTGCTACTCGGGGTGATCGCAGCCGATCCACCCACCTCCTGCGCCACACCGCTGGCCGCCGGAGCGGGCGGGCCGACCGGGCAAACGGTCGCGGGGTTGAGCGAAGCGCAGCTGCGGCTCGCGCGCGACGGGGTCGTGATCGGCAAACAACGCCGGATGCCCGAATCGGTGATCATCGCCGAACTCGCCGCCCAAGCCACGGAGTCCGGGTTCCGGAATCTGGCGAATCCGTCGGTGCCGGAATCGCTGACCTATCCCAACGACGGGCTGGGCCACGACCACGACTCGGTCGGCCCGCATCAACTCCGGGCCAGCGTGTGGGGATCGGTCGGCATCGCGAAGCTGATGCAATCGAGCTACCAGATCAACTGGTTCTACGACCGCGCCGAACAATCAGGTCTCTTGGCGCAACAGCTCTCACCCGCGGAGTTAGCCCAGCACATCGAGCAATCGGCACCCAACGCCTACGCCGGGCAGATCGAACTCGCACGCGAGTTGTATCAGCGTTTCGCCGACATCGACCCCCGCACCGCACCCGCCTCGGCGGGTGCGGCGCCCACAGGCTGTGGGTCGGGGGCAGCGGCGGTGTTGAGTCCCGCCGAGGCCAGCGCGTTCGGGCGCGCGGTGATCGAGCACGCCTCCCGCTGGATCGGCACCCCGTATGTGTGGGGCGGCGGCGATATCAACGGCCCGACCAACGGTGGCCTGGACTGCTCGGGACTGACCCTGTACGCGATCTACCACGCTTCCGGCGGCCGAATCCGGCTCCCGCACTACACCCAAGCCCAGCAGGACCATCCCAGCGCGGTCGTCGTCCCGTTCGCGCAACGACAGCCCGGCGATTTGATCTTCTTCACCTCCCGAGGGGACTCGGATTCCCATCACGTCGGGATCTATCTGGGGCCCGACGATCAGGGACGCGACCAGCTCCTGCACGCTCCCCAATCCGGACAGACGGTGACCACCACTGCCCTCAGCGGATTCGAGGGGGAGCGAATGGACGTACGCCGCTACGAAATCCGCGAATCGACCGGGTTGTCATGACCGATTGCGTCTTCTCACCGGATCTTGCGTCGATCCCGTTGCGCACCGGTGCACGGCCCACAGCATGCCGCGAGAACCCATACCCCGGCCGCGATCACCGCCCCATCTGCCGACGCCCCCGCAGAACCGGAAACAGCACGTAGACAACGACACACGGAGGTCGAACCGTGAGTGAGAACCCCACAGACCGCCCCGCCGCCGGTGCGGGAACGACGATGCGCGATATTGAATTACTGGTCACCACCAACACCGCGCTGCTTCGCCGCACCACCCGTGCCCTGGACCTGGAGCGCTTCGCGCTCGAGCACGGACTCGACGATCCGGCCGGATTTCAGCGATTCGTCCGCGTTCTGCGCTCGATGGCCGGGGTCGACTACGAGGCCGTGCGCGCGCTGAACATCGCGCAGAAGGGCGCCGACCCGATCTTCGCGGTCCGCGCGGTCCACGGTCCGCGACTGGCGCTGTGGTGCGCGGGCACCCGTGCTCATTTCACCGTCATCCGCTCGGGCGGAGAGATCGTCTGGCGCGACCGCCACCCGCCGGACGCGACGGTCAAGAGCGCGGCGCAGGCCGCCGAATCCGCCGCACTCCAGGCGATCCGGGTCGCCGGGCAGACGTGCCGACGGTGGGATGTCGACGCCGCCGCCCTGCGCCTGACCGTCGCACGCAGCCACGGGCTCGATCTGGCCGGGCTCTACCGCGCCGCCCTCGCCGCGAATCTGTTGCTCGAGATCGTCACCGATCCCGTCCGCAATCCGGCAGCCCGCGCCTCGAGCGCCCCCCGCGTCGAATGGCGCGGCAGCGACCTGCTGTCGCTGACCGACCCCGACCACGACCCGGACCAGTCATGAGCAGCCGACGCACAACGGCGGCATGGATCGCCACCGTCGCGATCTGCGCGACAGGATGTGCCGCACAAATTCCCGCCAGCTCTACGACTACCCAGAACAACTGCTACGCAAAAGGTTTCACCGCACCGTTCGATCAGGTCGATCCCTGCGATGCCGACCAGGTACTCACCGCCGCGCTCGGCGCGATCTTCGGCTACCGGCCCAGTGAGCAGGCCGACCCCACCGAGGCGCTGGCCTCGGCACGAGCGTTGCTCGAGGACCGGTTCGCCGCGAGCGCCGCATCCAGCGCGCTGGTCTGGGCGCCGGTCACCACCGCCGTCTGGCAGCAGTGGCGCCACGACCGTGTGCAGGTCGCGACCACCGCGCGAGTACTGGCCGATGACCACCCACCCGACACCACCACCAGGGTGGCCCGAGTCGTGACCGTCGACATCGACGCGCCCGAGTCCGATCCTGGCGCCTTCGCGGTTTACGCCACCGCGACCCGCGGCAGCGTCGAGATGCCATGGCTTCTGTCCGGATTGCAGGTGACCCAGTGAGCGGGGATCCGGTCGAGGAGGGCGGCCAGCAGATGCGTCAGGGCTTCGTCCAAGCCCTGCAAACCGCACATACCACCGCGGCGTTGATGCGCGGACGCGGCACCGATAGCCGATCCCGCACCGAACACCTCCAGCGCGTCGAACAAGCCGATCAACGCGAGCTGCGCTCGATCCGCGAGCACAACGTGAGGGTCGCCGCCGCGATCGACAAATCGACATCCGACTGGCGGGTCAACGAAGCTCGCATCACCGAAATCAAAGGTCGCACCACCCACAACCAGGAAGCCCACACCCTCGCACAAACCGAAACGAAGCGACGCATCGAACGCGCCGACGAACTCCACAGCCTCGACGTCGAATACAAGCAACTGCTGATCGGAATCCGTAAGCGCGCAGCCGGTTTCACCGACACCCTCACCAGCCAAGGCACCGACGGTGAGACTGCGGCATCAACGGCGGCGTTCGCCGCCGCCGACGCCAACCGGGACCTGTCCGAGGAACACGAGCGCGACGCCGACGCATACGACCAGCGCTTCGCCGAGGACACCGGCCACAACGTCACCGAGGTCATCGACGCTCCCTCCCTCCCGGCTGCCGACGCCGACGCCGTGATCGACGTCGAATTCTTCGACATCGAGCCCGACCAACCCGGCGGCGACGACCTCGGCGTCACCGACCCCACCGCATCCACCGAACCCGAGTACCCGGATTCGGTGGCACCGGATGCGTGGCAGCGACTGACCGAAAACCTGACCGCCGAGACCCGCCTCGCACACGCGGTCGACGAACTGATCGATCCCGCGCCCGAGCCTGATCTGCCGATGGCATCGGCGGTCGCCGACGCCGTGGACGCCGCGGTCGGTAGCGGCACCGGTGAGGAACCGCTGCCCGAGGACGCACCAGGCATCGATCCCACGACCGAGCAGTTCGGTCCAGAACCGGAGTGGGAGCTGTGACCGGGTCGAGGAGTCGGTGATGGACAGCCCGACCGCGCTGCAGGCCCACCTGCTCAAGGGCATCCAGAACCTGTCGTTGGACAACGAGCGCCACCGCCCGCGCCCGACCGAGACCGGCGAACCCGCCGCCACCGACGAACAGTGGGGAATCGGGCAGCGCTGCCTGGACCAACTCGAACAGGTCGCCCTCGGAATCGGGGTACCGCACGCGTGGATCGACTACGCCCGCGCATCCGGGCAACGCGGCGAACGGTGGCAGCCGGGCCGGCAGATGCTCGGATCCGGGCGCGTCGAACGCTCAGTGCTGATCACCGCGCTGGGCCGAGACGTTCGCGGCTTGCAGGACATGTCCGGTATCGGCGCGGTCTTCACCCACCGTGGCGTCGACGCCGAGGTCACCGCCCGCTTCCGCCGGATCATGGGCATGACCTGGCAGCGTCTGGGCGCGATCTCCCACGCCCTGGGGTTGACGACCGAAGAACGACACCAGGTCTGGGCCCGCGGCGAGCGCCACTGGTCCACTGCGGTCGCCGAGCGACTCCGCGACACCGACTTGAAGTCGCTGGCACAGGACTGGAACCGGATCGTCACCGCTGACTTCAGCGCGGCGACCATCCCGGTGGTCGTGCTGCAAGCGGCCGGGATCACCGCCGCCGACGCCCACGCGGCGATGCCGACCTCGCCCGACGACATGGTCACCGAGGTCACCGAAGCCCTCGCCCTGCTCGACGAACGCCACATTCCCGACCCCGCCATCGCCCGCACGGCCGCTGCGATCGCCACCGCGGTAGAGCCCTCACCCGAGCCCGGCGCGGCCCTCGCCGACCCGGACTCCACCGCGGCGGGCGAACAGATTTCCCTGCCCTCCTACCCCGATCCGAGCGACGGAGCCGAACCATGACGGCAGCTACAGCGATGCAACCGAAAACCGTTGTGCCACAACCTCGAATAGGAAGGAGAAGGCAGATGAGTCGAACCGATGATCTCGGGGACTTGGCGAGCTGGAAAGCCGGGCTGCTCGCGCGGATCCAAGAGCGTGGCGTCGAGGACGCGCGGTTGCTGTATCGGGGATATCCCGAATACGGCACCGGCTTCGGACGCCGTGACATCGCGATCCAATCCTGGCAAGCGCACCTGCGCGACCTCAAGGCCGAACAGCGGGAATTGATCGTGCGCACCGACACCCCCGGAATCCCGCCCACGGCGATCGCCGCGGCGGTGGAAAACGGCAAGGCGGGCCGACGGTGGGGCGAGGCCGTGACCGACCCACCGACAACCCGCCACGGCGACGACCCGGTCCGCGCGCAGATGATTGCGGCGATCGCCGAGGACATCTGGACGTTGGAACACATGGCTGCCATCGCCATCGCGCGCGAAGAACGCGAGGTCGGCAACCCGACCGACAGCGCCGGTCACCAGCAGTACCTGATCAACATGGACCTGCTGTGGGAACGCGTCGACTCCGTCGCGGCGCTCGCCGAACTGACCCTGGCCGAACGCGATCAACTCTGGGGACGTGACGACCTCGGCTGGTCGCGGCTGGTGGCGGCGAGCACGGATCGGTGGCTCGAACCACCCGATCACCCGCCGGATAACGGGCCGACCGGCGGGGTCGAGCTGTGAGCGGGTGGCGATCATGACGACTCCGCCCCCGGCGCCAGGATCCCGCGAATCGGTCGTGCAGTGGCAAGCCCAGCTGCTCTCCCAGATCCGGCTGCTCACCGGCGAGCACACCCGAATCCTCGGTGCAGGCTGGGAAGGGTTCGAACCGCTGGATTCCGGCGGTGACGCCGAATCGGCTTGGCGGCAACACCTCGACGCCCTGTCCGCCGAGCGAGAGCGCACTGAGCAGACCGCGCTCTCGGCGGGTGTGCGGCAGGAATGGATCGACGACGCGGTCGCGCTCGGCGAGAACAGTGCCCGGCCCCGTGTGGATGCCCTGTCGAGATTGGATTCGATGCCCTGGCGCGACAACGCCGCCCAAGGATTCTTCGTCGGCATGCTCGGGCTGGACCTGTGGCATTTGGAGCGGATGGCCGCGTTGGCGGCCGAACGTGACGACCGCGTCGCGACCGGCCGCTGGAGCTACGGCAAGAACCCGATGTCGGAAAAGCAGTTCGCCCAGAACATGGAGCTACGTCACGAACGGGTGGTCGCGCTGGCACACGCCGCGCAGATCACCGAGGACGAGGCCGACATGTTGTGGGGCGACGCTGCCGAACCCTACCGGCGTGATCACGCCGTACGGCTGGAAATCCGCGACGAACTCAGTGTGGCCCGAGCATGGCACTCCTACACCAAACCCAGCACCGAACTGTCGGTACCGCCCTACGTTCCGACCGACCCCGCCACAGGCACCCCAATCGTCGGCGCGCACACGCTGCCACCGACACCGCAACAGATGATCGCCGCCGCCGCGGCGACACTGCGCGCCGAATTCATCAACGCCGCATTAGCCGACACCGACGTCGCCGCCGACACCACCACCGCGCTCGGCGCCATCTCCGCTGCCGTGGACGATGAGCTGCCCGCCGAGGACACCGGCCTCGCCATCGACCCCGACCTCGGACCGGATCCGGACAGTGACGGCGGATATCGCCACGACTACGGCACCGACCCCTGACCACCTGACAGACCCTGCGTTTCGTCGATGCCGTCGGTCACGGGTACTGGCCGCGACATCGAACCCGCCACCGGGGACACCGATTCTTCCTCCTCTCTGTTTCGGAGGCTGCCGATGTCCATCCCGCAAGCACCACACCACCGAACACCGCGACACCGTGACCACACCGCGGGCAGGCGCTGATGAGCTGGCCCGACTCGCACCCCGGATCGCCCACCGATCCCGGCTACTACCACGACGCCGCCGACGAGCGTGAAGCCCAACTGCGCGCCGATTTCGCCCTCTACCACAACCTCCGCGAAATCGCGCCGTTCGGCGAAACATCCGATCAAGTCGCCGAATTGACCGCCCAAGCCCAGATGCTGGCCGAGCGGTGGACCGGTGCCGGTCACACCGAATTCGCCCGGCTGTGGATGCAATTGGACGCCAGCACCGCTGCCTGGCTGGCCCGGCCGGAAACCACGCGCGCCGCCTACGACCGCCTCGCACAAGCACATGCCACAGGTGATCAGCTCGTCGACGACCTGACCTGGCGCACCCTGCGCCAGACCGCGATCCTGACCGGACGCATCGAACCCGGCATCACCGGATCGGTACAGGACAGCGCACGCTCACGCCCCCAGGACCGGGCGAAAGTGATCGAGCTGCGCCCGACGAGCCGGGTGGACCGCGCACTCGGCGGACGTGGACCCGAGATCTCGCTGAAGGAAGTCGACGCGCTCATCGCTTCCACCGACGAGCTGCTCGACGCCGAAGAACGCGACGGCGACCTCGATACCGGCGCAGACCAACGCAGCGTCGAGCGGCAAGCGGCACTGCGGCGGGTCCAGGACCTGTCGGCCGAGCACACCCGCACCAGCACCCGCTTCGCCGGCGTGCCCAGCCACGACCAGGACCTCATCGAGCGCCTGGACGAGCTGCTGGCCCAGACCCGCGACGCCCGCGCGGAGGCGGCACGGGCCGGGGCCACTCAAGACCAGATCGACCTCGCCTACCTCGCCGGACGCGACGGCACCTACGCCCACACCACCACCGAACCCGATGCGACCGCCGCCGACCGCATCGGCGCGGCAGTCTCGGCCGCCATCCCCGCCGACCCGGTCGACACACCCGGCGCCGGGCCCGAGCCCGACCTCGATACCGAGCCCGACCCGTCCCGAGACATCGAGGTGTCGCTGTGAAAACGACTGTCCACCAACAGATATCGAAAACCGATCGAGGAGTGCGCGCATGATCTCGACACGGGAGACCCGTCGACGGACCAAGAGCGGGATCGGGGAAGAGACCACGATCCTGATGCTGTTCGTTGCGGCGGTCGCGGTGGCGCTCACCGCCTGGGCGGCGCTGTCGCTGGGCCGGTGGTGGGCCGGATTGCCGGTCACCGGGAACCCGGCCGCCGCGCTGCTGGCCGTCGCGCTCGGCAAAGCGAGCTGGCCGTGGCAGGCCACGCTCGTGGCCGTCGCGCTCTACGGCCTCGAAGCGGGCGCGCTCGTCGCCGGATGGCGACTGCTGCGCACACCGCACGAGATCGACAGCGCCGCACGGACCATGCAGCGCCCCAGCCAGATCCGTATCGCACGCGCCGGCGACAACGCGGCGGCCAACCGGCGGTTGCTGGCCGACGCACCCGAGGACGTCCAAGAACTCAAAGGCCCGCCCCTGGGCCGAACGGTCGTCGGCGGGGTCGAGCTGTTCGTGCCCGCCGAGTTGGGGGTGACGATCGCGGCGGGTACCCGCACCGGCAAGACCATGGCCTGGGCCATCCCGGCGGTCCTCGCCGCGTGGGGGCCGTGCCTGGCCACCTCGAACAAACCCGATCTCTACCGCCACACCCTCGCCGGACGGCAAGAGGCGGGCGATATCTGGCTCTCGGACCTGCAAGGGGTCACCGGAACACCGACCTGCGGGTTCTGGGTGAATTTGCTGACACAGGTCACAGGCTTGCCGGCGGCACGCAAACTGGCCGGGTTCTTCGTCTCCGCATCCTCGGGAACCGCCGCCCAAGCCGCGAATGCCAAGGTGGACAGTTACTTCGATGGCGGCGCCCAAGAACTACTCGCCCTCTACATACTCGCCGCCGCCCGCGCGGGCGGGGATCTGCTGCACGTGGCCGAATGGCTGGGCAAGGATCAGGATCCCACCCCGGCACTGATCCTGAATGCCCACGGCCAGCGCCGTCCCGCCGAACGTATCCGCGAGTCCCAGGCCCTCTACTCCCGCCAAAGAGACGGGCTCTACGACATGGCCAGAAGGTTTCTGAACGTCTTGGCCGACGCCGACTACGCGCGGATGGTGACCCCGCCTTCACGCACTCATCTGCGGGTGCGTGAAGGCAAAGCGGGTGTCGTGATCGAGAACACGGCCCAGCCCCGCACGCACGAGTTGCCGGAGTTCAAGCCGGTCGATTTCGTCGAATCCACCGACACCGTGTACGCGCTGAGCATGGCCGGACCCGACGGGGCGACCCCGCTGACCTCGGCGCTGGTCGGGCAGATCATCGAGGCCGCACTGAGCGCCGCGCGCGCCCGGCCCGACGGCAGGCTGGCGGTGCCGCTGCTCGGTGTGCTCGACGAGGCCGCCAACTGCGCCCGCATCAGCGAACTCCCCAGTTACTACACCTATTCGGGGGGCTGCGGAATCATCTTGATGACCATCCTGCAAGTTCTCGAACAGGGCGAAGACCTGTGGGGCGCCAACGGACTCAAGACGATGCGCGCCCAGTCGATCGAGGTCTACGGCGGCGGAATCGCCGCGGTCGACTACCTCCAGCACTGGTCACAGATGGCCGGACAGCACGATGTCGCCGACCGCTCCCGCAGCCGCGGCCAAGGCGGCACCAACCGCACGCTGTCGTGGCGCGCCGAACCCATCCTCGAGGTCTCCCAGCTCGCCGCGCTCCCCAAAGACCGCGCCCTGGTCCGGCTGCCCGGACACGGACCAGTCCTCGTATCCAAAACCTGGTGGCAGGACACCGAATACGCACCGCTGATCCACCGATCGCTGAAGCAATTCGCCACCGACAGCCAGCCCGTCGCCCTCGTCGTACCCGAGAAACCCGACGACGCAGACGACGGTCCGGACGCCGAAGGGCAACGGTCATGAACGCCACGAACCCGACGGCACCAGCCGCCAAACCAGCGCAGGCCCGCAAACCCTCCTATCCCCACTTCGTCGCCTTCGCCGAGAAATGGCTGCTGCCCTTGATCAGCGTCCGGATCTCCGGCGGCCAACGCGAGAACACCTACACCTGGTGTGAGCAATGGTGGGCACACCGCCCCGTCGCGGTCCGCATCGCCTTCTTGCACACCGCGTTCGAAGCCTCCCGTGGCCCCGGCGCCAGCGGATTCGTCACCGGCCACGTCGACCCCCATTTCCGCGTCATACTCGACGCCGCCAAAGGACCCCTGCACCGCTGCACCCCGACCGACCACGTCAAGACACCATCGCTGCCGTTCGAACCCGTTCCCCCCGAACGCATCCCGCCCACCGACCGCGCGGAACAAGTCGCACCCACCGAGACCGGTACCGGCTCGACGAAGAACACCGACTCCGAGAAGAAGAAGCCGCCACCGCGGTTCACCAACTACGGACTCTGGGTGCAGCAGTGGCTGCTACCGGTGACCTCGGTACGCATCGCCGCCCAGCATCGCGAGGGCACCTACACCTGGTGCACCCGCTGGTGGGAACACCACAGCGTCGCAGTTCGGTTCGCGCTGCTGCACGCGGCGTTCGAGGCCGCGGTCATCTCCACCGACAAGACCGCGATGTCGTCGCTGTTCACCCGTCAGATCGATCCGACCATGCGCCTGGTCCTCGACGCCGCCAACGGGCCGCTGCACCGCTGCACACCCAGCGACCACGTCGAGCTGCCCGGACTGGCCGCCAGCCGCGTACCCCGTAACTGGTTCGGCGCGCCCGGCGCGCGGCCGGCGATCGAACGGCTGGGATTCGGGCCCGATTTCCGAGCCCTCGCTCCCGGCGAGGACGAGGAGGAGCTGTCGTGATCACGCCCTCCCGAGTCCAGACACGGGTGCTCAAGGCCGTCCAGAACCGCAGTCGCGCCATCGCCGCCATGCTCGCCGAGGCCGAAGGATTCGACCGCTCACCGACGCAGGAGTGGTTCGGCACCTACCAGCACCACGCCATCGGGCGCGCGGACCTGATCGCCGCCGCCACCGCAGGGGGACTACCGAGCGAATGGCTCGACCAGGCCCAGGCGCGCGGCGAGCGCGGGATCGGATGGCGCGCGGATCTGTATCTGGTGACCCCCGGCCCGACAGACTGGGACCGGATCCTCGGCGATCTCACCGGGGATGTGGCCCGGATCCAGGAATGGGAAGCACTCGATACCGCCCACCGGCAGCTGCACGCCCACGACCCAGGCGGCGCGTCGGCGAGCCTGCGCACCAACCTGACCGCCCTGCACATGCGCACCGCCGGTGTCGCGAATCTGCTGGGACTGACCGCCGATCAAGGAACCCAGTTGTGGGGCGAACTCGACGACTGGGCACGCTCGGCCGCCGCCACGCTCGACGGACTGCCCGCCGAACAGATCCGGCACCGCTGGCACGCCGCCGCCGACACCGACACCCGCGCCTGGGCCGGGCAAGCCACCGCGCTGGCCACCGACGCCAGGATCGCCGTCAACACCAGCCCCGCGCTGCCCGCCCCTGCGGCCCTGCGGACCGCGATCGCCGACGAATTGGGACCGGTCCACGCGCAGCTCGTTCCCGCGCGCGACACCGAGCTTCGCGCGGCGCTGGACGCGGCGATCCCCGAACCCGACCAGCAATCGCCGAGCACCGAGGTGCTGTTCAGCGACGCACCGTCCCCCGATGAACCGTGGGTTTCCGAACACGCCGGTGGGGAACCGGTATTCCTGAGCGCGGAGGGGAGTCCGTGGTGAGCGGGGTCGCGATGCCTGTGCGGGTGCGCGATATCCCCGCCGACCACGCGCAGGGACTGCGGCGCATCCATGAGCTCGCCGCCGAAAGCGCCCGCCTGCACCATCTGCAGAACACCGCAGGGGCGTCGGTCACCGAGCGGCTGGGCCGGCAACAACAGATCGATCAGGCCGACCGCGAGCGGGGCCTGCTCGAAATCACGGTCCGGGGCAACGGCGTCCCCACCGAATGGGTGGACCTCGCCCGGCGACTCGGATTCTCCCGACAGCCCTGGACCCCGGCACAGATCCTGCCCCCGCCTTCGCCCTCGACACCTGCGCGCGGAAACCGCAACCGGGTCGCCTCCGACACCCATCTGCTCGCCGACATGGCCGCGGTCTCCGCGGTGCGCCAGCACCTGCTGACCCACCACCAGATCAGCATCGACCCGAACTCGGTCGCCGAACACCAGTTCCGTCGCAACATGCACACGGTCTGGCAGCGCGCCGTCGTCACCGCCGCAGCGATCGGTATGCCCACATCCCAGCGCGAACGCATCACCGATGCCGCCGCCGCTGGCCTCGACCAGCGCCTGAGCATCTACCGGGATCTCACCCTCGACGACCTCGACACCCTGTGGCACGCCTACACGGGCGCCGCCTTCGGCGACACCGCGCGCCGAAAGCTCACCAAGGCGCCCGAACGCGACACCACCAACGCCGCGTTTCCCGCTCCCACGGACTGGCTCGAACAGGCCCGGACCGGTCTGTCCAGCACGCTGCCCACCGACCCCGCCGACGACATCGCCGCTGCGGTCGCCGCAGCCGTCACCGACACCGACCCCGACCAGGGCACCGAGCGAGAACGCGACCACGACCCCGTCGTGGACCAGTTCGCCGACCACCAGGTCGCGACGGAGTCCGGACCCGACCCGTGATCTGTCCGACATCGGCGCGCCCGCAACCAGCACAGGAGCAGACGTGACCCGCCCTCGCGGCAGACACGACCCGCCCGGCCCCGACAACCGCCACAACCGCCGACGACGCAGTCGGCCGATCCCGCACCGAGACAACAGGTCTCGAACATCAGAAGGAGAACCCACCGTGTCCGTCACCAACGATCGACTCACCCGACCGGCCGGACTTCGCCGCCAAGTCTTCGGCCACCTTCGCGTCACCTACCTGCCCGACGGCGTGGCGCTGCTGGATGCCCGGCGCTGGCTGCCCGACGCCGACGAACACGTGTGGCGTCAGTTCACCGCCTTGCTCGATCCCGACGGCTACCTCGTGGCCAGCGTGGGCGCGCTGCTCATCGAATACGGCAACCGCGCCATGCTCATCGACGCCGGATTCGGGCCGCTGGCCGTGCCCACCCCGGTAGGACAACTGCGCGGCGGGCAACTGATCGACAGCCTCGCCGCCGCCGGGAAATCGGTCAACGACATCGAACTTGTCGCTCTCACCCACCTGCACATGGACCACATCGGCTGGCTGTGGCAAGCCCATACCGACACCACCATCAACGTCTTCGCCGGAATCCCGGTACTGGTCAGCACCACCGAATGGGACATGCGCGACCTCGCCATCGCCGACGGCACACCCCCGGAAGTACTGGCCACCTTCGCCACCCAGATCCGTCCCGTCCCCGACAGTGAGTTCTTCCCCGGCGTGCGTGCCCTACCCACACCGGGACACAGCCTCGGCCACACCAGCTACCTACTCAGCAGCCTCGGCGAGCGGCTGATCGTGTTCGGCGACGCCCTCACCACCCCCGTCCAGATCACCCACCCGCACCTGACCACCGCCGTTGACGACGACCACGCACAGTCGCGGGACTCCGCCGCCCGGCTTCTGCGTGAACTCGCCGAGCCGCACACCCGCGGGTTCGGCATGCATTTCGCCGACATCCAGTTCGGCCGCCTCGTCACCCACGAGCACACCAACCACTGGCAGCCCGAATAGCGCCCGCCACCACACCGATGAAGGACGACACCATGACCCAATACCGACCCACCACCGTCAACACCGACCGACCGGATCCCCGCATCGCCGTGCGCGATATCGACAGCGAAGCCGAACTGCACCAGTTCGTACGCTGGGCCGCGATGAGCGGCGTCGGGGATCCGGACTTCTTGGTCGAGTACCTGCTCGGGTTCCACCAGGACGGACTGCTCGGCAGCGACCTCGTCACCACCCGAGCCACACTGCGCCGGACCCTCGACAGCCACGGCGTGCCCGCCGCCGCTGCCACCCGCACCAGTGCCTCGGTCGCCGTGGTCGACGGCCAACTGGCCGGAGGCATCCTCAGCGGGCCCACCCTATGGCTGCTCACCCGCGTCATCGCCACCAGCCCCGACCACCTACTCCTCGCGCTGCTGCGCACCAGCGAGATCCAGGTCTTGGCCGTCGATGAACAGCATCGACGAACCGGCGCGGGAGCAGCCCTGGTGAACAGCGCCATCCGATCCTCGCGAGCCCTGAAAGCCCACGTGCTCTACGGACAGTTCCCCAACACACCGCGGTTGTTGAGCTTCTATCACGGCTGTGGACTCACCGTCCACACCCCCGGCGCCGCCATCGATTTCGGCAAACTCGCCGGAATCGACCTGACCATCAACACCTCCAGCGAAGACCGGTTCTTCACCCACAACCTCCGCTGAACTCGCACGCGGCGCGACGGCGCGATTGCCGGGCACACGAGAGATCCGCCCCGCGCAACCGCGTCGTCGGCCAGTCGGCACCGACCGGCCGCCTTCTCCAC
>NZ_BAFS01000470.1 GCF_000308415.1 Nocardia asiatica NBRC 100129 | reverse complement strand
CTCTTCGGGGGGATGATCAGTTCTTGGCCGACGTGGATGACGTCGGGGTTCGCGATCTCGTTCGCGTCCGCGATCAGCGGGAACAGCGCCGCGTTGCCGTAGAAGCGCTTCGCGAGCTTGGACAGAGTGTCGCCGGAGACGACCTTGTACGCGATGCCAGGGATGATCAGCACCTGTCCGACGTGGATTTCGTCGGGATCGCTGATCCCGTTCGCGGCGGCGATCAGCGGGAACAGGTGTGAATTCTGCGGGCGATAGAAATGCCCGGCCAAGCCGGAGAGGGTTTCGCCGGCTCGCACCGTGTGTTTGCGGCTCACCTCGGGGATGATCAGTACCGTCCCGATACGTATCGAATCGGGATCCGGAACCCCGCTGGCGACGGCGATCAACTCGAAAAGCGCCGCTTGCCCATAGAATCGTTTGGCGATCGCCGACAGAGTATCTCCTGCGACGACAGTGTGAGTGTTGATCATTGCATTACTCCTTTCGGCGGAACCCCGGCGTTCCGATTCTCGATGATTTCGAGAACTCAGCGAACCGGTCGGCTCATGAATTCGCAGCATCAGCTTACATTCAGCACACTAGTGTCGAAGCACTGGATCGATTCCGATTCGAATGAGGTAGTCCGGTACTCATTCCCCGGCTGTCGGACGGTACGCAATCGTAAGGCGATTCATCGACAGTTGAGCGGCACCGTAATGGAGTGAGATGACCAGCGTAGCGCAGCCGAACCCTCGTTCATACGCGGCCTTATCGAGACGGATCAGGTGTACCGGGTGCTTATCAACGGTACGGCGCGAAGCGCCAGCGTTGGAATGCGTAGTGAACTACTCGTTACCGAGTGGAATGCTGAACCTATTCTCCGATCTGACCACGAGAGACGGGACCATCTCGACGGGACCGGAACGCTCATCGGAGGAGATATGGACGCCACAGCGCGAACACACATCTTGGCAAAGGACCTTTCCGGCGCCCTCACGATGGCATCGCGTTGCTCGGAACCGCAATGGCAGAACGGCCGGGTCTACCGCCTCCGGGTCGCGCGATTTCTCACCGAGAACGACCGGGTGGCCCATGCCATCTCGGCCGAGCTCGGCGAACTGTTCCGAAGGGACCCCGTGCTCAGCCGCCTCGTCCAGGCCTCGAACAGCAGAGGTGCTCGTAGTCGTCTCGCGCAGCACTTGCGTCAGACGCTGCACGAGCACCCGCACGCGAGAGAGTCGCTCCTGTCCTTGACGCAAGGTGTCGCCGACGCCGCCGACGGCCGCACGCCCACCGGCCATGCGATGGCGGTGAGCCGGTCGTCGGGGTGGTTCAGCCGCAAGGTCGTTCTGGGATTGATGAATGTGCTGATCGTCGTCCCGATCGTGTTCGCCTTCCTCACGGTATGGGGCGGGATCGAGCGTCAGAGTTCGGCACACGATGTGTCCGCCGGAGTATTGCGGATCTTCATCGTCTGGGTGCTTTCCTTTCTTCCCAGCTGGTTGTATGTCCGATTTCTGGGGCAGCGTGCGAGCGCCTTGTGGAGCGAGTATGTCATCAACCTTCACCGCCTGGCCGTAGACGATCGGAAATACCTGCCCCGACCGCCGCGATCCTCCGAATTCTATGAGGAATGGCTCGCGGACGGCGGCTATCTCCAAGAGGAGGATCACAATATCTACCGGCAGAAGTTCAACGCCTACTACGGACGCGCCGTGTCCTCCGCGGGCGGATCCGACTTCGCGGTCAAGACCGAAACCCTTTTTCCCGTCTTTCTCGCCACGATCGCCTTCGCGACATGCTGGACAGCGACCCTGTGGGATCTGAACTTCGTCGTGAACCCCACCACGGTGTGGGACATTCTCAAGTTCGGTTTT
Source organism: Nocardia asiatica NBRC 100129 (assembly GCF_000308415.1). Lineage (GTDB taxonomy): Bacteria > Actinomycetota > Actinomycetes > Mycobacteriales > Mycobacteriaceae > Nocardia > Nocardia asiatica. The sequence continues at coordinate 61,819 of NZ_BAFS01000470.1, read as the reverse complement.
CTCGGGGCTTACGCGTTCACCGTGCAGAGCCTGATCCGGCGCTTCTTCCAGAGCGATCTGAGACCGAGCGCGTATGCCTCCGCCCTGCTGCGGATCATCGTCGTCTTCACCACCTTGGTGCCGCTGTACCAACTGCTCGACAGCTTCGAAGGCGGCGTTCAATCGGCGATCGCCTTCGTCGTCGGCGCTTTTCCGATCGTCGGCATCTACGCGCTGCACCGGACCGTGGCTATTGCCCTGCGCGCCGCGGTGCCCCAACTCACACCGGACTATCCGCTCAATCAAATCGACGGCCTGAACGTGTGGTACGAATCCCGGCTCATCGAAGAAGGCATCGAAGACATGCAGAGTCTGGTGACGGCGAATCTCGTCGACGTCATTCTCCACACACGTGTCCCGCTGGGCCGGCTGGTGGATTGGATCGACCAGGCCCAGCTCTACATCCATCTCGACCACAGCGAAGTGACGCGGCGCGAACGCAGGCAGTCGTTGCGTCACGACAACAAGCGGGCAGCCGAACCCGGCGCCGAAGACCCGAGCTGGACCGCGCAACTCAGCGGAAGCCTCGGCCCAGGCGTTCGCGCCGGCACCAAGACCCGCGTGAAGTTGCGTCAACTCGGCGTCCGAACGGCAACCGACTTGCTCATCGCCTTTCCGCCCGGCCAAGTCGACCCGCGCACCCCCACGGAACCGGCGAGCAGGCAGTTCCAACACCTCGTACCGGCAGGCATCGACCTCGATCAAATCCGCATCCTGGTACGAGTGCTCAACGAGCACACCGATCTTGTGCTCGTCTGGAACTGGCAGCGCAGGGGCGCTCGCATCCGCGCACCACAGCCCGCGGCGGGCAAAAGGCGTATCAACGGGCTCGGTTACTCCCAACCCGAGACAACGGAAGGAACCTTCCGTCAGCGGCGGCCACAACGAACCCCCGCCGACCCCAACCACTGAACACCCGGCTGGTGCCCGCGCTTACCCCCCGGCGACTGTCAGCGCGTTCGTCAGGCATCTGTGCAGCAAATACACTGGCGCGCAATTGATTTCGATGACAAGTCGTCCTTCGTAGGGCATGCTTGGTGATGCGGTGGATGGACAGTTCGTCGGTCGGACCGGAACAAGGGGGCACATCTGTCATGGGAAAAGTCGATACCAAGGGTATTTGGACGCGCGTCAGTGTGGACGAGTCGCAATTCGAGGGTTTGCGGCAGCCGGGGGTACGGTCGAGCACGGGCATCAAATCGAGTATCAGATGGGGCAGCGGCGAGGACGAGGACAAGAGCGGCTACGACTTCACCGGCCTCACCGATGTCGACGCGAGGCTCGACGGCCAGAACTTCAGGCTCGGCATCTTCACCCACTACAACCGTCGCATTCATCTGCCCCACAACCAGTTCTCGGCCTTCCTGAAGGTCACCGTCGACTTCCGGGACGAGGGATTCGACCACACCTTCACCCTGCGTTTCCGTCACGACGAGACGCCCAACCAGCCCGGCGACGTCGCTGATGTGGTGAGACCCCCGGTGGTCCACGAGAACGACATCGTCCGGGTCGACGGCACCGAATACCTGGTGACAATCAGCGGTTTCCTGGATGCCGACGATGAAGTGAAGTCGTACTTCGAGAACCCCGAAGGGGAGATCAAGAGAGTCTGGCTGGTTGCCAAGTTCGAACCCCAGAGTGAGCCGGGCTCCTGAACCGAGATACCGCGGAACACTCCATCCGCGTCGATGTTGTCGGCAACGACCTCGGCGGCGGTGGCTTCCCAGTGCTATGAGCGGTCGCTGCGAAACCGAGTCGACGACCGGCCCCACTGTGGCGTGCGGTGCGGCGGGCTGCTGGTGGCCGGGATGGGGTCGGCGCTCTTGCTGCGCGCGAGCGCGACCGTCGCGACTATCACGATCGCGAGCGCGACTACCAGCAGTGCGACCAGCGCGACGTCCACGTCCAGGTACTCGCCGAGCGCCAGGAAGCCCAGTGCGCCGACCACCACCGGTTCGACGACCGTCGCCGCCGGGAACGACGCGTGCAGACTTCCGGCCTGATACGAGTACTGCTGCACCACCGTGGCGGTGAGGCCGACGACAATCAGCGCGTACGTCTCGGCCGAGGTCAAGACGGAGTTCGCGCCCCGGTCCGCGGTGGCGAGCACGCCCTTGACGAGTACGGCGGCGAGCCCGAACAGCGCACCGGAGACCAAGGCCAGCAGTACCGCTCGCCGCGGGCCGGGCCAGGCGCGGGCGCAGAGCAGCACAGCGGTGAACACGGGTACGGCGATGAGCCCCACGATGACCCAGTGCAACGCTTCGGCGTGTGGCTGGCCAGGACGGGGATCGCCGACGATCACCAGGATCGCCACGCCTGCGGTCAACGCCAGCGCCCATGCCCAGTCGGCAGCTGATACCGACCGCCCGTTGAGCCACGCGCCCAGTGGCAACACGAACAACAGCGACAGCACCAGCAAGGGCTGCACCAGCATCAGCGCGCCTCGACCCAAGGCGGCTGCCTGAAAGGCGAACCCGCCGAAGCCGACGAACGTCCCCAGCCACCAATCGGGGGAGCGGAGCAGGCCGCCCATGACCGAATCGGGCGTGTCGGCAGTTCGTGCGGCGGCACGCTGGCGGATCACCGCGCCGAGCGCTATACACACGGCCGCGCTCAGGGCGAAAACGACGGCGACCTCTGAGGAGGGCACGCCTCGTAGAATACTCCGCTGCGGTACACCGGACGTGCCGCGTAAGTCATAGCACCACCGAAAAGGCCGCAGTTCCCGCTCCGTTGTGAAAATAGAAGGCGATGCACATCGTCCTTCCGGTCGTTGCCGTAGACGCTCGTATGTGACCGAATCCATGGCGGGGACAGGAAACGAATCGGAAACCATCCGAGCTCGATCTCCCGTTCAAACATTTGTTCGGATGATGATCAAATCTGCAATTTTCCCTTGATTTCCGTTGTGTCATGTGATCGAGGGCCGGTTCAGGAAATACCCGGTGGGTCCGAGGGCGGTGGTTTTCCGATCTCACTCGCATTTGTGCAGTTCATGATGGTTTTCCGGGGATCGGGGAAGCCTGGGGTGGGTATGGGCCGTGACGAAGTAATGGGGCCGACTATTGCGGCGGCAAAGCGGCACAGTCGTATACTCGCGCTATGGCGGATGGACGGTCATCCACGGAAATTCCCGACGCACCGGTTCTCGTGGTGCAGACGCGAGAACGCGTCTATCGATTACGCGCCGGAGGCGCATACAATGTCGGTCGCGATGCCGGAGCCGACATCGTGGTGAACGATCCGCGGGTATCGTCTTTGCACGCCGTGCTGGAGCGGGGCTCGGGCGGCTGGGAAATCGAGGACGCGGGCAGCCTCAACGGCACCTATTTCGACGGTCACCGGGTCGAGCGAATGGTGATCGATCACGACGAGACGTTCCAGCTCGGTCACGCCGTGGACGGCGAAGAGTTGACCTGCTCGCTGGAAGCACCGCCCGGCCATGAATCCGATGGCGGTGGCGGTGGCGACACGATGCTGGTTCGTGATCCCGGCTACGACCTCGACGATGAAGCGACGGTCACCGAGTTCCAGTCGGCCCTGCCCCGGCGGGTTTCCCGATCGTCCTCCGCGGCGGCGCCCTCGGGCCCGGTCGTCCGGATCACCTCGGGCGTAGTCCGCATCGGGCGCGCCGCGGACAACGACATCGTCGTGCCGGACCTCATGGTCTCCCGCCATCACGCCGAACTGCGGACGACCGGCCCCGGCCGGTACCGGATCGTCGATCTCGACAGCCACAACGGCACTTACGTCAACGGCTCCCGGGCCGACTCCGTCGAACTCTCCGAATCCGATTTGATCGGCATGGGGCATACCACGTTCCGGCTGGTCGGCGACGAATTGCGCGAATTCGTAGACACCGGCGACGTGTCGGTTTCGGTGCAGAGCCTCGTCGTGCGGACACCGGAAGGCAAGGTGCTGCTCGACGACGTGAGCTTCCCCATCCCGGAGCGCTCGCTCGTGGGCGTCATCGGCCCGAGTGGGGCGGGAAAGTCGACGCTGCTCGGCGCGGTCACCGGACTGCGGCCCGCGACGGAGGGGACGGTTCGTTACGACGGACGCGACCTCTACACCGATTACGACGAACTGCGGCACCGGATCGGGCTGGTTCCGCAGGAAGACATTTTGCACAGTCAGCTGCCGACGCGGCGCGCCCTGCTCTACGCGGCCGAACTGCGCTTCCCCGGCGACACCGGCAGCGAGGAGCGGGAGCAGCGGGTCGACGAGGTCCTCGAGGAGCTCGGTCTGGCGCGGCACGCCGATACCCGCATCGATAAGCTCTCCGGCGGGCAGCGCAAACGCGTGAGCGTGGCGCTGGAGCTGCTGACCAAACCCTCGCTGTTGTTCCTCGACGAACCGACCTCCGGCCTCGACCCCGGCCTGGACAAAACGGTCATGGAGATGCTGTCGGAATTGGCGCACGACGGGCGTACCGTCATCGTCGTCACGCACAGTGTCGCGAACCTCGATTTCTGTGACCGCTTGCTCGTTCTGGTGCCCGGTGGGCGACTGGCCTATTACGGGCCGCCCGCGGAGGGGTTGCAGCAGTTCGGGAAGCGCAGCTGGGCCGAGGTGTTCCAGGCGTTCGATCGTGAGGACGACCGCGACTGGGCCGGTGAGTTCCGGGCCTCGCCGCGCTTCCAGGAGTACGTGGCGGGCGGGCTCACCGACGAGGTGGGCCCGGCGGAAGTGCACCCGCCTGCGCCGCCGCCCGCGCCGCAGTCCAAGCTCAGCCAGCTCGGTACGCTGTGCCGGCGATATCTGGCAGTGATCGCCTCGGACCGGAGTTATCTGGCTCTGCTCGGCGTGATGCCGTTGCTGCTCGGTGGCTTGATCGCCGCGGTGCCGTCGGGCGAGGGTTTCACCGGGGCGCCGGGCACCAACACCGATGCCCCGACCAAGCTGATGATCCTGGTATTCGGCGCATGCTTCGTCGGCACCGGCAACGCGATTCGCGAGATCGTCAAAGAGCAGACGATCTATCGCAGAGAACGCGCGGCGGGTCTGTCGACCGGGGTCTACCTGATGTCGAAGTTCCTGGTCCTGGGCGTGATCACTACCCTTCAGGCGGCGGTGTTGTTCTTGATCGGCACCCTCGGTGAGAATCTGCCGCCCAAGGGCATATTCATGTCGGCCGAGTTGGAGCTGATCTTGGCGATGGCGATGCTCGGCATCGCGTCGCTGACCCTGGGCTTGCTGGTCTCGGTGATGGTGGACACGTCGGAGAAGACGCTGCCACTGCTCATCGTGCTGTCGATGGCACAGCTGGTGCTCACCGGCGGTCTGGTGCGGCTCCCCGGCACTCCCGTGCTGGAACAGCTGGCCTATATATCGCCGTCGCGCTGGGGCTACGGCGCGGGAGCCGCCACGCTCGACCTCGACACTCTCTCACCGCACGAAGGCGCACCCGACCCACTGTGGAAACACAGCCTGGGCACGTGGCTGCTCGATATGGGAGTCGTCGCCGGTCTGGCGGCCATCTTCCTCGCGCTGGCCTGGTACCGCCTGTTCCAGCTGCGCCCACGGCGCCGCGGAGCTCGCCCCGCGCGGATCTGACGCCGCGACGAGAAAAAGGGTCCGCCGCATCGGGTGCGCGGTGCGGGAAGCGGCTTCGATCGCTTCGGTAGGGTCGCAGCGGACCCGCTACCGGGACGGGCCGTGAAGGAGTGCGCACCATGCCGCTGTTCGGGCGAGAAGCCGAGCGGAAGGATCTGGGCGCGCTCATCGATGGTCCGGAGGATCGCAGCGGCATTCTCATCCAGGGTTCGGCCCGGATCGGGAAGACCGCGCTGGTGGACGAGGCGGCCGCGGCCGCGGCCCCACGTGACACCTGCCCGGAGGCGCCGAGCGCGCCCGGTGTTCAGGCGATCGCCCGAGTGGGTGCGGCCACCGCGACAGCGGACCGGTCTTGCCGTGGCTGTGGGCCGAGTCGGCGATGTTGCACGGCCGGGGACCGGCCGTGCGAGAACTCATCGGTTGACCGCTCCGCCGGTGCCGTGCTCGGTCGACGCCGCAACCTGGTGATCTCACGGGTGGGTATCCGGCCTCGGTGATATCCCAGCCCTCACTAGCATCGATACGCGAACAAATCGAGGAATCCGAGGACCTGCGTTGACTACCGAACAACTTGACCGCTGGAACGCCCAGGAAGCCGCCGCTGAGGCGATGATTCCCATCATCGGCACGTTGTATCGGGGCAAAGGGGTGACGATCCTGCTGCACAGCCGGTCGCTGGTGAACAAGTCGGTGATCAGCATTCTGCGGACGCACCGCTTCGCGAGGCAGATCGAGGGCGAAGAGTTGTCGGTGGACGAGACCCTTCCCTTCCTGCAAGTGCTCAGCGAGCTGGACCTGGGGCCGTGCAAGATCGATCTCGGTCAGTTGGTCATGACCTATCGCAACGACGATCGTGGGCTCTCGATCCGCGAGTTCACCGCCGCGGTGTTGCACGAGGTGACCAACGGCAACAAGGCTCGGCCGTCCGGTCCCCGGGATGTCGTCCTCTACGGCTTCGGCCGCATCGGTCGTCTGGTCACTCGTCTGCTCATCGAGAAGGCCGGATCCGGCAACGGGCTGAACCTCCGTGCCGTGGTGGTGCGCAAGGGAGGCGAGGACGATCTGGCCAAGCGCGCGTCGCTGCTGCGAAGGGATTCGGTGCACGGCCACTTCAACGGCACGATCAAGGTCGACACCGGCAACGACACGATCACCGCGAACGGGAACGTGATCAAGTTCATCTACAGTGACGACCCGACCACGATCGACTACACCGCGTACGGGATCAACGACGCGATCCTGATCGACAACACCGGCAGGTGGCGTGACCGTGCCGGGCTGTCGCAGCATCTGCGCCCCGGCATCGCGAAAGTCGTGCTCACCGCGCCCGGTAAAGGCGACGTCCCGAATATCGTGCACGGCGTCAACCACCGCGGCCTCGACCTGTCGCAGCAGATCTTCTCGTGCGCCTCGTGCACGACCAACGCGATCGTTCCGCCGCTCAAGGCCATGGATGACGAGTACGGCATCATCCGCGGGCACGTGGAGACGGTGCACTCGTTCACCAACGACCAGAACCTGCTGGACAACTATCACAAGGCGGACCGTCGCGGTCGTTCCGCGCCGTTCAACCTCGTGCTCACCGAAACCGGTGCCGCGTCCGCGGTCGCGAAGGCCATGCCGGATTTCAAGGCGAAGATCACCGGCAACTCGATTCGGGTTCCCACCCCCGACGTTTCGGTCGCGATCTTGAACCTGCAGCTCGAACGGAAGACGACGAAAAGCGATGTGCTCGAATATCTGCGCCGGGTCTCACTCGCCGGGCCGTTGAGCCGGAACCTCGATTACACCGCCGCCACGGACGTGGTCTCCAGCGACTTCATCGGGTCGCGCGCAGCCTCGATCATCGACGCCAACGCCACCATCGTCGAGGACGACACCGCGATCCTGTACGTCTGGTACGACAACGAGTTCGGCTACTCATGCCAGGTGGTGCGCACGGTGCAGTACATCTCGGGCATCGAGTATCCGACCTACCCGCAGGTCGGCGCGCGGCCGGACCACGCCGCCGACTCTCGCGTGCTGACAGCGACCGACGCGCGCTGAGTCGCGCAGCGACAGATCGGCGGACGGCGAACTGTGCCCGTTCGGGATAGGAGTCCCGAGATTCCCTGTCCCACAATGAAAGATCCGGAGGCGCTGCCGCGACGGCGGCCCAGCGCTGAATGCCGAGGGGGCAGCGGCGGGACCGTTCACAACGATTTCGCCATCGCGTCCAACGGAGAGGCGCGGGCTTACGCCCGGCCGGGGGGACCTGGTGGCGCTGGACGGACGGGATCCGTACGAGGACGCCAGGCGCCGAAGCGGCGGTAACCGGTAGTAGCCCATCCCATTGACGGCTTCGCGACCAAGCGGAGCCTCGCTCGCCCCGCAGCGGACTCGAACGCCTCGGCAGTCGCCGGGGAACCGTTGATGGGCTGGGTGCAAACGGACCTGGGTCGAGTGCTAGGCGCCGGATCCACGACTGTCGACGTGACTTTTCCGCGACCATTTCGTAATGTATCGGTGACCTGTTCCCGACTGTAATCGGTACTCGACATCATGCCTGGTCAACATCGAAAACGAACCACGGACCGGAAGCTCACCGCTCTGGCTGTGTGTGGCATCGCGGCGGCTGCCGTCGTCGTGCTGTGGGCGGTGATACGACCGGGCTCGCACGCGCGGCATGTCACGGCGAACGATTCGCCGGCGTCGTCCGCCGTCGAAACCACCCCCGCGCCGACCGCCGTGCCGCCCCCGGTTCAGCCGGCGCAGGCCGCGGCCGCGGCCGAACCGCCGCCCTTGTCGGAGAAGCAGGCCGCTCAGCACCCGCCTCCGCCGCCACCCCCCGTTCCGTGTTCGACGGAACTCGCCGGCACGCGGCCACATGTGGCACAGGTGGGCAACCTGCTCAAGCAGACTTTCGGCGTCAGCGACATCGGCGGCGCCGTCGGACGTGGCGACGGCGACCACGGCGCCGGCCTGGCGCTCGATCTCATGACCTCGGATTTCGCACGCGGCGACGCGATCGCCGACTTCGTTCTGGCCAACAAGCAGCGTTTCGGTGTGACGTATGTGATCTGGCGGCAGCGGTACAACGACGGCAGCGGCTGGTCCTACCTGGAAGACCGTGGGAGCCTGACGGCCAATCACTACGACCACGTGCACGTGTCGTTCGACAGGGCCGCCGAGGTATACGTAACCTGCTGATCGGGCTGTCCAGTGGCACTCAGTCGCAGGCGGCAACCGAATTCGGTGGGGACGCTTCGAGCGCCGAGACCCGGCGCTGGCGCAGCCGGTCCACCGCCCATGCGGCCGAAGCCGACATGGCGAGTATCGCGCCGAGAGCGCAGACCGCTCTCCATCCGGCGAGGCTGTACAGCGTGGTGGCGGTCACCGCTCCGCCGCCGCTGCCGAGCGAGTAGTAGACCATGTAGCTGCCGATCAGACGACTGCTCGCAGCCGGATCGATGTCGACGATCAGGTGCTGGTTGGTCACATGCAGCGCCTGCACCGCCAAGTCGAACATGATCACACCGACCACCAGCAGCGCCAGGGAGTGCGGCGCCGCCGCGACCGCCGCCCACGACAGCGGCGACAACACGAGCGCGATCGCGCTGACCGTCTGCGCCCGGCCACAGTCGGCCAGTCGGCCGGCCCGGGTCGCCCCCAGCGCACCGGCCGCCCCCGCGATCGCGAACAGGCCGATCTCGCCGGTGGACAGATGCCATGGCGCCGCCGCCAAAGGCAGCGCCATCGAACCCCATAGCGCACCGAACCCAGCGAACATCAGCAAACCGATCAGGCCGCGTACGCGAAACACCGGCTCGCGCACGGTCAGGCGCACTACGGAAGTGATCAGGTAGGCGTACGAAACCGGCGCCCGCGCGACATGATCACGCGGAAGAAGACGTGCCAATGTCCCTGCCGATCCCACCATCAGGACGGCCGACACCATGAACACCGCCCGCCACCCCGCCAGTTCGGAGATCAGCCCCGACACCGTGCGAGCCAGCAGGATCCCGATCACCACCCCGCCGGTCACCGTGCCCACGACCCGGCCCCGCTGCCGCGGCCCGCTCAGATCCGCACCATAGGCGACGATGACCTGCACCACGACCGACGCCGACCCGACCGCCGCGCTCGCCGCGAAGAACCAGATCGCGTCCCGTGACATCGCGACACCCACGAGGCCGCAAGCCGCGACCGAGGTGAGACTGACGACGAGGCGCCGTCGATCGACCAGATCGCCCAGGGGTACGAGCAACACCAGCCCGATCAGGTAACCCGCTTGCGTCAGGGTGGTCACCAGGCCGAGTTGGCCGGTGCCGACCTCGAGGTCTGCGCCGATCCGTTCCACCAGCGGTTGCGCGTAGTAGACATTGGCCACCGCCATTCCGCAGGCCACCGCGAGGACCGTCGCCAGCCGGGCGCCGATTCCGCCCGACTCCGCTGTGCCCGTACCGGCCTCGGCTGCCCGGCTCATCACACTCCTCCAGGTTCGGTCCGCGGCGAGTCGCCACGACACAATGGTTTCGATTCGAAACCATAGGTCGGGATGGTAGTTTTATGCAACTATGGAGGCGGGGCCGAACATGGCGAACGGAAGGTGGGAGTCGGCATGAGCGACACCGGGTCGCGCGAGCGGGTATGGACCGATCCGCCCTGCCCGGTCGCACGGACGATAGATCTGATCGGCGACAAGTGGTCGCTGCTGATCATTCGCGACGCCTTCGACGGCGTCACCCGGTTCGGTCGGTTCCACCGCAACCTCGGTGTGGCCAAGAACATCCTCAGCGATCGGCTGCGCAACCTCGTCGAGATCGGCGTGCTTCGCGTCGAACCCGCTTCCGACGGAAGCCGATTCCAGGAGTACGCGCTGACCGAGGCGGGACGGGAACTCTTCGATCTGTTTGTCAGCCTGCGTCAGTGGGGCCAAGGCCACGCCTTCTCACCTGGGGAACCCCATTCCCAGTTGGTGGACGCCACCACCGGCCTTCCGGTCCCCGAACTGACCTACACAACTCCTGACGGCCGGGCCGTCCGGGCACACGAAACCCGAGTACGCAAGGTGGACGAGACGTAGCAGCGGATAGTCGCACCAGGCGCAGTGGACCGGCCGGTCATTCGGCCTGCACGGTAGTCGGCGCGGTCATCCCGGTATGCATCGCGGCCACTTCGGCGCGCAGTGCTCTGATCTCGGCGACGAGTTCCGCGATCTCCCGGTCGGCACTCTCCACGTTGGCCTCGACGGTCTTCAGTTGATCCATCACCCAGCTGGTCGTTGTGCCGATCGCGAAACTGATCAGGCCGATGCCGAGGGTCATCAGGATCAACGAGACCAACCGGCCTTCGGTCGTCACCGGATACACATCGCCGTACCCGACGGTGGTCACCGACACCATCGACCACCACAGCGCGTCACCGAAATTGTGGATCTTGCTGTCGGCCGCCCCGTACTCGGCGTCGAAGAAGGCCAGACTGCACAGCAGCAGGAGAAGTATCGAACTGGCCCCGACGAACACCGCGAGCCTGGCTCTGGTCGTCGTATTCCGGTTCAACGTGCCGATCACGAGCATGGCGGCTCGCAGCAGCCGCAAGGGGCGAAGCGGCGGCAGCACCACGATCAACAGGTCGACCGGGTGGGTACGCAGGAATCGCCACCGATTGCCGGACAGCCACAGTCGCACGGCGAAATCCAGCGCGAACACCGCCCAGATCACCACGTCGACCCGGGTGAGCCAGGCGTCCAAGCGAGGTGAGGCCCCGGTATCGAGCACCTGCCAGGCGTAGACGCCGAGGAACGCGAGGGCCAGCGCCATCATGGGAATACCGGTCTTGCGCTCCCAGGACGCCCTAGGGGTGGACTCGAGATCTTTTTCGGGCATCGGACTACCTGTGTCGCTCGGCCGCGGCGCCGGCGACACCGCAGGGTCGGCCGCTTCGGCTCCGGAAAGCGACCGGCCGTTCTCACGACGATTCTCACACGGAACCCGGGACGCGGTGCCGATACCTCGGCGGGCTTGCCATGGCTGGTGAATACCGCCATTGCGCAGGGGCGGGAAGTGCGAAATCTTCAGGCTAGGACATTCCATAGCCTGGCGAGGAACCGATCCAGGCGAATTGTGGGACGGGAAGAGTGCCGTGACGCAGGCTCCGGATGAGAATCTCGCCGGGCTGGCCGATCGAATCGCGGACGAGCTGCGGGAGGCGGCCCCGCCAGGGTGGCGGCGGCTGGAGGCTGCGTTCGCGATGACCGTGGTCGCCGAAGCGGCGCTAGTGCTGGTCGAGGACGATATCCGCTCGTTTCGGCGCCCGGTGCCGGAGGCGGTGTGGCACGCGGTGCGACGGCATCGGCAGTTGTCGGCGGACGCCGACGGTGGGCCGTGGTGGCGGCTGCTGGTGCGCATCGACGCGAACGGTGTGGAGGTCGCTGCCGACCACGGCGCGTCGCCGTTCCCGGGCGAGCAATTGTTCGCGCCGGAGGCTTATCTCGCCGACTTGGAACGCTACCCGCGCAATCGGCTGCCGGTGTGGCTGGCGGCCTACCTGCGGCGCGACGAACGCCGGACGCGGCCGCCGGGCGTCGCCGCCGAGGCGATGCGTGCGGACCGGCGGGCGGGATTGCGGGCCACGACGGTGGATGACGAGCTGCCGGAGTTGGCCGTGTTGTGGGCCAGGTGGGCGGTGCTGGCGGCGGCCTTCGTGGCGGTCGGGTCGGGGCAGGGGCCGCGGATCGTTCCGTCGGTGGGCATCTTCGAGGGCGCGGGACGCAGCGGTTCGACGTTGACGTTACTGCCCGGGGACCGAGCCGTGCTGTCGGGTGGAGTGTGGGATGCGGCGGTCCTGGACGCCGCCTACAACGGGGGCGCGGCGATGCCGGAATTGTTCGCCGGAGCCCCGGGATGGGTGGCGGACCCCGTGCTCAATCCGCGGGCGGCCAGCGGTTTGCTGTCGTTTTGTTACTGGTGGGAGGGCGGTCAGTGGTACCGGGGTGCGTCCGACCCGATATCGGAGTGCGCGCCGGCGCTGCCCGCGGTGTGGACCGTCGGCACCGTAGCGGGCGTCATCGGCAACCTGCTGGCGAACCGGCCGGGTGGTGCATCGGGCGCGGCCGAGTCGCTGGTGTCGGCCGCGCAGGCCGGTGCGGTTACCCGCGAGGCGATCGTGCAGGTCTTCGGTGACGGCGACGGCACCGACATAGATGGTGCGATGTTCCAGTTCGTGCTCGCGGACCTGGACGCGAGTCACACCGAGGGGATCGGTGCGCCGGAAGCGCTCGACCTGGTCCGGGAGCACATCCGACGACAGGGGTACGACACTACGGGATACCCGCTGACGACATTGCGGGCCGACCGAATCAGCGTGGGCTGGGTGGTCCGTTCACCGGTGCCGAACGGCGAAATCGCGTTGGACCGTGCGGTATTCTACGTCGCCGACGACGGAGTCGTGGAGCGCTCGACCACGTCGGTGCCGTTGCCGGTCTTCGTCACCGGCTTCGAGCGACGGTTCCGGCTGCGCGGCGACGACCGAGCCTGACCGGGGGGATACGACGTGAACGGTGAGGTTCGGCTGGATCCGGACCGCTTGCGAAATCGGGGAGCGCGGCTGTCCGAACTCGGGGACCGCGTGGGTCAGACTTATACCGGACTGCGCGATTCCCTGGCTCATGCCGAAGGCAGCTGGGGCGACGACGATCTCGGTCTCGCGTTCGCCAAGGAATTCAAACCGCACGCCGACCAATTGCTGGTCAATCTGCGGGCGATGCAGGAAAGCCTGCACAGTACGGCCGCTGGAATAAGGGACGCGGCAGACCATTTCGAAGTGCACGACAGGTACGGTGCCAGCCGGGTCGGCACTGCCGCCGAGGAGTTGCAGCCGATCGGTGAGTCGGCGCTGCCCTCGCCGGTCAGTGACGCCGGCACGTCTTCGCCCGCAGCGACCTTTCCGGCAGCGGCGGCCCCGGCGCAGCCCACCGACCGGGCCGACTCTCCCCGGGGATCCATACCCGAAGCGGCGCGGACGCCGGACACCTCGGCGGGACGTTCCACACCGGAGGGCGGTCCACAGCGGAATCCTTCCGAGGGGGCAGGGGATCGGGGAGCAGCCGGACCGGGCAGCGGTAACTCCGGCAAACCTGCTGGAGACTCCGGTCGCCGTCCTCCGGACTCCGGGGTGTTCCCTCCGGCCGCCGCCCGGGATTCATCCCGTGCCCCGGCCGCGCGGCAGCCAGGGGCCGGCCTACCGGATGGTGTGGGACGGCGAGACACACCGTGGTCCGGACAGCCGCCCAGAACCGCCGCACCACCGGCCGGAGCCGAGCCGAGAGTCCCGAGGGCATGGGCCGGGCAGCCGCCGAGAACGGCGGGACCACCGGCCGGAGCCGAGCCGAGACCTCCGGGCCCTCGGTTCGGGTCCCCGCCCCGGCCGCAGAATCCCGCCGGCGAGGCGCCACGCGGGCGCGATCGGCGTCGCCCCGAACCGGCGCCGGTCACCCATCCCGTGATCAGCTGGCTGGCGCGGATTTTGGCCGAGCACCACGGCGTACGGGTGGAGGGATTCGACACCCCTGGTTTGCGGGTGCCGGTCATGCGGGGATTCGTCGCCGCGGTGGACCGGGTGCTCACCGATTACCCGGTGATCGCTCTCGATGTCGTCGCGGTGGCGGAGCTCGACGCCGAATCGCGGCCGGTGTGGTGGAGTCACGAACCACGCGATACGCGGGGCGCGGGCGCTGATCGGTCGATCACCCTCGACCAGCAGACCGCGCTGGAGTCGAGCGGGGCAACGAAAACGGCGGAGTCCGACGCCGGGTCGGCGGAGCAGGAAATCCACCTGGCGACGCTGCGCGAATTCGGCCGGGCCCTCGACTTCGCCGGAGGCGGTCGCGCGCGCAGGCAGGCGCAACGCGTATTGATCGCGGAGTACCTGCGTCTCGAGGCGGGACCGGACAGCACATTCGCCGAGGTGGTGCGGGGATACCGGCGCTGGCGCTCCGAGTTGGCGGCGGATACGGGCGAGTTCGAAGTCGGCCGGGCCATCGGCGCGGCGTTCGCCGATGTCGTTTTGCGCGGTGACGAGGCGAGCCCGCAGGCGCGCGCACTGCACGCGGTGCTGGTCGACGCGACGTCGCGGCGGGGGTAGGCGGTGCCGGCGGACGGTTCGTGGTCGCTGAACCCGGTCGTGGAGGTGCGCAGACTGTTCGAGAGTTTGCCCACCCCGGTGCGGCGCCCGATCGAACTGGTGGTCTTCGGTGGCGACCTGCCGCGCGCCGACGTGTCCGGGATGCGGTGGATGGCCGCGGAACTACGAGCCAAGGCCGCCGCCATGAACGGTCATGCGGAAGACGCCAAAACTTTACTGACACAGGAGGATTCGCTGGGCGCGCTCGGTGACCGAGTGCGCGAGATGTTGCAGCTGCACCACGAGGGCGCGGCCAGGCTGCGGGAGGAAGCGCTGGCCTTGGCCGATCAAGCGCACGCGGCCGCCAACGATGCGGAGAAAACGCTGTGCGTGATGTTCGCGTTCGGCGTCGAGCTGGGCTGGCGCATCATCAGGACGATCTCGGCAGCCGCCGCGGCCGGTCCGGCCGGACAGCTCGCGGCGGCTCCCTTGGTGGAGTCGATGCTGATCGAGGGCCGAGGCAAAGTCGCGCTGATGCGCGCCGGCCTGGAGCAGGCCTACAAGGCGGGTGCGGCGAAGACGGCGGCCCGGCTGTCGGCTATGGGGCCGTACCGGCTGGCTCTCACGGTCGGCACGGCCGCCGCCTTGCCCGCGGGCGTGGATCTCGGGGCACAGCTGATGCAGGTCGCCTCCGGCGACCGGAACTCGGGCGTCAAGGGCCCCAACGGGGAGAACCCGAGGGGTATCGATCTGAAGTCGATCGAAGCCGCGGCAGTCTCGGGCGCCGGGGGTGCGCTGGGCGGCATGGCCGCGGGCGTGCTGGCGCCCAAAGTCTTTCCCCGGCTGGCGTCCAGCCGCGCGGCGCTCGGGTTGGTGCAGGGACTCGCGGGCGCGGGGACCGGCCTCGGTGCGGCGGCATTGATCACGGGCTGGCCGGAGAACTTCGAGGACGTCCTCGCGTCGCTGCTCAGTGGTGGATTCGCCGGAGTCGTCGATGTCCACGGTCGCCCCCAGTCGAATCTCGGCCCTTCCTTCGGGGAGGTGGTCGACGGCAGCGGAGCATACGTCCCTCCGGATCCTTCCACGGTGAGTCTCAGCAAAGATGCCGTGCTGCGGCTGGCGGGGGCTCCCGAGGGTACGAAATCGCTGATGCCTGCTCCGGTGAACAGCAATGCCGACTCGCAGCTCGCGAACTCGGCCGCACTCGGTCACGCGATGGGCGCGGGAGCATCGCAACTCGGAGGGAACCTCTACGCATCCGCTCCGCCGGGACCGACGGGCGATGGGCGGCACGAACCGGACGGGGCGGGAGCCCCGGCGCGGCACCTCGCCGATTCGGGATCGGGTGAGCCGGTTCCGGCTTCGGATGACCACGCGAACGGTCGGACGGGTGCGGACGAGCGACCGGGCCAGGCTTCGATCGGGGCGCAAGACGACCCTGCGGCAGACGACACCGGAGATCGAGAGCGCGGCGGTCGCGGTGCGCAGGCGGGCAGCGCTGGGCAGGACGGTGCCGGTGCGCACGACGGCGGTGCGCGAGCCGGTGGCCCAGGCAATGCGCAAACCAGGGACGGCGCGCAGACCGGCAGTGGCGACGGTGCGCAAGCCGGTACCGGGCAGGCTGGTGGCGCCGCTCCCGGTGCGGGCGATGGCGGCAACGGTCTCGCCGGTGGTGGTGGCAACGGCCTCGCCGGTGGTGGAGCCGGCGGTGGCAATGGTCAGACCGATGGTAGTGCGGACGCTGGTGGCAACGGGCATGCCGGTGAAGGTGTTCCCGGTGCGCAGGTCGGGAGTGGTGCGGCTGCCGGTGCCGCCCTGGGAGGCGCGGGCGGCGACCCTCCCGATTCGGAATCGCGGCAATCGGCAGATCACGGCGAGGACGACGCGCATGCGGTCGGTGGCGTCCCGAGCGCTCGCGCTCCCGGCGGCGACGGTGCGGCCGGGCACGAGCCGACGGTCACACGTCCGGGGCCGGGGCACGGGAAGGCCGATCCGCCGGTCGAGGCGGGCAATACCCCGGGCCGCAACGGTCCGGGTGGCGAGGCCCCGCCCAGGGTTACGGCGCCTAAGCACGCGGACCTACCGCCGACGCACGAGCCGCCGGGGTTGGAGAACTCCAAGGATGCGCTGCCCGCCGACGCTCGCCCGTCCGCGCCGGACGCACCCGGGCACACGGCGGAGGAGCTGGCACAACAGCTGGCGGGGTTGCCGTCGGCCGACCCGGCGACGAAGCGGGACCTCACCGCCGAGCAGCAGACGCAGTTCAAAGCCGCGTCGAAGAAGGCGCTGGCGTTGTATCGGCTGCGGCAGGAGGAACTTGCCGGTGAGTCGTGGGAGCAGCGCAGGCACGCGATGGAGCACGGCGATCGGGCGGAGTCGCTGCTGCGGTACATCGACGCGGTGCGCGAGGGGACCGGGAAGACGCCGCGGTGGAATCAGATCGAGGCGTTCCTGCTCGGCGAGCACGGATTCATGCGTCAGATGGGCACGGGGCAGGGCAAGTCCATGGTCGGTGCGCTGGACACACTGTGGCAGTTGTCGCGCGGTGAGCCGGTGGAGCTGGCGAGCGGTGACTCGGTGCGGGTGCACCACGTGATCACCACGACGGAGGTGCTGGCCAACGAGGGGGTTCGGGAATTCGCCCCGATGCTGCGCGGTCTCGGGTACGAGGTCGCACGCTGGGATCCGCACAATCCGCAGGGAGCGCCGGATCGCCCGACCGCGTACTACATGACCTACGACGAGCGCGCGACAGCCGAACTGTTCGACCGGCCGCCGCCGGGGAAGACCGCGACCATCGACGAGGCGGACGCGGTGCTCGTGCACAACCAGACGGTGCACTACCAGTCCGAGGGGCAGCGCGAGCTCGCCTCGGAGGTGGAGGCCGCAGGGGTCTACCGCGTGCGTGACTTCTTGAAAGCCGTCTTGCGCAGCAGGATCACGGCGGCCGATGACCTGTCGGTGCATCTCGAGCAGGCAATGCACGATCGGCCGCTGACAGCGCAGCAGGCCGGGGCGGCACGGACGCTGTCGGCGGAGGAGGTCGGGGCCGCCCGCACTCTGACGGCGCGGTCGCTGCGTGAGCAGCCCGAGCAGTGCCTCGACACGGTGAGCCGATTGTGGGAGAGCTACGCCGGGCGGAAGTTCACCGCCGTGGAAATCGAGATGGCCCGCGCTTTCCTGGACGTCAAGGCGGGCCGATTGAAATTGAACAGGGATTTCCAGATCTTCGGACAGGATGCCGAGAAGAAGGTACAGATTCTCGACGAGTACGGGAAGCCGCGCAGCGATCCGAAGATCGGCACCGAGAGCCGGTGGTTCGGAGGCCGCCACAAAATGGTGGAGGCGATGTTCGGCGCCCCGGTGTATTCGGATGGGACGGGATCCAAACAGGTCACCGTGGAGGACGTCCTCGGCGGGTACGAACAGTTGCACCTGATGTCGGGCACGCTGGAGCGGACCGCGGCCGAGATCAAGGAGAACTTCCCGGTCGGGGGCGGTCTGGCGAAGGTGGAGGATTTCGGCCGGTCGAAATTGGTGGGGGAGCAGGATCGGATATTCCTCACCGAGCCGGAGAAGCTGCGGGACGCGGTGGACCGGGTGCGGCAGTTGCAGGCCGAGGGGCGGCCGGTGTTGGTGATCTGCCCGTTCAACGATCTGGCTCGGAACTTCTCGTTGATGCTGAGCAAGGCCGGCGTGGAACACAACGCGATCGACGCCCGGTGGTTCGCCGAGCACCGTGACAACAACGCCGCCGAGGAGCACCTGCTGGCGGTCAAGGACACCGCGGGCGTCCGCGGCGCGGTGACCGTCGGCACGGGGATGCTCGGCCGCGGTTTCGACGTGTCGATCAGCGACGAGGTCGATCAGCTGGGCGGGGTGCACGCGCACATGCTGGGGCGTTCGCCGACCAATCCGGACGAGGACCATCAGTGGTCGGCGCGCGCGGGCCGCAACGGCCGCAACGGCAGCTTCTGTTTCAACGTCGCCGCGTCCGACCGCCTCTACAGCGAGGCGCAGCAGCACGGTGCGCGGGTCGCGATCACCCACTATCGGACCGCGATGGCCATGCACGCCGAGGCCACCGCCGAATACGCCGAAGCCGGCCGCCTGGTCGATACGGATGCGGCGCGACCGGGGGAGGCCGTACAGGCGGCGCGGGCGAAGGTCGCGGCCACCGCGGCCGACGTCGCCGCGGCCGAGCGGGAGATGCGCAGCCTGACGGCCCCTTTGCAGAACGACGCGGCCGACCGCGCGTATCTGCAGCGCGCGATGCGCCGCGCCAACCAGGCCCACGCGCCCCCGACCGCCGAATTCCCCGCTGCGGTCTCGCCCCCGGCCACCTTCGCTGCGAGTGTGCCTCAGATTGCGCCGGGCACCGCCCATATTGCGGCGGAGGTCGGCCAGGTCGCGGAAGACACTGGCCGGACCAGCTCGGACACCGTCCCCGCCGAGCGCCGTGCCGCGACGGAGACCGTCCATGCCGAGTTCGACGCTGTCCAACCACATTTGAGTGGCGACCGGTTCGCGCGCCTGGCCGGGTGGCTGGGGATCCCCGCCTCGGTGCAGGCGGCCGCGGCCGCGTCCGACACCGACGATGACGACGACCCACTGAGCCGACTGCTGGAACGAGCGGGTGTCTCCTCCGCCGCGGTGCAAGCGCTGAACCAGCACCTCGACCACGCCCCGCCCGCGGCGGTGCTGCGGGCGGATGCCCTCACCGACGAGCAAGCGCTCGATCAGCTGAGGCCGCGGCGCAACCGGCTGGCCGCCGAACTCGGCTGGGAACCCGGCCAGGTCGCCGCCGCGGAGGGCGTGCGTCAAGTCGGCGCCGCCGTCGCCACGTCCCGTGAAGAGCTGGCGGCACTCCTCGACGTTCCCGCCACCCAGGTGAACGCCGCCACCGCCCGCGACGTGCTCGCCGACGCGGTCGCCCGCGTGCTCACTCCCGCCGAAACCGCCGACGACACGGCCACCGAACTCCTCGTCTTCGCCGCATCGACCTATCTGGCCGTCAGCGCCCTGCTCGACCTCGCCGTCGCCATCCACCAGCGCAGCCCGAAAAGCTGCGTCAACAACGGCGTGACGATGATGCGAGTGCTGTACCCCGGCAACGAGCACGCCTACCAAATGCCCGCCGACATGCCACTGCGGGGACACAACACCGAGGACACGGAGCGGGCCTTCGGCGGCGACTTCCGGACATTCAGGGCGCTCGACGAGGCCGCCGAATCGCTGAAGGCGCGGCCCGGGGGTAGCCAGGCGCTGGTCTACAAGTGGATGAACAAGGGTGAAGTGGAAAGCCACCTGGTGCTGCTGGTCAACGACAGTGACCGGGCCGATGCCCCGAACCTGGTCGTGCTGGACATCGCGGCCGCCCCCGGAGAGGCTCCGATCACGCCCGCCGATCTGGCCGCGCCGCGCGCGCTGCTGCGCAGGGCCGTTCCGTTCCAACTGTGGCAGCGCGAACAGCAACCGTATATCGAACAGCTCGACGAGGCGGACCGCCGAGTGTTCGCTATCGAATTCGACAGTACCGGTCAACCTCTTTCCCCTCTGCCCACGGCGCGGCGTCCCGTCTTCTCCGCCCAGGACCCCGGTTCGTCCCCGCCGGGGCCATGGTCGAGCCGTGCCCCGCCACTGCGGCGAGGCCAGTTCGCACTGACAGGTCATCGCACACCGGGTGCGGATAGGACTCCGGACAGCGTCCGCGCGGTCACTCCCCCCGGAATCGAGCGGGAGTCCGAGGCCGTGTCGCGGTCAGGTGAGGATGCCGTTCCCACCGGCAGCCGACCACTGGCGGATCCGGGCGGCCGCTCCGGCGAGGACGTCGCCGAGCTTGTAGCGCAGCGCTTTCCCGGTATCCCCTCCCCGGATGCCGAGGTGCTGGCCAGACATATCGATTCGGTAGGCGTCGAGCGGTTCCTGGTGGTCAAGGATGCCCCCGGCGACGGTGAGCCGACCTTGTGGCGACTGCCGTCCGCGCGCGAGGCGGCGGCGCTGAATGTGCGGGCGACGACCCGGTCGCACAGCACGGAAGCCGGCGTTGCCGCGGTCGAGGCTGCCGAGCGGACCGGTGCGGCCGCCCGCGAGGGGCAGATCGCCGACGCTCGGTGGTTGACCCATGGCGAACTGGACGTCCGAATCGTCAACCGTCAGGTGCAGGGCGAGTTCGCGCAGCGCTTCACCTCCGCGCTGGAGTCGTTCGATCCCGCGCCCGCACCCGCGGACGCCGCGGCAGCGATCGCGCGGCTCGGATCTCGTCTCTCGCTGAGTGTCGACGACATCGAACAGCTGACCCGACGGGCGGCCGGACGACCGGCCGAGGAGCAGGAGAGGCTCGTCGGTTATCTTCGCGACCTCGCGGACGAGTTCGAGATCAACGACATGACGGCCGAGGTCTACGCTGACCTAGGCGACCGCGACCGGCTCGACAATTGTGTGCGCACGCAGCGGATTCGGGTCGCCCTCACCACTCATCCCGACATCCTGGACGTGATCTCGACTCCGATGTCGGAAGTCCTTCTGTTCGAAATGGTGCGCAGCGCGCACTGGACCGGCGCCACCATCGGCAACGCTCTGGAGTTCCTGGTCAGGCCCCAAGTAGCCGCCGCGCTGCGTGAGATCCACCGTAACAACCCCCATTTCGCGCCCTACGTCGCGAGAAGGATGTCGAAATCGACCGCGGCCGAGCTCGAGCGCGTCGGCCGGGAGTTGGGCCGGATCGCGGAGATTCCGGCCGACGCTGTGGACGGCCGTCTGCTCGACGGGTTCGGCAGGTATGTGTCACCGATTGCGGTCGGTGACATCAGCCGGGTGATAGCCGGCGGCTCGTCCAGTGACGACGAGGTGACCGCCCATGACCGAGCCTGGGACTTCTTGCTCGATCTCGAGGATTTCTCTCCCGGGCGGGTCCGGCAGAAGTTCGCGGACGTATTCCTGGCGGCGGGCCAAATCGCGAACCTCCCGGAACATGTTCGTTCGGAGGTGACCTTCACCGCGCAACGCCTGCGCGAGGTGGAAGACATCTACCTCCGGGGGTCGCAGGGCGGTGACTTCACCCTTTACCTGGCGAAGGTAGGCGAGCTACCGCCCAGCCAGCGTCCGCCGACGATACGCACCGCGATGGAGTTCACCCGCGAGGTGACGCCGGAGTTCGCCCGATGTCTGCGCGACCTGCTGGCGGACGGCGCTCAGGGAGCCGAGCGCCAGGCGCTCGGCTTGCGGCACACGGGCGACGCGGGCCTGCGCGAATTGCACAAGATCGCGAGCTCCTTTGTGAACGAGGTGAAAAGCGCGGTCATTTCGGCGGAGAGCCTCGCCAAGGTGCAGTCTTCGGAGTTCCTCGCCCGGCTGCTGATAGACATCACCCGCTACGACTCCTCGGGGTGGGGGACCCGCGGCATCGCGTCCCTGCGTGAACTGCTCGGCAATCACGATCGGGCGGCGGCGGCAGGCCACATCGCACCGATGCCCGAGGAATACCGGCCCAGCGGCGTGCTCGAGGTCGCGAAACTGCGTACGCGCGACCCCGACTCCGGTCCGGGATGGACCGAGGACCTCCTGACGCGCTTCGCCCGATTGTCGAAGAATCTGCAGGACGCGCGCGCGGCGCTGACCGGCGTACCGCGACCGTTCACCTATCTGCTCGGGAAGCTCGGCCATGGCATCGCCGACCATGTCGAGGCGTTGGAACGTTCCATCCGCTCGGGGACACTGGCCGACGGTTCGCCCATGAACGACGTCGCGCGCCGGAATATGATGTCCCGGGCACAGGAAATGCAGGAACTCCTCGCACCCACGACCGAGAGCGCGCAGCGATTCCCGGCGCTGCGTTCCCTGCGGGATTTCGAACACAATTTTCAGCGACTTGCTCGCGTCGGTGAATTGCACGACGATCTGCGGACTATCTGTTTCGCCTGGGCGATGCGCCGGCACCCGGAATGGGTGGACCGACTGGAGAATATCCGGGCCGACGAACCCACCCTGGAGGACGTAATTCTGGTCCGGGAATTCGTGGAGCACATCACCAACCAGCAGGTGTTCGCACATTACTTCGCGAACCGCAAGGGCGCGAACGTCTTTCGTCGGATGACCAGTATCGCGGCGCTGGACGAAGCGATACTGCGCACCCAGGGTGTCGGAGTTTCGAGCGATACCACGAAGCTGCAGTTCGTTCCGACGCGGGGTCCGCTGCTCGAACTCTCCGGGCATATCGCCAGCGCCTGTTGGGCGGGTAAGTACCGTTCGGTCGCCGCGGCCATGCCGAATATGACGGCCGTCATCATGGTCCGGAATCCCGACGACCCCGGCCGCACCGCGCTGGCCGGGGCGGGCCTCCTCATCGAGACCACCAGCGCATCCGGCGAACCCATTCTGCTCGTGCGCGGTCTCAACCCGTCGGAGACGTATATCAACCACGTCTCCGTCGCGGACTTCTACCGCGAATTCACCTCTTGGGCACAAGGAATCGCTACCGCCCGGGGGCGCCGATTGGCCATCGTCATCGACGGCCGCGCCGGCGATGCCGCGACGAATCGGCCGGTGCTGTTCGGGCACCTGGTCGCAGAGCGCCGGAAACTGACTCCGGTACGGCTGAATCCGGGGGATTCCGAATTCAACGGATACGACGTCACCCGATGCGCCTACCTCGTCCAGCCGGACAGCGCCCATGGCGAGCGGGAACAGCGCACGGGGCCTGGTGGTCTCATCGGCAGCAGGCCATCGTCCGACCCGGAAGGCGCCGCACGGACAACGGCGGAGGCCGGTACGCCGGAATTGTCCGGGCCGGCCGTGGTCGGCGAACTCGGCAGGTCGCTGGCCGAGCACGGCGTCGTGGTGGGACGCGCGGCGGCGGCGCGGGTATTGGGCTCGGATACGCCGGATGACCAGGATGTCATCGAGCTGTCGATCCCGGAGTGGCTGTACCGGCAATGCGAGGCCGCAGGCTGGACGCCGGAGGACGACCAGCCCTCGGTGTTGACGCGCGACCGGTTCCGAGTGTCGGTGGGATGGCCCGGTGTCGGGACCGACAGGGTGTCACACGAGGATCTGGCCGATCGGTCGTGGCAGCCTGCCGGAGGAGGATCGAAGGTCGCTCTGCCGGCCGACGTCTATGCCTGGACGCAGGAGACCCAGGACCGGGCGTCAGCCGATCTGATCAAGGAACGCTTGCTGAGCCCGGCGGGTCCGCCGTTGCCCGCCGAGGTGATCGAGCGCGAAATCGATGAGGTGACCGAGATCTTGCGGGCGCGGGTGCCGCGGGAGCAGCTCGCCGATCCGGAGATCCGGCGCGGGATACGGTTGGCGGCTGAGGGGCTTTTCGCCAACCGGACGTTGTACGGCCATCCCGACGTCGGGCGCGCCAATAACCTCTACGACGACGCCTTGGAACTACGCGAGTTCGGGGTGGCGGCGCTCTACCACAACGGTATGGGCGTCGCGGAGGACCTGGGCCACATCGTGGACAACGGCGTCCTGCAGGGCGCCGACCTGCACGAGATCGTCTGGGCGATGGTCGCCGACGCGTGGAGTGATCTCGTCTACGGCGGCGGGCGGCGCAGCGACAATCCCGACGGTTACGACGAGTTGCGCTCGGCGCGGTTGCTCCATGACCGAGCCTTGTCGCACGGCTGTGACCCGAGCATCGCACGGATGCTCGGATTCGCGGTCAACGGCACCGGTTTCGACGAGCGGACCGGAACCCAGATGATCGCCTCACCCGCGGCTGTCGCGGAGATGCGGCAGCGCTGGGGGACGATGACCGACGGCGAATTCCGGACGGCGACGCGGGTCGCGCGGTGGGTCGCCGCCGCGGACCTGCAGACGCTGTCGGAACCAGACGCGGTCGTGCGGGCCATCGAACTGGCACTCGAGGATCTCATGTCGCGCCGCTTCGACCCGGCGCGTGTATTCGGGCGAGTCCTGTCCGAATGGGGCGCTCGGGTCAACGACGTCGACGAAGCGCTGCGGCTCGCGGACTGGTTCGGACGCATGCCGCCGGAAGGCGGCCATATCACCGTGCGTCAGGCCCTCCTCGAGCGCCTGCGCGGCAATGCCACTTTCACTCATCCCGACAGCGGATACCAGCCGCCGGACGGGTGGCTGCCTGCCAACCGGGAAATGCGCCGCGACCACGCCGCGAAGCTCCGGGAGATCGCCGACCGGTTGGCGAGCGACTCGCTCTACACGCCGCTGGACGCCTATCGCGACGCCCGCTCGCACGCGGCCGAGATGCGCGAGAAGTACAGCGGTTTCCGCTGGCAGGTGGTGGTCGGGCCCGGCACGCACGCCTCGGACTCCGCTGTCCTCGCCGCCACCATCGCTGCCCGCCTGCCCGGATCGGACCCGTCGGGCATGTCCCGAGACGTCATCGAGGCTTTGCCGCGGATCACGGAGTTCGTCAGGGCCCAGGCGACCAGTTCCCGCGACACCGGGAATGCTCCCGTGATCGTCGTGACCTCCTCCCAGGACGCCGACGGCCGGCCGCGATTGGTCGCGCAACTCGACTACACCCGGCCGGACGCCACCGATCCCGCTCCTGGTGTGACCCGGGAGGAACTGCGCCGCGAGCTGTCCGACGTGGACTGCCGCATCGACGTCGAGACCGCCGACGCCCTACCGCAGGGGCAGGTCTGGCACAGTCTCCGGCTCGACTTCACCAGACAGCGGATTCTGGTGTGCGTCGGCGAGTGGGGCACGGACAGCACCGGCATGGCGACGTTGAACGTGGCGCTGTGCCGAGCGTTGGCGGAGGCCGGGCACGAGGTGATCGTCCGGGCGGGAGAGGTGGGGAGTGCACACCGGATTCCTGGCGTGACGGTGATCGGCCATCGCGAAAGCGGGCCGTTCGCGAGCATGCGGGAGCGGATGCTGTCCGACTGGGACGAGTTGCCGCCATCGATGGATCTGGTGATCGTGCACGATGCGGCCAGCGGTCTCGCCGCCGCACTGGCGGCCGAGGAACGGTATCCTGCCGCGCGACTCGTGCGCGTCAATCATCTGACGCCGATGCTGCGGGAAACCCTCGGCAATGATCCGGAACGCGGCCGCGCCAAGGTCGCGGCCGACGTCTATCTGGCGCGGCGCGCACACCTGGTCACGGGGCTGGGCCCGGTGCTCGCCGCCGACGCGCTGTCCTCGGCGGTCATGGCAGGCCACGGCTCGGTGCACGAACTCCAGCCGGGTCTGGTGATGGCCGAACAGCCGCCGGTTCCCGCGCCGGGCGATCCGGCCCGGATTCTGCTGTTCGGACGTGCGGACGACCCGTTGAAAGGTGTCGCGGCGGCCGCCCGCGTGGTGCGGCAGCTGCGGGCTCGGGGGCGGGACGCACGATTGATGGTGCGGGGTTATCCCGAGCGCGGCCTCGAGTCCGCTCGCGCCGAGTTGGTCCGGCTCGTCGGCGACCCGGATGCGGTCGAAGTGGCTCCGCAGACGTCGAATCGTGCCACTTTGCAAGCGGACATCCGTTCGGCGACGGTCGTGGTGATGCCGTCGCGCGCCGAGGGATTCGGCTTGGTCGCCACCGAGGCGATCGAGCAGGGTGTGCCGGTCGTGGTCCCGTCGTCCAGCGGAGTCGGCCGTTTCCTCGCCGAACTGGACGAGTACCGCGAACTGGCGGCACGATTCAATGTCGTCGAACAGCATCTCGGGGCGGCGCCGGAGAGCGACCTCTGGGTCGCGGCACTGGACTCCTTGTTCGACGACGTGCCCGGTGCGTGGGCGGCCGCGCGCCGATTGCAGGAACTGCTGCGACCGTTCACCGGCAAGCGCAGTGCGAAGATGCTCGTGCATGCCGCCTTGAACACCGATCCGCACCCCCGCCCGGCGATCCGGCCGTCGCGGACCGAGGTGGCGATCGAGAACGGGCATGTTGTGGCGCGCGGCGAGGAGACCGATTACGAGCGGATACTCGCCGTGGCCGACGCGATGGAGACCGATCCCGCGATGCGGCGGGCCGTCATGGGCGGCACGGTCGTGGAGTTCGCACCCGCGCGGGACCCGCTGCCCATCCGGCTCGCTGCGGCGGAGACCGACGCGTGGCTGTTCGATCCGTCCACGAGAAGTATTGCGCGGCAGTATGGTTCGCGTGCGAATATTTTGCGGGCATTCGTCGCTACCGTGGCGGGGAAAGGATTCGGCGCGACCGGCATAGACGACGTCTGCCGCCGTGCGCGGATCTCCCGGGACACTTTCCGCGACCACTTCCTGAGCACCCACAGCGCCTTGGCCGATGCGCACCGGTTGGCCCTGAGCAATCTGAACCAACTGGTCGTCGACGAGGTCGGCGCGATGCCGGCGTCCGACCGCGCCGCCCGTGTCACCGCCGCGGTGAGCACGTTCGTGAGCGCCCTGGCCGCACGCCCGGCCACGGCGCGCCTGCTGCTGGTCGAGGGATTCGCCGCCGACCCGGGAGCGCGCGCCGAGCTCATCGTGGGCATGGTCGAAGGAATCGCCGCCACGCTCGCGACCGTGTTCGGGGAACCGATCACGCCGACGGCGGAGCGCCGCGCCTTGGCGGCGGCGGTCTACGGCATGCTCGCCGACTGGGCCGTGACCGGCGACGACACCGCCGCGCCGGCCCTGCGCCGAAGTCTCGTCGATCTGCTTCACAACGGCCCGACGACCGCGGCCGTGGGCGCCGCCGTGCCCGGGAGCCCGGCCGACGCCGCGGAGCCATCTCGCCGAGAGTCCAGCCGCTCGGCGCAAGAGGCGGAACCCGATGAGCGCGAACAGATCCTGACGCACCTGATCGCGGTCACGGCCGAACAGGGTTATACCGAGATGTCGCCGGAGACTGTCCAGCGGCGTGCCGGAGTGTCGCACCAGACATACCGAAAACTGTTCACCGACAAGCGAACCGGCTTCGAGGCCGCCTGCGCTGTGGCCGTCGAACGGGTGCGGATCGCCACCCGGGCCGCACTGCCGGACGCCGCGGGGGCGGACGTGGCTTCGCGGCTGCAGACCGCCATCCACGCCTACCTCACCGCCCTCGCCGCACATCCGGACGAGGCTCGCGTGCTGCACCTGAACCTGCTCGCGCCCGGCCCAGGGTCACACCGGCCGCACGACCGGCACCGCGCCATGCTGGCCGCGCACCTCCGCGAGGTGGTCGAGGAGATCGACGTTCCCACCGCCCGGCTCTTGGCCTCCGCAGTCGCGGGAGTCGTCACCGACCACATCCTCTCCGACTGGACCGCTAGGACCGGGAGCCGCCGGTCGGCTGACGGCGAGTCCGATCGGATCGCGACCCTGCCCGAATTCGCCCCGGCGGTGACGGCCGCGGTCGGATCTGTACTCCCCGGCATCGGCGCAACGACGACCGCCGACAGTGACCCTCCGGGACATCAGCCCACCCGACCGGACCGATTCGACGGATACATCGGAAGCCGCCCAGATGAATTCACGCCTCGGCCCGGCAGTCCCTCGCGGGATGAATCGGCCATGTTCTCACCCGGCCGATCCGGACAGCAGGTGCGCACGACGGAACAGTCGAGCGGCGACTCTTCCCCCGCCGCCGTGCGCGACCAGGACGTACTGTTCGACCACACCATCGCGCGCCGTGGTGCGCGCGGTTCGCAAGGATTCATCGGCAGTCGCCCGCCGGAAGACGGCGCGTCCGCGCGTCCCGAATTCCAGGACTTGGTGCTCGCGGGCAGGCAGTCCGGAACAGTGGAACGTTCGCTGGTCGAGGATGCGCCGGGGGTGCGGGTCGAGTCGGTGACCTTCGGCAACGGCACCCGCGTGTTCGCGGAGACGTACGCCGATCCTGTCGCCGCTCTCGAGCAGGTGCTACAGCGGAAAGTCGCTGAGATCATGGACGCGCCGGTCGGCCGTACCTGCCTGATCCTGGAGGACGACACCGTCTATCGCGAGGTCATTCCTGGGCAGCCGGGCGACAGCGGGCAAACACCGGACCGCGAGATCCTCAGCTCGCGCTCGGCTGGGCGACTCGGTCTTTTCGACGCGGTGACCAGGACGAACCGCAGCGCGCGAGAGTGGAGTGTGGGCCCGGACGACGAGGTGAGAGGCGGGCGCGCCCCGTCGGCGATCTTCGCGACGCCGACCGGTGTGTTCGCCGCGAGGTTCGTGCGGCACATCGACGGCCGTGAGGTGTGGCAGCACCACGGCATACCCAGGCCGGAGCTTTCGACCATCCGGGAGCGGGTGGCATACCTGCAATCGTGGATTTCGGATCTTCCGATCCCCGGCGAGTACAAAGCCGCGCTGCATCACATCCACGGCCGGTACATGGACGCGCTGGCGGAGGTCGAGTGGCGCGCCGCGCGCACTCCGGCCGAAGACCTGCATCGCGCCGGGCTCGACGTCGAAGCGCAGACCAAGGCGCGGCTGGTCGAGGCGTTCACTCTCGACCACCCGCACATCGCGATCGTGGGATTCGACCATCCGGATGTTCCCGCCCACGTCGTCGAGGAGATCCTCGGCGCGCTGGACGAGATGTTCACCAGGTTCCCGGGCCGTACCAATATCCGGGGACTGTGGATCGATTACCTGGGTAACGAGAACGCGGGCGCCGCGTCCTTCGCCCAGCGCGACTCCGCATCGACTTTCCGAACTTTGGGGATACAGTTCAGCCTGCGCAATGCGAGCAGGCCGGCTTGGACTGTCGAACGCGGTATCGAGCTGCGGGAGCGCGGTTTCAATCCGGTCGGGGACAGACCGTTCCACCACGATGCGATCCACGAATTCGTGCACGCGATCGATGCCGTGGAGCTGCTGTCGCCGCGCCTGCCGCGGGTGCTGCACGAGACCTGGTCCCGGCTGGACGAACTGGGCCTGATCCGGGAATCCGAGCAGACCTGGCTCGCGCGACTGCCCGCGTACGCCTTCGTCGACGAAACCAAGGCCCAGCTGCGCGAATACGAGGCCCTCGCCGTCGGGTTCGCCGAGACGGACCTGCACGGCGCTGCGCTGGGCACGCCGCAATGGGTGATCCACGAGTACGTCACCGCCGGTCGGGCACCGCAGATCACCGCGGACCTGGATGTACGTCTCCTCAACGAGGCGGTGCGCGACGGGCGGGGACCGCTTCGTGGGGAGCATTTCCCGGTGCCGGGGTTGCGGATGAGGAGCAACGATCCGGGCAGGAACGCGGCGTTGCGGTTGTTCTCGCTCTGGCAGGCGTATGTGGCCAATCGCGGATTGGGAAAGCTTGTCAGCCGATGGGAGTCGGCGACTGCGCCGAAGTCGCGTCGCAGACTGCTGGCACAGCTGTACTTCTGGATATCGCAACAGCGCTACATGCGGCAGGTCTGGGCCGCCGAGCGCGACCCGAACGTGGTGGGGGAGCACGGGGAAAGCCATCCCGACTACTTCCGCACCAGGCTGGGCGACGACGCGCCCAATATGGACATGGTCGGCCGCCAGACCGGTCTGCGTGCCGGGGTTCGCCGCGATCCATCGACCGGAAAGTGGCACGGCGGCGTCGGCACACCGGCTTTCTGGACCACGCTCGCGATCGGCCGTCTCGTCAAGAATCGGATGGACGCGGAGGCGCCCGGCAGCACGGTATTGCAAAACGTCGTCGAATTGCCCGGTGGCGCCCGGGTCGACGGGAACGTCCTGTACGCACTCGAGCACGACCGGTTCGTGATCGAGACCGCGCGGGCCCACGATCAGCGGACGATCTTCGATGCCGCCCTGGCCGAACTGGCCACAGCTCTCGGCCAACGATCCCCGCAACCGTCTCCGGAGCTGCTGCGGCGTCTCGCCAACGCGGTCTATCTGCTGTTCCAGGCACCGCTGATGACGCGGGGCAGCGACGCGACGATTCGGACATTCGCGGCGACTGTGTTCACCTTCGCCTTCGGTCGGCCCCTGCGCCTGCCGCACGACATCGATCTGCAGGCCATGTCGAGGCGGCAGCCGGACTTCGTCGAGTGGTTCGCAGGAGCGCTCCAACGCGGTCTGCGCACGGTGGGTGATTCGGAGGCGGCGGGTCGCCCGCACGCACGCGCGGCGACGACGGGCGTGGACGACCGTCCGCCCGGATTCATCGGCAGCCGTCCCCGGGAGCAGTCCGATTCGTCGTTGGACGTCGCGCGAGGCGCGTGGCTGAAGGCGTTGCGGCTCGAACAGGACAGGAAGCAGAAGGACGTCGCGGAAGCGGCTGGCCTGACCAATGCCGCACTGTCCAATATCGAGAAGGGACGACGGACGTCGCTCGGCACTTTCCAGCAGCTCTGCCGCGCATTGGGAATCGAGGCAGAGGCGCTGACCGAGGCCACCCGGCGGTTCTATCCGAACGTAGAACTCGAAACCGCCGCCGCCGCGCATGATTCGCCGGGTGGCTGGGTTGCCGCGCATCGCAACAACCGGGGCATGACCAGAGCGGACCTCGCACGCGCGGTCGGAGTGACCCCGACGCGGATCGGGGAGATCGAGAACGGTGATCGGCCACCCCCGAACGTCTTCTACCGAATCGCCCGGGCGCTGGGCGTGGGACCGCAGGCGCTGGCGGAGGCTACGCGTAGCTTCTATCCGGATCTCGTGCTCGATCTCGATCCGGCGGCACACGATCCCGCCGCACCCGGTAACTGGATCGCGGCGCTGCGGCACGACCGGGATACGACCCAGGCCGAGGTGGCTCGAGCCGCGGGCACGTCGGCGGGTTATCTCGCCGGGATCGAGGGCGGAAAATACACTCCGAACTCGATTATCTTCCGGCGGGTTTGCCGGGCACTGGAAGTCGCGCCGGAACTCCTCGCTACCGCCACACACCATTTCTATCCCGATCTGGCACTCGGTCTCGATCCGCACGCGCACGATCCCGCGTCACCCGGCAGCTGGATCGTGGCGCTGCGGCACGACCGGAATATGACCGGGACCGAGCTATCGGCCGCGATCGGGCCTGGGTGGGGTCATCTCTCCGGTATAGAGACCGGGAACTACGTGCCGAGGTTCGCGGTTTTCCGGCGCATCTGCGAGGTAATGGGGATCGACGACGAACTGCTGCGGAGGGCAACCCGGCACTTCTATCCGCACATCGATCTCGACCTCGAATCGGCGGCACACGACCTCGGCAGGTGGATCACCGCGCTGCGGCAAGACCGGGACATCAGCCGCGCCGAACTCGCTCGGGTGACCGGTCTGTCCACGAAGTACCTGGCACAGATCGAGACCGAGAATCGACGTCCGCGGTTGAGCACGTTCCGGCAGATCAGCCGGGCGCTCAGCGTCTCGGGTGGCTCGCTGATCCAGGCGGTACGGGACTTCTACCCGGATATCACCGCCGATATCGATCCCGCTGCCCACGAATCGCTGGGGCGTTGGATCGCGGCGCTACGTCATGACGAAGGGATGTCGGTCACCGAACTCGCACGTCGAGCCCGGATGCCGCGCAGCACTCTTTCCAGTATCGAGAACGATCGCTATCGCCCGCGGCTGCGCAAAATGCGGCAACTGTGTCACGCCCAGGGCATCGGTGGCGAGTTGTTGCTGGAGGTCGTCGAGCGCTTCTACGCGGATCGCTACGAGCGGTCCGGCTATCGAGACGAAGAAGAACTGTTCAAGCGGTATGTGGTGGCTCGGGTCGGTTCGCCTGAAGAAAGGGCGGCACAGGACGAGATTTCCGAGACATTCGCGTGGGTTCCGAATGCGGTGGCGCGTCGCGAATCTCGGGATATTCGTGACGACGCGGTACAGGCCGCTTGGATCGGAATGCTGGGCGCGATAACCAGCCATGTTCCGTCCGCGTCGTTCGCTGCCCATGCGTGGGCGAGTTGCCGCGCAGCGGTGTTCCGGTACCGTCTCGCGCTCCGGTTCCCCGATCTCGACAACCGCACGCGCAAGATCGTGAGCACGGTGGAAGCGCAGATCAGCAGGATGGTCGCCGCTGGGGTGGCGCTCGAGGACACCGATATCGCGCGGGAAACGGGATTGAAGGTGGCCGATGTCGCGCTGGCCCGGGAGATCCTGGCTCGGCCCGCGCTGCGGCTGGATGCGCCGATCAGCGGCAAGGACGGCGCGCGGCAACGGGACGTCGCCGATCCGGCTCCCGCGGGGTTCTCCGACACCGAATTCGCGATGACGGTTCGCGCCGCGCTGGCCGACCTGGCCGACCCCGCCACTGCGGAGCAGCTGGTCACGCTTCATCTGGTCGAAGGACGGTCTCTGGCTCGCACCGCCGAGCGGCTGGGATTGGGGGTCGGTGCCGCGTCAGAGCTCCTCGCCGAGACGGCCGCCCGGTTGCGCGGTGCGTTCGACCATCGTGAACCCGGCGACGCGACCACAAGCGAGCGGAACCGGCCGACACCGTGGAGCACGGCGAGGGCGCAGCCGGATCAGCCGCCGAGTCCACCGGTGTCGCCCGGCGATTTGGCACCGGGCGAGGGCACGACGAGACCGGGCGGATTCATCGGGAGCAGACCGCCCGGACCGGGCGATCCCGCGCGCGGTCCGGCGCCGGAGCAGACGCCGGGGACGACGCCATGGTCACGACTCTCGGACCGGGATGCCCACGAGGGTGTCGGCGACGAGGGAGAAGTGCCCGGCGCCACGGCTTCACCTGCGGCAGCCGCGTCGCCCCGTGTCGTGGAGTTCTTGCTCGGGTGCCTCACCCGGAGAGACACGATCTACTGGTGCCAGTTGAAGCCGGACGGCCTCTTCCCCGAATGGGCTTGGTCGAGTGACGAACAGCTTCCCGTTCTGGCCCCGGACCTGCCGATCAGCTGCATCGACATGGTGGTGTACGCCGCCATAGCCGCCGGTGTACTCGGCCGCGAGCAGGCCCGTGCGATCTACGACTGGGCCGACCCTGACGACTTCTCTCGGCGCTGGGTGCGCGAGCTGCCCGACCTTCTCGTCCCGGCCGGACGGCAACTCGTGTCCGACCGTGACACGGCGCCACGTCCCCAGCGCGGTGACGTCGTGATGTGGTTCGGCTCGGTCGTGCCGGGCGGCGACGAGCAATTGATGCACGTCGCGGTGGCGGACGGCGAAGCCGATCGCGGGGCTGGTTCCGCCTCGGTGCTCTCCTTCGGCGCCGATTGCTCTTGGCTGCTGTCACAGCCGCGCCGCGGCGACGCCAAGATGAGCGGGGTCGAACTCACGACTATCGCGGACATCAGCGACACGATGCTGGCGAGCTGGTCGCACACGGTACGTGTCGAGTTCGGGCCAGGCCCGTGGACGCGACCACCGGCGACCGCCGGGGAGCTTCGAGTGCCACCGAGCCGGGAATCGCGAGCCCTGCGGCCGTTCAACAAGAAGAATTGGCGCCGTACGTTCCCTGGCGCGGCCGCATGGGTGCAAGGACGGCCCGACGCCCGGCGATGGACCGCCGCGTTCGACGAGTGGGAGCGGGCCGAGGGCGCCGCGGGTGCGCCGACGCGACTGGTCGAGCTGATCGACGCCGCCATATCGAGCACGCGGATCGAAGAGACGCTGCGATCGCCCCGGACGTCGCCGATCGACGGACACCCGCAGGTGGCGGTCAAGATGGACCAGGACGGCAAGCCGATCGGCCTGACAGTCGCGAGCATGGACGGGCACGGCCGGGTCCTGCGCAAGCTGTTCACCGAACGCCCGGACCTGCTGGACACGATCCCGCGCCACGGTGGCCGCCTGTCGATCGCCTACGACCGCGTGAAGCTGCAGACCGACGGAGAGGTGCGCGGCGAGCATCTTCGGCCGGAGGACGCCGATCGGAGCCGGGAACGGATTCCGGGCCGGCTGCTGCACGAGTACCTGCGCCTGTGCCGCGAGGGAGCGCTCGACAAGCCGGGGACCAGACCCGGGAGAACACCGAAACGACCGAGCTTCGAGCGGTGGATAGCGA
The DNA here is from genome assembly GCF_000308415.1 of Nocardia asiatica NBRC 100129. Lineage (GTDB taxonomy): Bacteria > Actinomycetota > Actinomycetes > Mycobacteriales > Mycobacteriaceae > Nocardia > Nocardia asiatica. The sequence continues at coordinate 27,321 of NZ_BAFS01000470.1, read as the reverse complement.
CGCTTCCGCCGAGCGTGTTCAGGGGCGCCGGTGACTCGTCCTACACGACGACGTTCAACGGCCACATATTGACCGACCGTGCGGTCGAGGAGGGGTGCCGGCCACCCGGGGCCGAAGAGCCCGACGATCCGCACAGCGCTATGGCCGCGCTGCGCCGAATCGTCCTCGAAGCCCCCGACGATGTCGTCGGCCCCATGCCGATATCGGAACAACCCACACCGTTGACGGAACGCTCCAGCGAAGTGCTCGAACTGGGTGTGATGTCGGCGCGTGTCACGGTCGGTAAGGACCCGTCCGGCCGGTGGCGTCTGCTCGAGCAGCCTTACGCCCCCGTGTACCCCGGCGATGTGCTGACGCAGTGGTGTGCGCAACTGCATGCCGGCAGCCGCCGCCGTTTGCTGAGCCTCATCCGGCGGCAATTGAGCGGCCGAGTGGTCGGCCCCGAGGCGGGACCGGGCGGTTATATCGGCAGTCGCCCGTCGGACTCCGATTCGGACCCACCGGCCTCGGCCCAGGAGGGACCGACGCTGCGGGCGGAGTCGGCGGCATCGCTGCCGTCGCCTCCGGACCAGGGTCGGCAGACGCCGGTGCAGCCAGGCGCGGGCACGGTCGATGCGCCCGATGGGTCGGTTCCATCGACAGCGTGGCCGCGCTTCAGCTGGGAACCCGACGCGAGCGCCGACGGGCGACGAAACTCCGGGCCGGACGGCTTCATCGGCAACCGTCCGAGGGATGACGAGCCGGAGGAAACGGCGCGTGCCGGAGCGCAGGTGCCCGCCGCTCTCATCGGGCCGGTCGACGCGCGTGCCGGGTTGCCCACTTACAGCCCGCCCGATGCCGAGCTGCGCATGCGGGCCGAGCGGGTGTTGCGTGAGCATTGGGGCGCCGGGGCGAGCCCGGACGATCTGGTCTACCGGTGGCGGCGATCCACCGCCGAACGCGCGGCGGCCGCCGCTGAGGAATGCGCGCAGCACGCGGCCCGCAACGCGCGTCGGGCGCGGAATCTGAGCGTGGACGAGCTGCGGGCGCTGGTGCGAGTGTGGCCGGAATTCGTCGGCAAAGCGGGCGGATTTCCCAAAGGTGTGCGCGACCAGGCCAATCGCTGGGCATACGCGAAAACGCGGATGGCACTCGAGACCGCGGCGGTGACGACCCGGTTGAGCGGCCGGGAGCGGGCATTGCGGGAGTGTCTACTGAATGTCGAGGACCTGTTGATCCGGGCGGGCCAGCGGGCCGCGACGGTCGAGACGCCAGGAGTGCCCACACCGACCGTGCTGCTCGAGCGGTTCGACACCGACGACCCGGGCGCCGGCTCGATCATGATCTCCTTCGGCAGCGCGGATCCCGTCGCCGAAGCCTGGCACGTGGACGGCACCGACCGCGATCTGCGCCGCCTCGATCAGCGAATGCAGTTGGCTTGCAATCATTACGAGGCCGCGGTACGGGAGAACCCGCAGCGCCCGGTCCGGGTCGTGGTGTGGTCCGGGACCGACGGTCACCGACTGGCTGGTGACCTGGCCGTGTCCGCAGACGTCGTCACCGGCTCCGCGCCACATCCGGCGGTCCGGCCCGAACGCCAGCTGGTGGTGTACGGCGATGGCGGGCGGCCCGCGAAGAAGGCTCTGGCGCACGAATGGGTCGCCCGTACCACCGACGCGGTGGTGGTCTGTGGCGAATCGAATCTGAGGACGATGGGTGACGCACTCGCGGATGTCGCGTCGTCCACCGACGTCTACTACGGAATCGCGTCCAGGCCGGGCGCTTCCGGAAAAGCCGAGGATGTGCCGGGCATCCAATTCACGAGCCGGTTCCCGAAAGGCGACGCGGGGCGTACGAACGCCGTGCTGAAGGATGTGCGCGATAGGGCGCAGAGATATGAAAAGGAGCCGTTCGAAGAGGGAAAGCCGATCGATGACGAATTCCTGCTGTATGTCGACGACCGCACCAAGGCGCCGACGGAGTCGCTGGAGAATATGGGCCGCATCCTGGCGGGTCGTCCGGATCGAGTCGCGCGCCATGACCCCGTGCAGAACGGGTGGCTTCACTTCACCGAATGCATAGAACGCAACGTCGATGAGCAGACCCGATTCGTCTATGCCGATATCCTGCCGCGTGATCCGCGCACTGGCACGCCCACACTGCGCGCGATCGCCGGCGACGCCGCCCTCGCCCGGAGCGCGATCGAGAAGCGCGGCGGCCCCGGGGCGAGGCCGGAGATCCTGTCGCATAGAGGTCTGCCGGACGACTTCACGAGGGCCGGTCGACTCGCGATCGAGAACAAAAGGTGGTGGAACTCGCTGCACCGCGACGAACAACGCGCGGTCGTGGCGATCCACCCCCGGATAGTCGGTAATGCCCCAGGACTTCCGTCCGAGGTGGCGAATTATGCGAACGACTATCGGCGATTCACCACCGCCTCCGCTATCCATGCACGCGGCAGGAAGAACGCCAGTCGGGCCGAGCGCCAGGTCTTCCGGAACCTGTACGCCGTCGGCGAGGCACTCACCCGTTCGGTCACTGTGCACCGCGACATACCCCCGCCGGTCGTCGCCACAGTGGCGTTGGACCCGGAGGCGTTCGGGGGCAACGGGTCCGGCACGTTCGTCATCGGGAATTGCCGACTCGAGGACGCCGATCACGTGGTCTGGTACGTGGACGGCGTCAACACGCGGTTGCAGTCGGCGCCGGCCCGCCTGGGAAGTGCGCGGAATCTGTACGAGGAGTTGGTGCGGGCGGATCCTTCCGTCAAGGTCGCCGTGGTGTGCTGGATCGGCTACGAGGCGCCCGCGAACTACAAGGAAGCGTGGGCCTCCAGGCCCGAACTGGCAGAAGCCGGTGGCAGGCTGTTCGCACGCGACGTGCTGGCGTTGCGCGCGGTAACCGGCGCGAAAATGTCGAAGCTCGGATACAGCTATGGGACTCCGGTCGTAGCCGAAGGCGGTGTCGGCGGCCGATTGGACGGCGTCTTCGAACACGGTGTGGTCATGGGCTCGCCCGGGCGCGGCCGCCGGTTCGACAGCGCCACGGACGCCAGTGCTCGCCGCACTTGGGTGCTGGCCCAGTCCGACGACCCGGTCACCGGATTCGGCGGGGACGCGCCCGATGCGCGCGGTCGCTTGCTCGGTGACGGGCCACTGGGGCTGGGAACCGATCCGGCCACCGACATCGTCGCGACCCGAGTACGCGCCGAACGCGGATTCCCGTATTCGCTGGCTCCTTTCGACGGCCACGGCGAGTACCTGCAGTATTCGCTGATCGGCGCCGCACAGCCCACGGAGTCGCTGCGGCACGCGGCGTGGTGCCTTGCCGGGCGCGGTGACGAGGTGCCCACCGAGCAGCACCGGCCCACTGTCGACAATCCGACGGCGATGCACCGCATTCGGGCGAGAGTCGTCGACGCGGCCCGTGATCGCCGTGCGCCGCAACTGGACGCCGCACTCGACACACCGGGCGATCACCGCTCGCGCCGCGACCTGCCGGTACCTGCCGCAGGAGAGGTCAGCGAAGGGGACGGCAGCCCCCGGTCGGGTGCGACGCAAGCGGCAGGAGCGGCGGTAGGTTCGTCCGATGGAACGCGGGTGGGGCCGAGACTCGCGGTGCGACTCGGCAAGGACGGGCTCGCGGATGCCGGGCGGGCGTGTGCCGACGCGCTGGTCCTCGGAGTGGACTCGATCGTCGTGGAAGTGGGCCGGGCCGCCGGGGACATGGCGGCCCTCGACATGATCTGCCGGTCGGCAGCCCACGCCGATGCGGCGCTGGCGGTGGAACTGCCCACGGGGCCCGCCTGGCCCGAGTCGGAGATCCGGGCGAAGGTGGCGGCGATCGCGGCCACGCTGCGGCGGCACGGCATCCGAGGGCAGTTGCACGCGTTCGACCTCCGGGTAGCGACGGCAGGGGCCGAGCTGGCGCCGGACTGGCAGCGCGTGGCGATGGTCAACACGCTGACGGTCGTCGGCATGGGGATGCGTGGCGCCACCGGGTGGATGGCTCGCGCGCTGCGGCCGGGGGCCGAGCAGATCGACGCCATCATCGACAATGCGCGTCGTGCGGGTGCTACCGGTCTCGCGATCCCGTACCAGCTGCTGTCGGAGAATTTCGTGCGGCAGACCACCGAAGGGGGAATGCGCCTCGCCGTCTGGGGAGTGACCGGTTCGGGCCGGATGCGCGAATCGCTCAGGATGGACGTCGGTGAGATATGGACGAGAAGGACGGAGGATCTCGCCCTGCTGCGCGCGGAGGTCGCCGAAAGCGGATGCCGGATACCCGAGGCGTTCGCACCCCCACCACCACCGGACGGTCCACCGAGGGCTACGCCGTGGTCGGGGTCCACAGGTCGATGACAGATCCGAGAATTGCTGGCGGCGGGATCAATTACGCGTCGGTGAACGTGGTCCCGATGTCCTTCAACTGCTCGACGACGTAGGACGGGTCGAGCAGGGACTCCGGGGTGTGGATGCCGGGCGCTACCGGTTCACCGCGAAGCCCGAGGAGCCGTTCGACGCCGAGGGCGATGCCGAGAGCAGTGATGGGGCGCTGGCCTGCTGGGTGGACGACGGTTCGGGTGGCGGCCAAGGGGGCGCCTGCGGCGGACACTCCGTCGAGGTCGATGCGGACCTCGACAGAGGCGGGACCGCCGCCGCGCCTGCCCGCGGATTCCCCGACGGTGAAGGCGAAGCTGACGTTCGGGGCGCCCGTAGCGAGGGCGATGCTGGTCACGTCGAGGATGGCGATGTTCTGGGCGGGCTGGTCGGTGCCGTCGGCGGTGCGCACGGTCGCCTCCATGTCCGAGCCGGTGACCCAGGTGAAGACGCCGTCGCGGCGTACGAGGCCGGCCGGGGCGGCTTTCGCCCAGCGTTCGAGGTCGGCGTGCGCGGCGGGCCCGCCCGAGTCCGTTTCGTCGAGGACGGCGCCGACCCTGACGGTGTCGACCCGTCCGAAGGCGCGCGCCGCGTCCATCGCGGCGAGTGTGACCAGCCCTGCGGCCCAGTGACTGGCCACCAGGACGGGTGAGGCGGTCGCGCGCTGCGCGCCTGCGACAACCTCCGGACCGATATCGACCAGGCCGCTGGAGATGCTGAGGTACGGGAGCCCATGATCCTGGGCGTAGCGCAGTCCGTTCAGGCGACGGTCCCACAGCATCGCGACCACCGCTGAAAAACGTTGCTCGGCGGGCAGTCCGAGGTCTTCACGATCCAGGTCGATGGTGACGGCCGTGGCGCCGCCGAGTTCGTCGGCCACCCGCCGCGCCCGCTCGTGATCGCGGCCCGCGATGGTCAGTGGTAGTCCGGGGTGCCGCCGACGCAGCAGGGCGGCGGTGTCCGAGCCCGCCTGCCCGTACCCACCCAAGATCAGGACCGACGCCATGCGCTCCACGATTCTCCCTTTCAGTTAGGCTACTTTTTGTAACCTACTGTTTGTAGCTAAACTGACTCGAGTACGCAAGAGGAGGACGATGACCACGACACCGACTCGTCTGTCCAAGCAGGCCCGCCGGGCGCAGCTGCTCGACGCGGCGATGGGGATCGTGCGCGACACCGGCGCCGACGGACTGAGCCTGCCCACCCTCGCGGAGGCCGCGGGAGTGAGCAGGCCCATCGTGTACGACCACTTCGGCACCCGGCCCGGCCTGCTGCTCGCGCTCTATCGACGACTCGATGAGCGACACCGGGCTGTCACGACGAAGGCGCTGCGATCGGCCGAGCCGACGGCCGCCGGGATCGCGCGCGTCATCAGCACTGCCTACTTCTCCTGTGCCACCGACATGCCGGAGTTCGCCGCGGTCTCCGCCGCGCTGAAGGGCGATCCGGAGATGGAGGCCATCCAGCGCGAGATGTACGACAGCTACACGGATCTGATGGTCGCCGCACTGGCCCCGCACTCCGACCTCACCGGCGACGCGCTTCGGCTGCACTGCGTCGGCGCGCTCGGCGCGGCCGAAGCGATTGCCGCGGAACTGAATCGAGAGCGGGTCCGCATGGACGACGCGATCGCCGCATTGACGGGGCTGATCGTCGGCAGGCTCGACGCGGGGGCCGACTAACTCGAATTGTTATGGCCGTCGCGCTGGTCGGCAGGCGCGCAGCAGTCGCGCCGCCGGTGCCCGACACCTGGATCGGCGGACTTACGGCTCGATCCGAACCGGCGGACGACTGGTCTGGTGGCCCGAGACGGTCGAGGATCGGCGCCAGCGTCAGCCCGGCCGCGGCCAACATGAAACGACGCATGCCGCCACTGGCCCAGTGCGCTGGGTCTATCCCGGCTTCGGCCTGATGAGTGGGCGCACTATCGGACATCCCGAAGCAGTCACCCGCCCGATCAGCGGTTCACTGTTTCGCGCGATCGTAGCGGCGCTGGGCGGCCATGACCTCCGGGGCGTGCCGGCCGATCCAGGCCAGGAATTGCTGAAGTGAGCCGGTGAGCCCCTGGCCGAGTGTGGTGAGTTCGTAGCTGACCCGTGGAGGTGTGGTCGGTTCCACGGTTCGTTCGACAAGGCCGTCCCGGACGAAAGTACGCAGGGTCTGCGACAGCATCTTCTCGCTGATCCCGCCGATTATGCCGTGCAGCTCCGAGAAGCGGAGCGGCCCGTCGTCCAGCGCGGTCAAGATCAGTGTGCCCCAACGACTTGTGAGGTGATCGAGCACTTCGCGCGCCGGGCAGTCACTGTTGAATGCGTCACTCCGTCTCGGCGCGGCGGCCTGCTGTGCCTGCAAACGTACAGCCATATCAGGAGCTTACTTCAAGGTACGTCCTTACTATCCGAAAGCTTCCCGTCCTACGCTGCCGGCATGGTCACAGTCATATTCGGAGCCAGCGGAAATGTAGGCCGTCACGTCGCGGCGGGGCTTACCGCGAAGGGTGAGCGGGTCCGCCTGACGAGCAGGAATCCCGATACGGGACTCTTCCCGCCCGGAGCGGACGTCGTCGCGGCCGATCTCGAACGGCCTGAGACACTGCCCGCCGCATTGGAAGGCGCGCAGCGAGTATTCCTCTACGCCAAACCCGACGGGATCGACGGATTCGTGGCGGCGGCCGAGTCCGCGGGCGTCCGGCACGTTGTGCTGCTCTCCTCCGGGGCCGTGTTGCTGCCCGGGGCCGAACACAACCCCATCGCGCGGCTGCACACGGCCGTCGAGTCGGCTCTCGAAAAGTCTGCCCTGAGCTGGACATTCATTCGCCCGGGCATGTTCGCGACGAACGCCTTGTGGTGGTGGCAGCAATCCATTCGCGACAGGGCTGTCGCCCGCCTGCCGTATCCGGAGGCGCGGACCGCGCCTATCCACGAGAAAGATATGGCGGCGGTCGCGGTGACCGCGCTGACCGAACCGGGCCACCACGGTCACGCCTACACCGTGCTCGGTCCCGAAGCGCTGACGCTGCGTGAGCAGGTAGGGCGCATCGGGGAGGCAATCGGCCGCGAAATCTCCATCGAGGTGGTATCGGTCGAACAGGCGCGCGTGGAACTGAGCAAGACTGTGCCGCCGATCGGAATCGAGGCGATCCTGGCCGGATGGCACGCGGGAACCATCGCACCGCCGCCGGTGTCGAAGCTGGTCGAGGAGATCACCGGCCGCCCCGCGCGTACGTTCGCGCAGTGGGCGAAGGATCACGCGGCCGACTTCCGATGAGCCGGACCGCCGAGGTCGCGCGCGAGTGTTCTCGACCTCGGCGACCGGGTCGTAGTCCAGGCTCATGCGCTCACGCCGGATGCTGCGCCCGGGTCAGGTGACGTCACCGGGTGCCCGGCAGGCCTTCCGGCGGCTCGACCCGGCGGCGGAGCAGACAGAATTCGTTCCCCTCCGGGTCGGCCAGCACATGCCACGAAGCGGTGCCGGGCTGGCCGATGTCGACCCGGCGCGCACCGGCGGCGAGTAGCCGCTCGAGTTCGGCATCCTGATCGCGGTCGGTGGGATTCACGTCGAGGTGTACACGCAGCTTTCCGCGCCTCGGCTCGGTACTGCGAATGAACACCAGCGTAGGCTGCGGCCCGCCGAAGCCGGTTCCGGGCGGGCCGATCTCCAGGGCGTCGCCGTCCCAGCCGAGTTCGACGTAGTCGAGCACCTCGCACCAGAAGTCCGCCAGCCGTCGCGGGTCGGCGCAGTCGATGACGAGTTCGGTGATCCTGCAGGCCATGCACCGGACATTACGCGTGCGCGTAGATCGATCAGCAGTGGAAACCTGCTTCCGTCGGCCCCGGCTACAAAAATTGTCCGCAAACTTACAAGAAAACGGTAGAGACCGGATGGTGCCGGAACCTACTGTGCCAGAAACACTTTCGGCAACTTCCAGAGAAGAGGACTTCGACCTGTCTGGGCGTGGGTCAGCCCAGGCGCCGCCGGGGGACGAGCGTTCGTGAGCATCCTGGGACGGACGTGACGGCAACCTCCTCCCGCCGGTTCACGACCCCGGCGGTGGTCTTCACTCTCGACAACCCCATAGGAACCAGCGATGATCTCCGACACCGAAACCACTCCGATAGCGTCGCCCAGCGACTTCGATAGTCCGCGAGTGCGTCTCTACTCCGAGGAGTTCGCGGCCGATCCGCACAAGTTCTACCGGGATATGCGGCGCCGTTTCGGCTCGTTGGCGCCGGTGGACCTGGCGCCAGGTGTTCCGGCCACCTTGGTGATCGGATATCACGCCGCACTGCAAATCCTGCACGACCCGGAGCGTTTCCCCTCCGATCCGCGCGTGTGGGAACGTGACATTCCCGCCGGCTGTCCGATCCGGCCCATGATGGAGTGGCGGCCCGAACCCATTCGCAGCGCAGGCGAAGACCACGCAGGGTACCGGTCGGCGGCAGCGAGTGCCCTGGACAAGGTCGATCTGCACCGGCTGCACGCGACCATCGAGCAGATCGCCATCGCGCAGATCAACTCGTTCCGCGCGGACGGGCACTGCGATGTGGTGAGCCAGTATGCGCTACCCGTCCTCTTCGGGACACTCAACGCGCTGCTCGGCAGCCCCGAGGTGCTGAGCCAACGCGCGGCGATCGGGATGGCGGCGATCTTCGACACCGTCGATGCCGAGGGCGGCAATCGAATGCTCTCCGAGGCGTTGCTGGAACTGACCCGGTTCAAACGCATCAATCCGGGCGCGGATGTCACCAGCTGGCTGATCGAGCATCCGGTAGGGCTGGACGACGACGAGATGCTGCACCAGCTGGTGCTGCTGTACGCCGCCGGAATCGAACCGCCGCTGAACCTGATCGTGAACACCATGCTGCTGCTGTTGACCGACGAGCGATTCGCCGGAGAAATCCTCGCCCGGAGCAAGTCCACGCGGGATGCTCTGGACGAGGTGCTGTTCAACGATCCGCCGATGTCGAACTACTGCATCAGCTATCCGCTCGAGCCGGTCCTGCTCGACAGTTCCTGGTTGCCGGCCCACCAGCCAGTAGTGATCAGCATGGCCGCCTGCAACAACGACCCAGCCATCCGGACGGGCGACGTCACCGACAACCGGTCGCATCTGGCGTTCAGTACGGGCCCGCACGCCTGCCCGGCACGCCCGATCGCGGAGCTGATCGTGCAGGAGGCGATCGACCAGCTGCTGGATGCCCTGCCCGAGATGCGGTTGGCGGTGCCGCCGTCCCAGCTGCAGTGGCGACCGGGACCGTTCCATCGGGCGTTGTCCACGCTCCCGGTCGTATTCCCCAAGAGCACCTTCCCTCGATCTTCCGGCGGTACCGGGGATGTAACTCGACACGGGTCTCGCTAGCACACCTTCAGTGATCGGCCACCTCACCGGATGGCCGTCTTCACCACGCGGCCACTCGACGATCTTGTAAGTTCGTGGTCGGTTTTGTAGCTTGCGTGGGGGTGTGCGAGAGGGGTTTGCGCGTGACCGATCCGGAATACCGGCAGGCCCCTTTCGACATGAGAGATGACGAGTCACCTGCCGACCGGGCCGGTCGCTGGCACGACTACATCCATTCGAGGCAGGGGTCGGTGGGACTCGCCTTCCATGACGACGACTTCAGATCGTCCGCGCTGGGCCAGAGCGTCGGCGAGTTCCAAGTCGTCAGGTTCGAGTCCGGCGCCCTCGACTACCAGCGCTCGCAACGAGATGTGCGCGGTGACGGTGACTACGGTTACCGACTGCTCATCCCGCTGGAAGGTTGTTTCAAACTGGCACAGGGCGATTCCAAAGAAGTATTCCGGCCGGGAATGATCGGCTTCTTCCATTGGGGAAGCCCTGTGTACATGACGCACGACAAGTTGATCAGTGCGTTGATCATGACCGTCCCGGAGAAGTCGATCCGCCTGACCCGCTCCGAAGACATCCCGCTCGTGCTGGATGAGAAGCGGCCCGTGGTGCGCGCGCTGGACAGCGTGGTGCGTCAGCTCGCCGACAGCGAAGAACCTTGGACCACAGCAGATTTCACCTACACATTCTCAAGTGCGCTGACGCTGCTCGAGGGTGGACTCGCCCCCGACCGGGCCATCGCGGTGAGCGGAACCGCGAGGGACATCGAACGCGCGAAGGAGGCTCGACGCGCACGTATTCTCATCGAACAAAAAGCATGCGACCCGACGGTGACGCCGGAAGCCATCGCCGAAATGTGCGGGATGTCGCTGAAGACGCTGCACACCGTACTGAAGGCGACCGAAGGCCGCACACCGGGCGCTATGCTGCGCAAGATCCGCCTCGACCTCGCACGCCGGCGGTTGTCCACGCCACTGCCCGTCGACATGGACCGGATCGCGTCCGAGGTCGGCTTCACCACGACACGCAGGTTCCGAGAGGCATTCCAGCGGCAGTTCGGGCAGACCCCGGCTCAGCTGCGTGAGGGGCTGTTCGGCATAGGAACCAAGGAAGACCGCCACAGGTAGCCGATCGCACCGTGCCTGCTCGGCAACAATGGACGTCAGCGCAGCGCGAGCGAGCAGGGCGCCCGCGATGATCAGTGCGACCGGTGGAAACCGGGCGACGCGACAGCCAGGCGCAACGTGTCATCGCGGAGGGTGAGGGTGAGTTCGTAGCCGTCGGAGGTGCGGGCGTGGGCGGCGATGCCGTCGGCGTCGGTGGACAGCGTCACCGTCCAGCCCTGCCGCTCCCAGACGCGGACGACCACAGGCGGATAGATGTCCGGGCGGTCCGGGGCCGGGGGATCGAGGAAATAGCGGGTCTCGAGCCGATCTACCTGGTAGATGTTGCCGGCGTCGTCGTCGAACGGCAGTAGCGTCTCGCCGTCGAGGCCCTCTTGCGGACGGATGCGAACCTGACCGCCCAGCGTGTCGAGTAGCTCGGCGACGAGGTCGCGGATACGGTCGCGCGCGAGGTCCTCGGTGAGGTCGCGGTTCCACACGACCGCCCGTGCCGCCCTGGGCGCGGACATGCTCGCCTGCCGCAATTCTTCCGGCGTCGGCGGTGTCGCGGGTGCGGCGGTGTCGGGCGGGCTGTCGCGTTCGAGCTGGAAGCCGTAGCTCATCAGTTCGTCGAAGGTCTGGGCGAAGTCCAGTGGCCGATCCAGATGGCCGTCCGCCTCCCAGCCGATGGCGCCGCCGGGCAGATCGGGGGAGACGAAATAGCGAGTCTCGCCCAAGCCCTTGGCGAGGAGCATCGCCCGGTCTCCGGGAATGTCCTCGCCCGCCTCCCAATTGCGCACCGACTCTTCCAAGTGCAGCGCGTGATACGTCCGCATGTCCCTGGGCCGGGTGGGACCGTGGGAGATCCCATCGAGATCGGTGAAGCCCGCGTGCACCGTGGTGAGGAACACCCGCAGCGCCTCGGGCAGCGCGTCCCAATACGGCGGCCGGTCGGCGCCGAAAGTCTCCGGGTCCCATCCGATCCGGAACTCGTGCGGCTGGAACGGCTTTCGCAGCGCGTACAGCAGCACCCAGTCGCCACGCAACAGGCAGACCCGCACATCGTCGAGGCATTCCTCCAGCACAGCCCCGAATCGTGGCAGCACGTCCGCGAACAGGTCGAGATTCCACAAAGCGACGGCCGCGGCTCGCCGTGCACGGCAGTCTCGGCCACCGGCGATCGCGGCCCACCGCGGGGGTACATGCGCCGCCGCCGCCGAGCCAGGTTCGACCAGCAACGCGCAGCCGGGACCGAACTCCGCCACCACCCGCGCGAACTCGACAGCATCCACGGCACCTATCGAACAGCATCCCCACCGCTGAGACCGCGGCTCCCGCCACGGGAAGAACTCACATGGCCGCATCGGTGTCCGCCTGTCCGCACCGGCTCGCGAAGGTGCGACTGGTACGCGCTTGCTCTATGCGAGAGATTGCGAGCCGCACGCGGCACTCACGGGGGCCCCGCCACAGTGTGGCGGCGCCCCCGCGAGTGACGGATTCAGCTCAGGCGCGGATAACGGTCGCCGTCGAGTATTTGCCCCGGCTCCCGGTCCGGCACCTTGTCCTGGTACCACGAATCCGGATTCGGGCGGTAGACCGCCTCCGCGTCCATGTATACCGACGCCAGTGAAATCCGCGTCGCGTCCGTTCGATTGGCGCCTGCCGAGTGGACCAGCCGGGAGTGGTGGAAGGTGCAGTCACCGGCTCGCAAGGGCACTGTGACTTGCGGCCACCAGCGCAATTCCGGTCGGAGGGCGAACGGCTCCTCGTTCACGGGAAGCGTATCGCCGGGCCAGCGGTGTGATCCCGGAATGAAAGTCAGGCAACCCCGCTCGACGGGTACGTCGACCAATGCCACCCAGGCGGTGAGGGTGACCGGGGCTGCCGCGATGGGAAAAGCCGGATCATCGATGTGCAGTGGGGTAGGTGCGCTTCCCTGCGAATGCTTGCGGAGAAGTTCGGTCTTGAACATGCGCAGCGCCCGACCGGCCAAATGCTCGGCGATGGCGGTGATCTTCGGGTGCAGTGCGAGTCTTCGCATCGGCGCACTCACGTTCTCCGGTTCGGCCACCCAATCCATCACGTTCCCGCCTTCGGGTGCGTCCCAGGAGACCGTCGGCTGCCGGTCGAGCTGGGCACGCGCCTCAGCCAGGAACTCGCTCACCTCCGCAGCATCGAGTACACCTGGAATACGGACGTATCCGTCCCGGCGGTACCGCTCGACGAGATCTACCGGAAGGGTCTCGACACCCGAGTTCTCGCCGCCGCTCAGAGTGGGGTGCTCAGTCGTATCAGTCACGAACCCACGGTAGAAGCCGCTTAGGACCGATCAAGTCCTAATTTCGCAGCGGCACAGCGGATATCCGATTCGGGTCCCCTCGATCGTCTGCCCACCTCAGGGCTCGAGGTCGACCACGCCTTTGCCGCTCGGGATGTCGAGCGGCACGGAGACCTGGTCGTGTGCGATCAACCAGGTGCCGTCGATCTTGCGCATGCCGTAAGTGACGCGGACCCACATACCGCTGGTCGCCGCCCCGTTCTGCAGTGTGCCGCTCAGACGAGCGAAGCCGTGCCCGAATGCGACATCATGGCCCACGGTGAACGTCAGGTCGCGAACTTCGTAGGTCACGGTATCGAAGAACCGGAACACTCTCGCCCAGTTCTCGAGTTTCGCCGCTATTCCGGCATGCTGGAGCGGCGGCTCCACATCGAAGGACACGACGTCGGGTGTATACAGCTGTTTTACGGCCTCGAGGTCCTTGGCTCGCAGCCCTTCGACGGCCTTTTCGATTTGCCGGCGGATCTCGATTTCGTCCATTGCGACGCGGTCGTCGTGTGACCGGAAGTCGTCGATTGTCATGATCGGCTCCTCAGGATTTGACGGGACCGGTTTCGGCGCCGGTCCGCAGCGGCGCGAGCGCACCGCTCCAGGCGACGAGCTGATCCAGCGTCTTGTGCAGGGCGGCGACATGATGATCGCGCGGTGTGAAGGTGGTGTGGTTCTCGAAATCGGTGAGCACCGAGATCGCGACCTGATAGCCCACGTCGGCCATGCCCAGCGTGCCGCAGACCGTCCGCAACTGCACAACGGCGCGGGCGCCGCCGCTCACGCCGTAGGAGACGAAACCGACCGCCTTGTCGGTCCACTCCGCGAAGAGATGGTCGATGGCGTTCTTCAGGACTGCGGGGGCGCCGCCGTTGTATTCCGGGGTCACGATCACGAAGCCGTCGAACGGTGCGATCCGCTCGGCCCAGGCGCGGGTATGCGCGTTGACCGACGGGCCGAACATCGGCGCCATCGGCTCGTCCAGATGCGGTAGCGGGTGATCGCGCAGGTCGATGAGCTCGAACTCGGCGTCGCCGCGCTGCGATGCCGTGTCCAGGACCCACTGGGCGACCTGGGGACCGTTGCGGTTGGGTCGGGTACTGCCGAGGATGATGCCGATGGTGATCAATTCTCCGGGCTCCTGCTCTGCTGACGGTGTCACGATCTACCGACGACACAGCGGTCCGGAATGTCAGGCCGCCTCACAACTCGGGTCGCTGATTCGTCGGTTCCGGTGAGGAGCGCAGACCGAAGGAGCCGACCATGACCGATCCGCACCTGCCCGCGGTGATCAGTGAACGTCGTCAGCTGATCAACCTCGCCTACCGTTTGCTCGGCTCCCTGGCCGAGGCCGAGGATGTGGTGCAGGAGACCTACGCGCGCTGGTACGCGCTGTCGGATCGGCAACGGCGAGAGGTGCAGGCGCCCGGTGCGTGGTTGACGACCGTCGCCAGCCGGATCTGCCTCGATCTGCTCGGCTCGGCGCGCGCCAGGCGGGAAAAATATGTGGGGGAGTGGATTCCGGAGCCGGTACCCGGCCGGTCGGAATGGCTCGATGGTCTCGGGTCCGTCGATCCCGCCGACCGGGTCACCCTCGACGAGTCGATCAGCATGGCCTTTCTCGTCGTGCTGGAATCCATGACGCCGGCCGAGCGGGTGGCGTTCGTCCTGCACGATGTCTTCCGCTATTCCTTCGCCGAGGTCGCCGAGATCGTCGGGCGCACCCCGGGAGCCTGCCGTCAACTCGCCTCGAGCGCCCGCCGCCGCATCGATACTTCGCGGGCCCCGTCGAGCACCGAGCGCGCCGAGGTGGTCCGGGACTTCAAAAGGGCTTGGGAGACGGGGGATATCGAGGCCCTGATCGGCCTGCTCGACCCGGCGGCGATCGCGACGGCCGACAGCGGCGGCCTGGCGCCGGCCTTCCTCGACCCGATCGCCGGCGGCGAGCGGATCGCCCGCACCTGGTTGGAAATCGCCACCTACGCCCCCGCGGTGACGCTGGTGGAGCGCACGGTGAACGGCCAGCCCGGCCTGATAGCACAGCTCGGCGACACCATCGTCACGGTCTACGCCTTCGACATCGCCGACGGCAGGATCACTCGCATCTGGGCGATCCGGAATCCGGAGAAGTTGCAGCTCTGGACGGCGGGCTGAATCGGACAGCGGCTCCGCCGGGGTACACGCACAGAACTCGCGCGATTGTGATTCACATCACAACCTGTCAGATATCGATGACCGTGGGCGTCTTATGGGCAGCCGTCGTCGAGGACCGAGAGGTTTGCCAATCATGAGCACCGTGGCCGGGGCAGCAGATGCCGTGGATCAGCGCTACCGCGCGTCCGCCTTCGTCAAGCGCTCGATCAACAAGGTCTTTCCGACGCATTGGTCGTTCCTGCTCGGGGAGATCGCGCTGTACAGCTTCATCATCCTGCTGCTGTCGGGCGTCTATCTGACCTTGTTCTTCGACCCGTCGATGAGCCATGTCGTCTACGACGGCGCATACCAGCCGTTGCGCGGGTTGACCATGTCCCGGGCCTACGAGTCGACGCTGGATATCAGCTTCGAAGTCCGCGGCGGACTCTTCGTGCGGCAACTGCACCATTGGACCGCGTTGCTTTTCGTGGCGTCGATGATCGTCCATATGTGCCGGATATTCTTCACCGGCGCGTTCCGCCGTCCGCGCGAGATCACCTGGGTGATCGGCGCACTGCTGCTGATTCTCGCTCTGTTCGAAGGCTTCTTCGGCTACTCACTGCCCGACGATCTGCTCTCGGGTACCGGTCTGCGCGCGGCTTTCTCGGGTTTCACTATCTCCATCCCGATCGTTGGCACCTGGATGCACTGGCTGCTGTTCGGCGGCGATTTCCCCGGGGACATCATCATTCCCCGCCTGTACATCACCCATGTGCTGCTGTTCCCGGCGATCATGCTGGCGCTGGTCCTCGCACACATCGGAATAGTGTGGTACCAGAAGCACACTCAGTTCCCCGGTCCGGCCCGTACCGAGAACAATGTCGTCGGCACCCGGATCGTGCCGGTGTTCTCGCTCGACCAGAGCGCGTTCTTCATGTTCACCCTCGCGACAGTGTCGTTCATGGGTGGGGTGTTCCAGATAAATCCGGTGTGGAACATGGGTCCGTACAACCCCGCTCAGGTTTCGGCGGGTTCGCAGCCGGACTTCTACATGATGTGGGCGGACGGTATGGCGAGGCTCATGCCGCCGTGGGAGCTGTATATCGGCAACTACACCGTGCCCGCGGCCTTCTGGGTCGCGCTGGCGATGGGGTTGGTGCTCGCGGTGCTGATCGTCTACCCCTGGATCGAGAAGCGGCTGTCGCGGGATACCGCTCACCACAACCTGCTGCAGCGTCCGCGAGATGTGCCGGTGCGCACATCGATCGGCGCCATGGCCCTGTCGTTCTACGTGGTGCTGACGCTGGCGTGCGTCAACGACATCATCGCGTTGCGGTTCGACATCTCGCTCAACGCGACGACCTGGTTCTTCCGCATCGCGGTGCTGCTGGTTCCCCCGACCGCCTACTTCCTGACCTATCGGATGTGCCTGGGCCTGCAGCGCAGCGATCGTGCGGTACTCGCCCACGGGATCGAGACCGGCGTGATCAAGCGCCTGCCACACGGCGAATACATCGAAATGCACCAGCCGTTGGGTCCGGTCGACGACCACGGCCATCCGGTTCCGCTCGAGTATCGAGGCGCTGCGGTGCCGAAGAAGATGAACAAACTGGGGTTGGCGGGCAAACCCGGGTCCGGCTCGTTCCTGCGCCCGGATCCGGCGGCCGAAGCGGCGCACCTCGTGCAGACCGAGCACGACGAGGAACGCAGGCAACTGGCCGTTCTCCGCGACTACCAGCAGCGCCACGACGGCGAGGGACACGACCGATGAGACGGCGCCGTGGCAGGCGCTCCGAAGACTACGGCCTGCTTGTCCCGGCAGCCACCGTTGCCAGCGAGCATGCGGGGCAGGTTATCCGTGAGAAATTGCGCACCAATGGGATTCGATCGACTGTGGGATGGGCTGACCGGCGCGGCCGCCGCCTGCTCGTTCTCGTCTTCCCGGAAGACGCCGCCCGGGCCTACCACGTGATCTGCGCCCACACGAGCCCACCCTGATCCTGAAGGTTGTCATGTCGCTCGACCGAGAACCGAGACAGTGCACCGACTTCGGCGAGCCGAGGGGTGACCGGGCCTTGCACCTTCGATCTGGGGGTTCGGGTAGTAGCCGCCGAAAAATCAACGGATATGGCGTAGCCGCTGGTCAGCGTCGGCGGTCGGCTCCCGGACCGAGCAACGCGGTGAGATCGCGCATCGCCTGCGGGGAAGGTTTAAAGTAGCGGCGCAGGTTCTCAGGCTTGCGATGTCGGGATTTGGCTATGAGTTCGGGCATGCTGGCCCCCAGATTCTCCGAGGTGCGTCAGACCGGAATGTCTGAGTTCGTGTAGGTCCCAGCGCCGGTTCCGGGCCCGTCGTGGGCGGTGGCGGCGTCGAGTAGGTCGCGGGCCTGGTCGTAGGACAGCCGGGCCAGCCCAGTGTTGGGGCAGATGTCGCGGTCGGTGAGGTATTTGCCGGGGCGGGGGCGGCGGTGCGTCACGAACAGCGGGCCGTGGGTACGGCCGCGGATGAGCCGGGGCAGCAGCCGGGCGGTCCCGGCGTCCCAGTACACGGTTTCGAGGACGTGCTCATGGTGAGCGGGCTCGCGGCGGCGGGTGCGGGGGGTGGCGCCTTTGGACTTCACCCGGGCGCAGCGGCCGGCCTCTGTGGCAACTTCTCAACGCCGGATCTCGCAGGAGTGCAGCAGCAGCCTGCGGGTCCGCCGATTCGTCGCCCATATCGGTCGACCGGATCCGATCGTCCGATCCCGCCGATGTCGATCACACCTGTCGTGCCGAGAAGACAGGGCGGTTCGCAGGGGCGGCTATGAGGACGAGGCGGTGGTGTTCCAGCGCGCGCGGGCGGCGGCGAACAGGTCCACGCACGCGGTCACCAGGTCGGCGGGGTCGTCATGGCAACCGTCCATCAGCCAGTCGACCAGCAGGTGGTTAACGCCGCCGACCAGTGCGGTCGCGGTCAGCCGCTGGCCTCGCGTCAGCGAGCGAGGGCTCTCTGTCGCCCAGACGGCCATCACGGTGTCGACGAAATCGCGCAGAACCCGATGGCGACGCTGTTCCATGTCCGGTGAAACCCCGACGACCTCGATGAGCACGACCCGCGCGCGACGCGGGTCACTGGTCAGGTAGCCGATGAAGGCTTCGAGTCCGGCTGCGGTGAGTGCGTCGAGATCGGGATCGGCCTGCTCGAGTGCGGTGACGGTCTCTGCGCGCATCGCCTCGGCCAGGTTGTCGTAGAGGGCCGCCAGGCAGAACTCCTGATTGGCGAACGACTCGTAGAAGTAGCGCTCGGTGACGCCGGCGCCGCGGCAGATCTGCTTGATCGACGCGGCCGCGTAGCCGGTCGTGCCGTACTGCTCCAAAGCGGAGTCGAGGATGGCCGCGCGGCGCTGACGCACTCGCTCCTCCGGAGCGACACCGGAGTACTTGCGGCCGGAGGGCTTCGGGCCGGAGGATCCCGGGCGGGTCATGTGGGGCCTTTCCTTCCTGCCGACGGAGTGCAATACTAGCCGAGCCATTTCTGACAATCGCGATTGCCCAACATCGATCGCTGTGTCGAACCGATGCAAGGAAGGCATCAGGCAATGAGGGAAACAACACTGGCCGGGCGCATCGTGGCCGTCACCGGCGGCGCGCAGGGCATCGGGCGCGAGATCGCCCGCCAGCTCGCCGAGGCCGGTGCCTGGGTAGTGATCGGCGACCGCGACATCCAGGCCGCCGAGGCCACCGCACAGGCGCTACCGGGACAGGTGCACGCGTTCGGTCTCGATGTGACCGACACCGGGTCCTTCCGCCGGTTCCTCGCTGAAGTCACCGCCTTGTGGGGTCCACTCGACGTGTTGGTCAACAACGCCGGTGTCATGTGGGTCGGGCCTTTCGACAACGAACCCGAGACCGCGACCGAGCGCATGCTCGCGGTGAACCTGCACGGCGTGATCCGAGGCGTGCGCTTGGTCGCACCGCCCATGCGCGAGCGCGGCCGCGGTCACATCGTCACCATCGCCTCGGCCGCCTCCAAACTGGCCCCGCCCGGAGAATCCACCTACGCCGCGACCAAACACGCTGTCCTGGGCTACCTCACCGGCGTGCGCGAGGAGTTGCGCGGCAGCGGCGTCGAGATCTCGGTGATCATGCCCGGCGTTGTCGACACCGAACTCGCGATCGGCACCGACAGCGGCGCGACCTCGCTGTTGCAGCCCGGTGACGTCGCTGCCGCCGTTGTCGAGGTCTTGCGCCGTCCCCGTTTCGAGGTCTTCCTCCCGGCCACGATCGGTCTGCTGGTCCGCATCACCGCTGTGCTGCCGCAGCCGATCCGCGATCTGGTATTGCGCCGCACGGTGCCCAACCAAGCCGAGGCAACACGGGATTCCAACACCCGCGCAGGCTACGAACGCCGCGCCCTGACCGAGACCACCGACCCGAAGGAGTTCTGATGACCACCATCGAATCCGCCGCCGTTCGCCCGATCCCGGAGTTCTCCGGCGTCCACGACATCTGGCCCCGGGGCCGGCGGCTCGACGCCGTTCGCGACGCGGCACTGAGCTACCGGGAACGGTTTCTGCGCCAGGGGCAGGTGCGAGCGGTCAAGAGCTTCGACATCGCCGCGGCGCCGTATCCGGCGCAGTACGCGTTCCAGAACTACTCGGTCAACCTCAACCCCTTCATCTCGATCATCAACCGCATGTTCGTGATCCAGTTCGAGGGCTTCGACGGCGAACTCAAGACCCTGGTGTGGGAGCCCACCGTGGCCGCCGGGTCCGCGGAAGCCCCGTTCTACGGCCAGTTGCAGCGCTTCAGCCGCCGCGTCGGCCTGGAATCGCTGTTCGTCAAGTACTACAACGACCCCGATCAGGTGCTTCCGCGCCTGGGGTTGACCAACGACGACGTGGACTACATCAGCTTCGACCACCTCCACGTCCAGGACCCGCGCATGATCGTGGGCAGCAGCGAGCACATCGACGGCGAGACCGAACCGCGCAAGCCCTTGTTCCCCAACGCCAAACTGCTCGTGCACCGCCGGGAACTGGGCACCTTCGAGTCCATGCACCCCATGCAGTGGGCCTGGTATGTCGACGGCGGTATGAACGGGGTACCCGTCGACCGGCTCGAAATCTTCGACGGCGACGTCGAACTCGGGGTCGGGGTCAGCCTGCTGTGGACTCCCGGCCACACCGACGGCAACCATTCCCTGGTCGTCAACACCCCCGACGGAGTGTGGGTGTCGTCGGAGAACGGGATGGCCGCCGACAGCTGGCAACCCGAACTGTCGAAGATCCCCGGCGTGCGTCGCACCGCGCAGTTCTACGGCCGCGAGGTCGTGCTCAACGCCAACACCCTCGAAGACTCCCTCGACCAGTACGACTCCATGGTGAAGGAGAAGACCCTGGCCAGCCCGTCACCACGGAATCCGCAGTGGCGCCAGATCATCCCGTCCTCGGAATGCGTGAACTGGAAGCGACAGTGGCCGGTCGTGCCGACCTTCAGCCACGGCGGCCTGGACTACGGCACCATCACCGTCCCCATCCGGTAACCAGGCTCGAACCCCTGCCAGCACCGGCGACCGGACTCCCCGCCCGCACCCGCACACCGCCGGTGCGGGCGGACTCCTTCTGCACCCTGATCTCGAGGAACCCCATGAACACACCCGACCCGGTCGCCGCCTCCGCCAGGCCGACCGAATACGGCACAGCGCACCCGGCAAGCGGTCGCTGCGATGATCCGGTGACCACGGTGGCGCGCTCCTTGGCCGCGTGGGCGACCATCTGGGCGTCGCGAATCTTCGTGCGACCCACCCTGTGGCTCCTGCCGCTGCATACGCCGCTCGGTGTGCTCGGCTACCGCTTCACCCAAGTCGTGGCCTGTCGGATGTGGTTCGCTCCGACACTGACACCCAGGAGAGTCGATGCCGCCGGACCCAGGGGCCGGACCATCGGAGAATGGGTCGGCGAGCAGGCAGAGCCCGGCGCCCGGGTCATCTACTACATCCACGGCAGCGGATACATCAGTTGCAGCCCCTGGACCCACCGCGGCCTGGTGTCGGAACTATCACGCCGACTGCGCCGACCCGCCTACGCCGTGCGCTATCGGCGAGCACCGAAATACCGCTTCCCCGCCGCCCACGACGACATCCTCAACGGCTACCTGTGGCTGATCGACCAAGGGCACACAGCCAGCGACATCATCGTGATGGGCGATTCGGCCGGCGGCCACCTCGCCCTGGGCTTGTGTGTGCAACTGCGCGAACTCGGAGTCGACCAGCCTGCGGCGTTGATCGGATTCTCCAGCGTCGTCGACCCGACCTGGCAGCTCGCCGCGGCCCACAACACACACGTGTGGGACCAGTTCATCTCCGCCAACACCGGTCGACGGATCACCCAAACCTATTTCGTGGACGCCGACTTCAGCGATCCGCGCCTGGATGTCCTCGCTGCGGTCGGACCCGATCTGCCGCCGATGCTGTTGCAGGCCGGCGGCAGCGAGGTTCTGGCCTCGGACTCACAACACTATGCCGCGGCACTGCGCGCGGCAGGTGGGCGGTGCGAACTCGAGCTGTGGCCGGGAATGTTCCATGTATTCCAGATGGGATACCCACGTCTGTCGGAGGCACGGAGCGCACTCGACAGTGTCGAACGGTTCGTCGAGAGCGTCGACACGAACAACGGCCCGAGCGCCTGACGGTCCCCCCCCGCCGGGCTGCCCGACTGCCCCCACCACACGCAACCACAGCCAGCACCCAGACGCTTCGGGGCTGAAACGCCCCGGAGATCGCTGACCTTGGGAGCCCGGCGCGAGCCCCTGAGGACCGATACGCCCGTCCTACGGGGCGCGGGCTCAGCGGGTCAGAACAGGGTGTCGCGCACCCGTAGCGGCCGATAGCCGGTCGGGCCGAGCTGGGCGAGTTCGCCCTCGATGTCGACTTCGATCGCGCCGAAGAAGTTGATGTTGGCGCTGTGGGCGGGGCTGATGTGGGCCAGGACCTCGTCGTCGACGCGCTGCCCGGCCGGATCGAGCAACCCCTGGCGGTCTTCTCCGGATTTGCCGCGTTCGGCCAGTTCCTGGGGGCGGTGACCACGCGATCGGGCACGAATCCCAGCCATGGCAGGGTGCACAACGCGATCGCGATCCCGAGACGATCAGCCGGGCCCCGACCGCGACCGGGATCGACGAACGCCAGATCCGCCGGCGAGAGCGTGAAGAACCGGAACAGCTCCTCACGCCCGATCTCCGGGAACTCCCGCAGACGCGGTTCGGTCTGCGGTGGTGGCGGGTTGCCGCTACTGCGCCGCGACGGACTCGGCATCCTCGGGCAGCGTGTGAATGACGTGTGACTACCTCCTCGCTGCCTGGCACCCAGGCAGCTGGGCCGCTCACGATGTCGGCGCGGATGCATAGGGTTCCCCTGTGAACGTGGAAGACCTCGAATGGCAGCTGACCCACCGCACCGGTGTCCCGCCGCAGATCGTGGACGAGATACTTGACCATGGTGCCTTGGAATCGCTGGTGGAGGCGGCTGAGGTGCGCGGCGACTGGTTCTGCGCGCAGGGCGCGGTGCACGGGTTGTGCGCTGCGGGGGAGTTCGAGAGGGCCTGGACGGTGATAGAGCCGTTCGCGAACAGCGGCTGGCAGCCCGCGGTGCGGGCCGGCGCCGATGTCCTGCTGCGGTGGGGCCGTATCGCGCGGGCGCTGGAGCTGGCCCGGCCCAGGAACATGGAGACGGGCACGCGAGACGCGTGGCGGGACTACGCCGAGGTGCTGGCCGGGGCCGGGCGGGTGGACGAGGCGATCGCGGCCTCATCGACACCACCGAGTACCCGAGCCGCTACGAGAACGAGCTGCTGGAACTGCTCATTCGGCAGGGCCGGTTCGACGACGCCGTCCAAGCGGTGGAGCACACCTTCGACGACCTCTATGAGGGAAACCTCCTCCAGCCGACGATGATTTTGCTCGCCGAACAGGGCCACCACGACAAGGCCCTGCAACTCACTGAAGGTCGCAGCCCCGAGTACCTCGCGGAGAACGAGGCGTTGTGGCTCCGGTCCAACCGGTGGTGGCTGATGGGGGAGTCGGGGCGCTGCGAGGAGGCCATCGCCGAGGTGGAAGCGCTGCCACCGGACGAGGTCGACGACCGCGAGACCACCATCGCATGGCTGCTCGCCCAAGACGGCCGCGTGGAGGAGGCCATCGCCCGCCTGCGTCCGCTGCCAGGCATGCGGGCCGCAACCGACCTGGCCAAGCTGCTCATCCGGCAGCACCGCTACGTCGAGGCCATCACGGTCGTCCTCGATGCGGCGGCCCAGTGGGGATGAAAAGGCGCATCTGGACGGACAGGGAAGAACACAAGGCCGCCGGGCGTGACGAGGGTGCGTCAAAGAGCCGTCGGCAACCTCGTGACAGGGCAGAATCCCAGATCAGCCAAGGAGACCGCGAGGAAGGTCGCCGCCCTCCTCTGAGTCTTCGGACCGCTGGTCCGTAGCAACGAGACCGACGGGTCAGCAATCGGTATCTCCCCAGGCCGGATAATCGGAGGTGTCATAGCGAGATCCGGTCGGGTAGTGGTAGGGCGAGTCCCTGGGCGCAAGCGGGCGCCGGGCGAATTTGTCCCCGACCTGTCGCAAGCGGCCGCCGGTATCTCGTTGTCGCAATGCTTCGGCGAGGTCATCGCTTGCGATGAGTGTGGCTGGGTGGTCGGGTCCGAAGATTCGCGCACAGTCGGCGAGCACGCTTTCGTACAGGGAAATGGCTCTGTCGAATCTTTGGGCCGCGGCGTACACGTGAGCGAGGTTGCCCCGGATCGTCAGGGTGTCGGGATGGTCCGATCCGAGAATCCGCGCACGATCGGACAGGACGCTCTGGTAGAGGGCGATGGCCTCGCTGAGTCGGCCCGCGGACGCGAGGGCGTAGGCGAGGTTGCCCCGCGATGTGAGCGTATCGGGATGGTCCGGTCCGAGAATTCGTGCGCGGTCGCTGAGAACGGTGCCGTGCAGGAAGATCGCCTCCATCAAGTTGCCAGCCGAGCGATAGGCGTACGCGAGATTGTTCTTCGTGGTGAGCGTGTCGGGATGGTCGGACCCGAAAACACGCTCACACTCTTGGAGAACTTCCTCGTGCAGTGCGATGGCGTCATCGAAGCGGCCTGCGGACCGGTAGGCATTGGCGAGGTTGTTTCCGGTGGTGAGGGTGTCGCGATGCGCGGCCCCGAGCACGCGCTTGCGTTCGGCGAGAACATCCTCTTGAATCTCGATGGCCTTCTGGAGATTTCCGCGCAACCGGTAGGCGTGCGCGAGGCCGCTCGCGGCGGCGAGTGTGTCGGGGTGATCGCCGCCGAGAATGCCCGCACAGTCGGTCAGGGCACTCTCTCCGAGCGCAATGGCTTCATCGAGGTCAATTCCTATGTGACTCAGATGGTGTGCCGCTGTCACTCGGGCAGCGAGTACCGAATGAACCACGTCCCGGTCGCCGCCGTGTGCCGCGGTCGTGTCCCACAGTGCTTCGAGGTGTGTGGCGGCGGCGGCGATGGATTCTCGGCGCTCCCAGACAGCTGAGTCCGCAGGCAAATCCGGCTCGAGCAACCGAAGGGCTGTTCCCGTTATCGCGTCCCGCTCTACCACGGTGGAGAGATATTGCTCGCGGATCGTGCGAGCCGTGAGGCGATGCATGGTGAGCACGTCGCGGTCCATGGAGTAGGACAGGATGGTTCCCCGGATGCACCGGTCCACCGCTCGGTCCACTGCCTCGGAGTCGTCACCGAGCCGGTACAAATAGCGCATACCCACCCCGTGCGGTGCGAGTACCGCCACCACACGTTGCAGCGTAGCGGTCAGGCCGGTGGAATCGCTGACGGCATCGACCGCCATTCGAAGAGCTGCGGCGGTGCTGCGGGGATAGGGCTGCCCCTCTCCGCGCGGAACAGCCGCGCCCAGCGCCCGGTTGTCCAAGACCTCCAGAAACCACTGGTAGCCACGTCCGCTGCCACGGGCCGTCCAAGCCTCCAGAACTCGAAGATATTGCTGGTAACCGCTGCCGGCCCCACGGGCTCTGATGGCTGACGCGGCGGCTGTCAAAGCCAGCGGGAGGTCGCCGAGCCGCTCGGCGACAGCGTGCGCACCCGCGCGGTCCGTGATCTTCGTTCGATTGATCAGGTATCGCACGGATTCGGCGCGGGTGAACCCTTCTACTTCGATGGCTGTACCGATCTCGCCGAAATGACGATCGTTGCTGGTGATGATCACCTGGCGGAAACCCATGGACGACACGAAGGGGCTCAATCGTTCCAGGGAGGTGGCGTTGTCGAAGACGAGCAGATTGGGCCTGGACTCGCCGGCCAGATGTTCTCGCAGCCTGCGCGCCGATTCGACGGCGTCACCGCCGGGGTCGGCGACACCGAGTCGCTCGGCTATCCGAGCGATGCCCATGGAGAACTCCAGATCGTTCTCGGCGTTCACCCAGCCGACGATCCCACGGCCCGCGGCGACCACGCTGCGCGCGTAGGCGGCAGCCATCTGAGTCTTGCCCGCGCCGGGCATCCCGATCAACGCGCATACCGACGCATGCCGATTCCCGAGCGCCGACCGCATTTGCTGGAGAACAGTACGCTCTACGAAATGCATTGGAGCGGAGGGGACCTCGCCGACAACGACAACATCGGAATCCGATGCGACGATCGTCTGCGGCTGATAGTAGATGGCGATATCCCTGGCCCGGATGTGGGAAAGATCGACAGCGGCCTGCGGACGTGCGACGGCCGACGCGCCGGAGGCACGCGTGGCCACAGCGTCGGCTCCCATCCCGCCACGCACATCCCCGATATCGACGTCGCCACTGAACCGGCTCTCACGAACCCGGACACCTGCTCCACGCGCGCGGACTTCGCGGATTCGGAGCGCGGCCGCTTCGACGCCTCGCAGATCGACACCTGTCGCCACGCCGACAATGCCCGTGGTCGCGCCCAACGCTTCGAGCAATAACGTTGCCGCCGTAAGCAACTCGGGATCGTCGCCGGCGCCTTGGTCGGTGAGAGCTCGGGCAAGGAACTCGCGTGCCCTGGCCGAGTCGGGGCTTCTCTGGACCGGCCGTAGGTCGACGTGTGGGTAGCGGCGGTCGATCAGAGCTTCCAGCGCCGCATAGAAAGTCGTGACCAGCGGCGTGGTCGCGTCGGTCAGTTCCGCCCCGGCGCCGGCGGCAACCGCCGCGGCGACGACCGTCGACGAATTCATGTCGGCCGTCCTCATTCCCCGTCGTCCCGCACCGCGAGACTCGCGCGAGCCCGGAGAACGCGAACCCCGCTTCGGCCTCCAGTCGATGGTCAAATCGTAGCTGCGAAGCGGAGAGTTACGGCTCCGATCATTGCCCGCCCGGCAGAGCCGGGGACCAGCGGCGACGACGGCAGAACGGGTGTCCATCGGTCGCGGGGATGGCGATGATCACCGGCACCGCGATTTGCTGGAGCCTTCAACGAATGCTGAGGGATAGGTCTGCTGATGATACTTTCGAAGGCGTAGCCGCCGGTGCATCCGTGTTCAGCAGCCAGCACAGCACCGTTGGTCGGCGACCCGCCGTGCGCGGAGTCGCCTCCGATACGGTGGGGCAGAACGAGGATGAGCATGACGGATACGGCGGCCTCTGTCCGCACCGCGTCGGAGCAGGCTGTCACGGCCGCGGACCAGGTCGAGTTGCGCCAGTTGCTGGCCGGGCTGACGGCCGTTCGCGACGGTGATTTCGGCACTCGGCTACCGACGGACGCCGACGGGCTGCTCGGCGAGATCGCGACGGTGTTCAACGGCATGGTGGACCAGCTGTCGCTGTTCACCTCGGAGGTCACCCGGGTCGCGCGCGAGGTCGGCACGGACGGGCGGCTGGGCGGTCAAGCCGAGGTGCCGGGCGTTT
Source organism: Nocardia asiatica NBRC 100129 (assembly GCF_000308415.1). Classification (GTDB taxonomy): domain Bacteria; phylum Actinomycetota; class Actinomycetes; order Mycobacteriales; family Mycobacteriaceae; genus Nocardia; species Nocardia asiatica. Next base: position 178 of record NZ_BAFS01000470.1, on the reverse strand, counting down.
CCGGTACCTGGAAGGATCTCACCGACTCGGTCAACGCGATGGCGGGCAACTTGACCAGCCAGGTGCGCGACATCGCCCAGGTCGCGACAGCCGTGGCGCGGGGCGACTTGTCCCAGAAGATCGACGTGGACGCCCGCGGCGAGATCCTCGAGCTGAAGAACACCGTCAACACGATGGT
>NZ_BAFS01000471.1 GCF_000308415.1 Nocardia asiatica NBRC 100129 | reverse complement strand
ATGGAACGCGAGTTCCGGCACTGCGTCGCCGAAGCACGGGAACGCGGGCAAACGGTGTTTCTGAGTTCACACATGCTCGGCGAGGTCGAGGCGTTGTGCGATCGGGTCGCGATCCTGCGCTCCGGCCGCCTGGCGGAAATCGCGACCCTCGCCGAGCTACGCCGGCTGCACCGCACCATCGTGGAAATCGCCTACCAGGGCGAGGCGCCGACGTTGAGTGATGTGGACGGTGTCGAGGCTGTCGAAGCGCTCGACCAGGGGCGGATGCGGTTCACCCTGTCCGGGCCCGCGGCGCCGGCGCTGCGCGCGCTCGCCGCGGCGCAGGTAACGGCGCTGTCCTCGCGCGAGCCCACCCTCGAGGAGATCTTCCTCGACTACTACGGGCAGGCGCGGCGATGACCGCCGCCGTCGGCCCGCATCCGGTGCACGTCTTCGCGCCGGGGCCCGCTGCGGCCGGGCTCATTCGGCGCCAGGCACAGCGCGGCGCGGCGATCGTCGCGCTCACCTCCGCCGGCATGTCGGCTTTGGTCGCGACCCAGTACCGCACCACCTTCGCCGACAGCATCGACTCCGATGCCTTGCACGCCCTGGCCGGGAACCCCGCCGTGCGTATCCTGTTCGGCGCTCCGCTCGCTCTCGACGATCCCGGCGGCTTCACCGTCTGGCGCACCGGTACGCCCGTCCTGGTGCTGTGCGGCGTGTGGGCGCTGCTGGTCGCGACCCGGATCACCCGCGGCGAGGAAGAGGCGGGGCATTGGGAGCTGTTGCTGAGCGGCAGGCTGCGCCGAACGGACCTGCTCGCGCGCTGTGTCGTAACGCTGTGGCTCGCCGCCGTCGCGATCGGTCTCGGGGTAGCGGCCGGGCTGGTCGTGACCGGTACCGACCCAACCGGTGCGGTCCTGCACGCGGCATCGGTATCCGGCACGACCGCGTTCTTCGCGGGCGTGGGATCGCTTGCCGCGCAACTGTTGCCGTCACGGGCAGCGGCCACCGGTCTCTCCACTGCTGTGCTCGGGGTGTGCCTGCTGCTGCGGATGCTCGCCGACGGTATCGCGGCACTCGCCTGGACCGCATGGCTTACCCCGTTCGGCCTCGCCGCCCGCAGCGCTCCGTACGCGGAGAACCGGGTTGGGCCATTGCTCGTCTTGCTGGTGTTCACCATCGTGCCCGCCGTGTGCGCTCTCACGGCCGCCGCCGGTCGCGACCTCGGCGGCGCGGTGGTCGCTCTGTCCGACACCCGGCCTGCGCGGACCCGTCTGCTCGGCTCGGTGGCCGGTTTCGCTGTGCGCCGTGCTCTTGTGCCCACCATCGGGTGGGTAATCGGGATCGCCGCCTACTTCCTGCTGATCGGTGCCTTGATCTCCTCGATCCTCGAATTCTTCGCGGAGAATCCGCGTTTCGCCGAGCTCGCGGCTACAGCCGGTTTCGGTGGCCTCGGGTCGGCTTCCGGGTTCGCCGCGGCGTTGTTCGCGCTGCTCGCCATCCCGGCCGGGCTCTACACCGCTGTCCGGATCGCAGCGTTGGCCGCCGATGAGAAAGCGCGTCGCTGGACCGCCCTGCACGCTCTGCCACTGTCGCGATACCGTTTGGCAGGGACCGAAATCGCCGTTACCACCACGGGTCTCGGAGTTCTTCTGTGCACCGCCGCGGTCGCGATGTGGGCTGGTGCGGTGCTCACCGGTGCACCGCTGGGCCTGGGTGCGGCCCTCGCCGGTGCCGCCAACGTCGCCCCGGTGGCTCTGCTCGCGCTCGGTGCCGCGGTACTGGCACTGGGCTGGTACCCCGATGCCGTCGGCCTGATCGGGGCAGTGCCCGTCGCCGGGGGATTCCTCCTCGACGTCATGGTCCAGAGCACCGGCGCACCGGCCTGGATCCGCGAGATCTCGCCGTTCGCTCATCTCGCCGCCGTACCCGACGCCGCACCGAGCTGGGCCGAGAGTGCCGCGCTCACCACCATCGCCGCTGCCATGGCAGCGATCGGACTGTACGGCTACACCCGCCGCGACCTGAGAGGCTGACCGCCGCCACCGGCTTCCCCGACGTCATGGCACGGGGCTGGTCGGCGGACAGCTCCCGGTCGGCAGTGCGCCGTGGCTACATGCCGGTTCTCGCCCATCAGCGGCTTCTGCCGATCCGTTCACGATCACTTCGAGCGATGTTGTGACCAGGCTGCCGGAGCGTCAGCTGCGGCGGTGCGTGGCCGGTGCGGGATGCACGTCAGGACTTCCAGTCGGCTCGACGGGCTGAACCACGTCCGCGCGAACTGGTCACCATTCTGTCAATGGGAGTGTAATATCCTGGATTTGTCTGGATGCCTTGCAGGCCCATCTGGCCGGCCTCGGTACCCCACTGGTGCTCGATCGAGACGACACCGAGCTGCCGACTCCGCTGCGTGACATGCTCTCCACCTTCGGCGAGCACACACTCGCGGGCACCGCGGATTCGAGGCGGCCGGAGATCGGCCGGGACGCAGACAGGTTGACGTTGGCACTGACCTGCGCCGACCAGCCGTGGCCGAACGATTTGCCGGCGACTGTCACGGTCGGCGGGGTGACGATCACCGCGCGACGCCAAGGCGACGTCACCCTCGAACTCCACGGTGAATTCCGCGGGGTCGCAGTGTCGGTCACGGTCGCCACCCGCAGCAACGACCGGCTGATCGCGACGGTACGACCGCGCGACGCCGGCGCGTTCACAGTGGACACGCTGATCGATCCAGCTGGCCGGCGACGGCGTCTGGCAGCAGCACGTGGAGGCCGGGCTCAGGGAGCTGGACCTGGATCGCGCACTCGGCCCGATCGCCGGTTTCGACTATCGGTTCGAGAAGGACCCGGCGGTGACTGGTCCATCGGTCATTTCACGCTGAAGGACGTGTCGGCGACCATCGCCTGCAACACCTACGAGAAGTTCGTGCATCGGGGGTTACGGCGTCTCGCTGTCCACCTGGAAGATCGAACCCGATTCCTGACCCGACGGGAATCCAACGTTCGCCACCTCCGGTGATTGACCGGCGCCCGGTGGTGGGGGAGGGTGGAGCGATGGCGGGAGGCGAGCAGCGTCACGGGGTCGAACTGTCCAATCTCGATCAGCCGTTGTTCGACGGGGCCGCGGCGAGCAAACGGGATCTGGTGGACTATCTGGAGTTCGCCGGGGAACGGTTGCTGAGGGTGCTGCGCGGACGGCCGCTCTCGGTGGTGCGGGTGCGGCCGGGGCAGGAGCCGTTCACCCAGAAAAACCTCCCGAAGTACACGCCGGAGTGGGTAGCGCGGAGGAAGGTCTGGGCGGAGAGTTCGCGGCGGGAGATCACCTACGCGCTGTGTGATGACCTGCGGACACTGATCTGGTTCGGTAATCAGCGCGCGGTCGAGTATCACCCGACCTTGTTCCTCGCGGATTCCGCGCCGGAACCGACGCATCTCGTGCTCGATCTCGATCCGTCACCGGGTCAGACTTTCGCTGACGCGGTGGCCGGTGCGCGGCTGATCCGGGATGCGCTGGCCGCCGACGGGTTGGCCGGTGCGGTGAAGACGAGCGGGTCCAAAGGGCTGCATGTCTTCGTGCCGGTGGTGGCGGGTCTCGACGTCGAGGACGCAGCCGCGGCCACGCGGGCGGTCGCGGCCCGTGCCGAACGCATCGATCCCTCCGTCGGCACGACCGCCTTCATCCGCGAAGACCGCCACGGCAAGGTCTTCCTCGACGCAACCCGCGCCGGCGGCGCCACCGTGGCCGCGGCCTACAGCCCGCGTATCCGGCCGGGCGTCACCGTGTCCTTCCCGCTGCGCTGGTCGGACCTCGACGACGTGACACCGGCCGATTTCACGCTGCGGACCGTGCCCGGCCTGATCGGTGACGACGACCCCTGGGCGACGGAAATGCCCGCCCCACAGAAACTTCCTCGGGACCTGGTCGAGGAGGGCCACACGATTCCGGTGGCCCGGGTGCAGGCCATGCACGAAGGCAAGCGACGCGCGAGAGCCCGGCGGGGCGAATAACACGCTGCGAGCGGATTCCGGCATCGGATTCCGTGGAGCTGAGAACTGCGGCCGATGTGTCGGTGTGCGGCGCTACGGTGACCGCGTGAACCGGACCGATCGGCTGTACGCGATAGTCGAAGAGCTTCGGGCGATCTCGCCGCGATTGCGCAGCGCCCGCGAGTTGGCCGAGCGATACGAGGTGAGCGTCCGGACGATCGAACGGGATATCTGCGCGCTGCAGCAGGCCGGTATTCCGATCTACGCCGATGTCGGCAGGCGCGGCGGGTACGCGCTGGACAAAAGCATGTCCTTGCCGCCGCTGAATCTCACACCTGCCGAGACCGTCGCGCTGGCGGTCGCGTTGGCCCGTCATCGTGGTGGCCCGTTCGAGCGGGCGGGCCACAGCGCGCTGCGCAAGATCGTGGCGGTGCTGCCGGAACGCGACGCGGTCGCCGCACGCGATCTCGCCGCGCGGATCCGATTGCTGACCAGCGACGACGCACAGCCCGACCGCGAGATCCCGGCGGTGATCGAACGAGCCATCGAAATCGGCAGAGTGCTGCGGATCGGCTACCTCGACCGGTTCGGCGCGCATACCGAACGCGAGGTCGAGCCGTTCGCCTTGGTGCACGGGGTCAACGGCTGGTACCTGGCGGCTCGGTGCAGATTGCGCGACAGCCCGCGCTGTTTCCGCCTGGACCGGATCACGGCGGCGGCGGCGACCGAACTGTCCGCGCCGCACCGTCCGTTCGACGGGTCGGCTTGGGACATTCCGGCTACCGGGCTTCGGGTCGTCGCGCTGTAGAGCCGATTCGGAAACACCGACAGGGGGTTGTCGCCGGGGCGGGAGATCGTGGTTCGGCAAGATCACGACCCCCGAGATTCCGGAGATGATCAATGAGCACTCCCCCGTACAACACCGTGACCTGGTTTCAGGTCGGCAGTGACAAGCCCGAGCAGATCAAGGAGTTCTACGGCGAATTGTTCGGCTGGTCCTTCACCCCGTACCCGAGCGGTGACGACGGGTACGAACTGATCCACTACCCCGGCAGCGAGGCACCGAGCGGCGGTGTCGCGCACACTCCCGACAGCGCGGCCAATCACGCCACCTTCCTGGTGGTCGTAGAGGATGTCGCGGCCACCATCGCGGCAGCCGAGGCCTTGGGCGCCAAGGTGCTGACCGCGCCCGTCACCAGCGCGGACGGTCTGATATCAGCCGATCTGCTGGACACTTCCGGCAATCATTTCGGCGTGTTCAGTCCAGCGCCCACGGCGTGATCGAACGGTGAACTCGTCTCCCGGCGCATCGCCCGACGATGCGCCGGGGGGGAAAGAAATTCGTCAGGTTCGCGGGCGCTGGGAACGATGAACTCCATTGAGCGACGGCCGCTGGGCCCGCTCGCCGAGGGGCATACCATCCCGGTGGCGCAGGTTCAGGCCATGCACGAGGGCAATCGGCGCACTCGCGCCCGCCGCCAGCTCCTAGGTGCCGGGGCTTCTCTCGGCGAGGCGGAGTTTGTGCCTACGGACCGGTTCGAGGCGCGAGCCTCAAGCGAGGCAGATCAAGAACGCGTTGACGTTCACCGCGGGCGGGAGGATCAAGGGCAAGCACGGTGGGGCCGAGAATCCGGCCATGGCTTGCTGCGTGGCCGTGGTGGCCGGTTCGGCCGATGCCACGCCCGACCCGATGACGATGCCGGAGGCAATCGCCAGGGTCGCCGCCGTCGCACGCACCTTCTCGTTCATATCGCACCTCGCTGTCGTGTGTGCCGGGCGCCCCTTCCGGCGATTCGGTTGCCGACGGACGCCGGTCGCCGAATCGGGGATTCGACGACGGACGGGATTCACGTCCGTCTCCTCAATTACCTCGCTACCTGGAGTCGTCCGCAAGGGTCGGAACCTCGGGCGGAGCACGTTCTACGCGAGTTCCGGCGCAGTCGCCGTGTCACAGTTATTCTCGCTCGCAGAGTATCTCGAATATGGAGAGATCTGACGGAGGGAGACGCGATGGCGGCGCCGAGTACGCGGGACGAGTTCTTGGGCGCGCTACGCGAGGAATTGCGGAAGCAGGCCACCCAGACGGTGGTGTTCCATTCGGCGGTCGCCGGGCGGCTCGGCATCACGGTGACCGATCTCAGTGCGCTGAACCTGCTCAGCATGCTGGGGCCGCTCACCCCGGGGCAGTTGGCCGACCGGTTGGGCATCACCCGCGGCGGCGCGATCACCACGGTGGTCGACCGGCTGGAACGGGCGGGGTATGTGCGGCGCAGCCGGGATGCGCAGGACCGGCGGCGGGTGCGGGTCGAACTCGTGGCGGTCCGGGCCGAGGTGGCGGTGGCTCCGCTGTTCGGGGAACTCGCCGCGCTGGACGAAGGACTGCCGGACGACGACGCGGCATTGCGGACGCTGCTGGATTTCGTCCGTGACGTGAACGCCGCGCTCGTGCGCGCGACGAGCCGGGTCTCCGAAGCGCGCGTCGTCTGAACCCCGCTGCGGGCGAATTGCGCTTTTCCAAAATGAGAATGATATTCTCTGTCCAGTGCACGCGATGCTGCGACAGGGAAGTAGGTCGACATGCTGTTCGAGTTCGACGCCGACCAGCGACTATTGCGCGAGACAGCGCGGGAGGTCACGGCGAAGCAGTGCCCACCCGCGCTGATCCGGGACATCGTCGACAAGGATCTCGAACCCGGCTCGCTGTGGCAGACCTATGTCGACGTCGGCTGGAGCGAGCTGACCGATCCGGCTCTCGCTGTCGAGTTGGGCATCGTGCTCGAAGAACTGGGCCGCGCCACCGACCCCACCCCGTTCCTGGCATCGACGTCCCAGTTCGCGCCGCTCGTCCCCGATGCGGGGCGAATCGAACGTCCCTGCGCGGCGGTCTATTCCGGGGTCGTCGCCAGGCGCGACGGCTCGGGATGGCGGTTGGACGGCACGGCGCGCAACGTTCTCGACGGCGACCGGGCGGAGCGGTTCGCCGTGGTCACCGCTGCCGGGGTGTTCGTCGTGCCCGCCGCGGCGGTGTCCACAACCGTGTCTCGGTGTTCGATCCGGTCCTGCACGTCGCGGAGGTGAGCTTCCCCGGCGTGCGGGTCACCGACGGCGATCGCAGCGAGGCCGATCCCGAACGCGCTCGTCAGCACGCGCTCACCGGCCTGGCGCTGACCACTGTCGGCGCCTGTCAGCGCATCCTCGACCTCGCACTGGACCATGTGCGCGGACGGCGTCAGTTCGGCACCGTCATCGGCTCGTTCCAGGCGGTGCAACACAAGGCCGCCGACATGCACATCGCGATCGAGCGGGCCAGGGCGCTGGGCTATTTCGCCGCGCTGTGCCTGGCCGCGGACGATCCGCGGCGCCGAATGGCGGCGTCCATGGCCAAAGGGTGCCCGCCGCGAACCTGATCGGTGCGCCCAACCAGGGCTGGTCGGTGGCCACCGGTTCGCTCGGTCACGAACGGACCTTGTTGTGGCTGGGGTACGCCGACCGGCTCGAGGACCTGCTCGGCGACTTCCGTCCCCGGACCGTGCTCGACCGTGACGCGTACGCGAAGCTGGTGATGGGCTCGCATGCCCTGCAGGAACGCCTTCGTCAGGGCCGGGTGGCGAACCATCGTCGCGAGTGCGTTTCCCGCCGCTCGCGGGTTGCGGCGCTCCGCGGGCAGCATGCGGGACAGCGCGGCGTCCACCGCTTCGTCCCATTGGTGCTCCGGCAGTGGAGTCAGAGGCATCAGGGCTTCTCCTGCAGTGAAGAGAATTCAACTCTCAAATCGGTTTACTACATGCGTTTCCACCTTGCAGTGCGGAAGTATCTGCCGCGCAAGGCAATCCGTAGCAACCGGTGGCATCGCAAAGTGCTTGGCCAAGTGAACCTCCGCAAGGCACACTCTATGTAACGACGTCCGGCGCCGCCGGTCGAACGCGGGGGCGAGGTCCGACAGCAAATGAGGATTCGGCCGAGGCAGCAGCTGCTCGAGCTGTGGCGAGCGGTGCTCGCCTGTTCCTACCGGAACGGCACGTGGCAGTGGGGCGGGCGCGACGGCGCCAATTCCATCAGCGACGCCGAACAGCTGCTGTGCCTGCTGTACCCGGCGACCGAGATCGACGCCTTCGCGCTGGACCAGCCCAACGACATGAGTCCCGACGTGAAAGCCGCGCTCGCGCCCTTCGGTGAGGAGACCCGGATCGGCGGAGTCCTGGTCGCCCTGGTGGAGGACTATCTGCGCCGCTACGCCGGACCGGACGGCGAGCCGGTCTTCGCCGCGGGCTCCTACTTGCGCTCCGGTGACGGCAGCTCGCTCACCGAAGGCCAACTGGCGGTGGAGATCGTCGACTCGTACTCGATGTCGCTGAGCCTGTGTATCGCGGCGTTGCGGTTCCTGCGCGGCTTCCAGCGGTTCGTCAGCGGCGAGGTCCGGCTGGAGGCCCGGCAACTGCGCGAGCGGATCCCGGTGGTGATCGAGCTGGCCAGCGCGCGGCTCACCGCGGCGATGGTGGGTCTGGTGCGCAGTTTCGTCATCCACACCCCCGAGCCGAGGACGGAGTACGGGCAGTCGATCGTCTACATGCTCAACCAGACCCGCACGCCCGCCGACGAGATCATCGAACGGTTGTCGGCGCAGCTGGAACGCCTGCGGGTGCAGGCGGCCAACGAGGTCAGGCTCAGTCAGACCACCGAGGTCGACATCGCCGACGACGGGCGGCTGTTCGAGTGCGGGTGGAGCTGGGGCATCGTGCACAGCTCCGAACCGATCGAACTCGTGCCCGGCCGGGTCAGCAGCGCGATCGGTCACGCCGAACCCCGTCCCTATCTGTACTTCACGGCGGTGGCCCTGGACGGCATCATCGACCTGTCGTCGCAGCGCATCCGGGAACTCGACCTGTTGACCGACGAGCAGCGCCTGCTCGCCGACGCGCTGCAGCTGCGCTTCGAGCTGACCCGCAACTACTGGTCCAGGGTCGCGCGCTTCGGCAGCGGCCGCTGGCCGCTGGAGGACATCCCGTGGCGCACCTCCGACGGTGAGGAATCGGAGTACTTCAGTCTCGTCATCGCCGCCATGCTCATCCAGGACCTGGTCTACCGGGAGAGCACCGAGGATCTGTCGCGCACGGTGTCGGTGCTCGACCAGCTGGCCCGCCGCGGACGCATCACCAGCCGGTTCACCGTCGGCGATCCGGCCGCGCCACTGCACTATCCGGGTGTGCGGCTGAACCTGGCGGGCAGCGAGGAGATCGCTCCCGGCCCGCCGCTGGTCTGGTACGTGCCCGATTTCGCGACCATGCTGCTCAAGCGCTGCCTGCAGGCGGCGAGCCTGCGCACCGACGTGGACACCCGCGACCACCTGATGGCGCTCGCCGAAGCGGCCATGGAACACCTCGACCAGCGCGTACTGCGCGACGGCGAGGTGCTCGGCCTGTGGGACGACATCGGCAGGCTGGTCGGCTCCGCCGACCCGAGATCGGACGGGCCGTCCTGGTTCGTCACGGAGCGGATAATGGAGTGCCTGGTCATCGCCTATGGCACTTTCGAGCAGCCCCCGCTGGCGCCGCAGGCGATGGTCGCCCGCGCGGTGGACCTGCTCAGTGAGGCCGAACATCTGCTCAATCAGGAGGAACTGGAGATCGAGGGCCAGGACCTCTCCCCGAAACAGGCTGCCGTCAACCGGATCCGGCAATCGCTCGACCGGGCTCGCCGCGTGCTGCGTGAGCGTCCCGGCACCGCCTACAGTCTGGCCACCCAGGCACTGGTGCAGCTGGACGAACTGGCGTACGCCCGCCGGGACGCGACACGGTAGGGGGTGGCAGGGTGCTGGTGTTCTCCACCTCCGACAAGGGCGGCACCGGGCGGTCGGTGACCAGTTGCAACATCGCCTACCGGCTGTGCCGTTCGGGCCTGAACGTCGCCTACGCCGACTTCGACCTCGGCTCACCCACGGCAGGCGCGCTGTTCGAGATCGGCGCGGCCGAACGCGGCGTGCCGCGCGGCGGCGTGCATTCCTACCTGCTCGGCGAGAGCGGAACCGTGGCCCGGCTCGATGTCGGCGCGGCGACCGATCGGCCGGAACTGTCCCGCATCGGCCCCAACTCGGGCCGGCTGGTGCTGCTGCCCGGGGACGAGGGCGGCGCGGAGTTCCTCACCGACGACGACGCGGTGGTGCAGCGCTGCGCGGAACTGCTGGTGGCGCTGGACCAAGAGTTCCGCGTGGTGATCGTGGACCTCAGCGCGGGCCGCTCGGCGGCACTGCAGATCGTGTTGCAGGCCACCGCACTGCCCCAACTGCGCGGGCGCATCGCCCGATGGTTGATCTTCCACCGCTGGACGCGCCAGCACATTCTGGCCGCCGCCGGTCTGGTGTACGGCTCGCACGGACTGCTGAAGGCAGGCGCGGAATGCGGTCACGACCCGGAGGAGTTGCTCGGCTCGGTGCGCTACGTGCGTACGGCGGTGCCCGACGCCAACTGGGACGGGGTCGCCCAGCGCCCGGCACAGGCGGCGTGGCTGCAAGAGCAGGACGCCGCCCTGCGGCGGCTGGCCACCGCCAAGCGGCTCGGCACGACCGCGGTCCTCGGCTCCACTCCGATCGAGCCGGTGTTGCAGCGGCGCGAACAGCTCATCCTCGATGCCGACGTCAACGCCCAGATCGCCAATGAGGCGACCGCTTCGGCCTATGCCGAACTGGCGCGCCGACTGGTCGACATCGCCACCTGGGAAAGGCTGTAGATGGGGGATACACAGGGCTACAGCGAGGCGACCGAACAGCCTCGGATCGTGTCGGTCCCGTTGTCGCACTTGTCGATCGAGGTCGGGCATTTCTACCTCAACGACATCACCTCCGATATCGAACGGGTCGGGGCGGAGTTCCGCCGCATCGTGCCTCTGGTGTCGGCCTTCGCCGAGTCGGCCAAGGTGCAGTACGGCCCGAACGCGCGCGTGAGCACTTGCTACCTGATCGACGACTACTTCCAGCCGGATACCGATCCCTCCGCGATCCTCGCCAAGCTGCTGGACGCCGCGGAGGAATCCGGATTGGTCATCGACTATCTGGCGCGCGAATCCGGTTGCTGGCGGGCGTCGAAGTTCGTCGACGGCGTGGCGTTCGGCGAGCCGATTCCGGTGGCGGAGATGGTGGCCGCGCGCATCGTCGCCGAGCCCGCACCGCCGAGCACCGGCCGCAGGCCGCCGACCGCCGAGTCGGGATGGCTGTGCAACGGGCGGCGCTCGTCGGAAGACGAACGCGGCCAGGCCATGCGCCAGCGCAGCTATCAGCCGCCGGAGGAGTTCGGCCGCCGGGAGCACTCGATCTTCCTCGACGTCGAACTGTGGAGCAGGCATGTGGTCGACGGGGTGGCCGTGACGCGCTGGTCGTGCCCGTTCCTGGCCGCCGTCTGGCATCTGCTGCGGCTGGGCATGCTGCGCTATCACGGTGACGTCGTGGTGGATCCGCAACCGTGGAGCCGGGCCGATCTCACGCCGCGGCGCTGGCACGACATTCCGCCGGTGGTGCAGCTGAATCCGTCCGCCGCGCCGTTCGCCGCCTACAAGACGCTGTCGATGCTGCCCAAGCGGTACATCGGCATCGAGCACGCGGTACGGCTGGTGCTCGACCACCTCGATCTCGACGACGACGTGGTCGAGCAGGTCATCGCCCGCGGCGCCGAGGAGGTTCCGCCGGTGCCGGTGCCGCGCGAGGTGAGCGAACGGCTCTCCCACCTGTTGCTCGACGGGACCTGACATGGCCGCGACCACGCCTCTGGTCGTCCTCGGTGAGGTGCGCACCTGCCTGCTGCCGTCGGCGACCGCGCTCACCGGGGCGGAGGCCTGCGATCTGCTGGCGCTCATGCCCGGCTGCACGGTGCGGTGGCGGGAGCGGCCGGGCACGCTGGCGGTGTCGCCGACCACCGCGGTCGGCGTCGACTGCGATCTGAGCCTGGGCGAGCAGTCCGCGCACATCGTCGGAACGGTGGCGACGAGCGCGGTCCTGTCCGGCGGGCGCGTGCTGCAGTCCACCGCGCGGACCCGGGTGGTGCGCGCCGCGAGCCGGCGCAGACAGACCTGGTCGCACTACCTCAGCCAGAAGGGCGTGACCGAAGTCATCAGCCGCGTGCCCGAGAGAGCCACCGCCGGGGCTGCTTTGGCCGAGGGGTATCTCACCGGGGCGGTCGACGCCGAAACACTCGACCTGGCCTCGATCAGCGAACGCCTGCTCGCTCGCCTGCGCGCCGACACCCGATTGGACCAGAATCCGCCGGTGCGGGCAGGCACCACCCGGTTGCGCTGGGTCGCCCGAGTCGGCGGCAGCGCGGGCCCCGCGGCCGCGCTGCACCTGGACGACGCCACCCTCCGCACGGTGCGGCTGATCGTGCGCGAGGAGAAGGATCTGGATGCGGCGCAACGATTCTGTGAGGATCTGGCCGCGCACGACTGGTTGCTGACCGTGGTCGCCGACGCGCTGGCCGAAGCCGACCGTTTCCCCTCGCACAGCCGGGAACGCACCGACATCCTGGCCCCGGTGCTCGAAGACCTCACCGGGCTGTGGATGCCGGGAGCGCACACCCCGGCCTCGATGCGCGCGTTGTGGCGGGAGTTGCAGGTCGATCCCGGCTTGTCCCGGCAGTGGAACACCCTGGTCGCCCGGCTTCGCGACCGCATCGCCGTGGCGACCCTGGACGCGCTGCGGCACAAGGCTTTCGACGCCGAGTGGTAGCGGCCGGTGCGGCTATATCCGGAACCACTTGCGCACCAGCAGGGCGAAGAACACCGACATCGACACCGTGCCGGTCCACGCTTCCACGGCGAACAGCGGCCGGGCGGCCGGGCGCAGATTCTCCGTGTCACCGGGGCCCAGCGGATTGATGAAGCTGGTCACGCAGGTGTAGACGGTGGCAGCCGGGGAAGAGTTCCCGCTCAGGAGCAAAGCGGCGACCGTGAACAGCACCAGCTGCACGGCAACCCAGCCGAGTAACCAGGAAGGCCGGTATCCGTGGCCGCACAGCACATACGACAGCTGGCCCGTCCAGCGTCGGCGGCCCGGCGGCAGTGCGAGGGTGCGCGCCCGCGCCAGTCGCAGACCGCAGCGGTCCTCGGCTTCGTCGTCCTCGTTCATCCGGTACAGCGCGGCGCCTCTGCGGTATGCCAGGGCCGCGTGCGCGGGCAGTCGCGCCGCCGCGAGCTGCGCGCCCAACTGCTCGTATTCCTCGGCGAGCATGGTGTTCTGCCGACTGCTCAGCCGCAGCGGCCCGCGGAATTCGATCTCCGCGGCCAGCAGCGCCGCCGGGATCGCGCTGGGCACTCGCCAGCCCGCTTCGTCGGGCCCGGGTTGGCGCGCGGCGGCGTACAGGTGCCGGAACACCAGGGAGTCGGAGTGGCGCCGCGCGGTGGGCGGGTCGTAATCGGCGAGGATCGCGTCGGCATGCGCGGCGAACTGCTCCAGCGCTTGCTGCTCGGTGCGGCCGCCCCGGTCGATCTCGGCGGTGTATTCGTCTGCGCGCCTGGTGATCCTGGTCGAGACCGAAGCGACGAAGGGCGAAATCTCCCCCATGGTCACGAGTCTAGCGGTCTGCCCCTCAGCCGGTACTCGAAAACGTCCCGGGGCTCCCCCGGGCCGAAATATCGGTCGTCGTGCTCCACGAATTCGAATCCGGCTCGCTTGAACAGATTGCTCGCCTGCTGGTTGTCCGGCCGGACGGTCAGGTACATCACCTCGGCGCCCACGGTCCGGCAGGTCTGCAGGGTGCGCTTCAGCAACGCGCGGCCGTAGCCCTCACCTTGGTACCGCTTGGCCACCGCGAACGTGAACAGCAGCGCCCGTCCGGATTTCTCCAGGGTCAACGCGTAACCGATCACCGCCCCGTCCACCTCCGCGACCAGCCACTCGGATCCGTGCAGGTCGAACAGCTGGCGCAGCATCAGATACCGGTACGGCTCGGCGAACACCTCGGCCTCGATGGCCGCGATGTCCTCGATATCGGCGAAGCAGGCCTGCCGGTATTCCGGCTGAGGCGCTGTTGCGGGTTTCATGCGCTCCCTACTGCCAGAGCATAGGCCGTACGCTTCCAGCTTAAAACGTCGGTCGTGGACCGCGTCAGTGTAGGACTCGCGGAATCGTTCGCCTGGGCAGCAGGGCCGCACGTGTCGCCGCCGTGGCGGCTACTTCGGCGGGAAGCGCAGGGCGCCGTCGAGCCGGATGACCTCTCCGTTGAGATAGTCGTTGTCGATGATGGCGGTGGCCAGCTTGGCGTACTCCTCGGAACGGCCCATGCGCTTGGGGAACGGCACCTGCGGCCCCTAGTACGCCTCCAGCTGGTCGGCGGCCTTGCCGTAGGCGGGGGTGTTCACCGTGCCCGGGGCTATCGTGACCACGCGAATGCCCACCGGGGACAGGTCCCGGGCGGCCACCAGGGTCATGCCGACCACGCCGCCCTTCGCCGCCGCGTAGGGCAGTTGACCGATCTGGCCCTCGAACGCGGCGATCGAGGCGGTGTTCACGATGACGCCGCGACCGCCCTCCTCCTGCGGATCTGTCTTCGGCGATAGCGGCCGCCGTAAGGCGCAGGACGTTGAACACGGCGGTCAGATAGAACTCGATGGTGGTGCGGAAGCCGTCGAGTGCCAGCGGCGTGCCGTCCTTGCCGATCAGGCGGCCGCCGGTGGCCGGACCGCCGTGGGTGTCGACCGAGATACGCAGCGGTCCCAGCGATTCCGCCTCCGCGATGGCGGCGAGAATGGAGTCCTCGTCGGTGTGCACATGAACCCGAGTGTAAGTCAAATTCTCTGAAGGGAGAATATTTTTCTCATTCGCGTGCAAAGCCGTGCGCGCAGAAGTTCCATACTTCGGACGCGGTGATCGGGTGCTGCGTCTCGTCGTCGGACGCTCCCGCGGGCTGCGCGGTGAACATGACGGTCTGCATGACCATCGCCGCCGTCCGGCGCGAATCGACCTCCGGTCGCAGCTGTCCGGCCTCCTTCGCGGATTCCATCAGCTCGGTGAACAGCGCCAGCATCGGCGCGTGCGCGACCTTCACGTGGTCGGGGTGCGAAATCAGCAGCTGCGGCGCGAAATCGGTGAACAGCGGACGCTGCGCCGACGGGTCGGGCCGGCACAGCTCGAACAGCAGCTCGACGGCGACCTGCAACTTCTCCAGCGGGTCGGTCTGGCCGTCGGCGGCTGCGCGCAGCTGGTCGGAGGTGCGGCTCAGCGCGTCTTCGAACAGGGCGAGCAGCAGTTCGTGCTTGCCGTCGAACTGCAGGTAGAAGCTGCGCAGGGATTGTCGTGAGCGGTCCACGACCTCCTGCACCGTGAAGTCGGTGCTGCCCTTCTCGGTGATGATGGCCTGGGCGGCGTCGAGGAACCGCTGCACGCGCTCTTCGGCGCGCAACTTCGCGGTGCGTAAAGAGCGCTCCACGGCGCGCTGCTTCCAAGCCGGTTTCTCGCTCGGGCTGGTCACGGGCACCTCGGTCCTCGGTCATGTGAAGAGAACATGGATGCACTGTACTGGAGAACGGCGTGTCATCGGGTTCCTGGTCACCATGTCCGACGCAATTGCGAGACTATCATTTCCCGATTGGAGGATTTCATTCTTCATATTACTGAGAACAGCATTCTCGAACCCAACTAGTAGATTTCCATGCGGCTGCGGCACTGTCAACGCCGAGGCGGCGGGGGCCGATCCCGCGGCGGGCCCGGACGTGCCCGAGTTCTGCCACCGCGCCTCGTGTAGATCACACTCTCAAAGCGGCATATACTGATTACCCAAATCAGGGAAGATGGTTTCCCTGAGAGCGAGTGTGCCCCCGGGCATGTGCTGCTCATCGACGAGCGAAGGGCGAGACGTCGGCGCAGGCCCCGGCCACCCATCGGGCGCCGAACAGCCCACGGAGGAGGAACTACGGTGAAACCGACCCGGGCGACCGGCGCGCCGGGCTCACCCTGCTGGTGGTGGAGGACGGGATGGCGGGCTTCACCCGCGGGCGCATGCTGGAGAAGATGGGCTGCAAGGTGCAGGACACCATGGAGCTGTCGTTCCAGGACGTCCGGGTGCCCGTGGCCAACCGGCTCGGCGCCGAGGGGCGCGGCGTTCGGCTACCTCGGGCACAACCTGCCGCAGGAGCGGCTGACCGTCGCGGTCGGCTCGGTCGCCCAGGCGCGCGCCGGGATCACCGCGACGGTGGAGTACACCAAGCAGCGCAAGGCATTCGGCACACCGGTCGCGTCGTTCCAGAACACCAAGTTCGAACTGGCCGCGATGTCCGCGGAGGTCGAGGCGGCCCAGACCATGGCCGACCGGGCGGTGCTCGACCTGGTCGAGGGCACGCTGTCGGGGGCGGACGCCGCTCGAGTGAAGCTGTTCTGCACCGAGGTGCAGGCCCGTGTGGTGGACCGCTGCCTGCAATTGTTCGGTGGCTACGGATACATGCTGGAGTACCCGATCGCCCGGTTGTACACCGATGCCCGCGTGGCCGGCATCTACGCGGGCACCAGCGAAGTCATGAAAGTGATCGTCGCCAGGGATCTGGGGCTGTCCTGAAATTCACCGCGCGGCGTGCCGGTGCTGGTCACCCGCCTATTCTCGTCGGCGGCAACAGGCCGACGGTCCTGGATCGCGTGCCGGTCTGGATTTCACGAATATATGCAGGAAGACGAGATCCGCCGCAGGCAGGAGTCCGTCGACCTCAGGTGTCCGTGGTGCGAACGCCAACGCACCTACATCGGTGTTCTCGGTTTCATCACCGGGCATACCGGCTTCCTGACCGATCACCCCAGTGAGCTGGGTCAGCAAGTGCTCGAGCAGCATGCCTACCGGTGTGATCAGTGCGGCTCCATGATGTTCTTCGCCGACGGTTTCCTGCCGCATCCGCTGCCCGGCCGGCCAGCCGCCGCGGGCTGAGTCCGGCCCTCGATGCGCTACGCCCGATTTCACCCGGAAGGGGTGAATCGACTCGCCCGGGATATGGGCAGACTGTGGGGCGAGATCAGCGGACCGAAGGAGAGTCGAATGACCGAGACCGCCAGCATGGCGATCAAGAAGAAGACTGTCACCGTGTCGCCGACCGCCCCGGAGCCCGCCGCGCGCAGTTCGGCCGGGTGGTACAAGCTGCACAACGATTCCGGCGGGCACGTGTCGGTCTATCGGCAGGAGTGGGACAAGCCCAAAGAGCTGTTCGTGCTGGCCCCCGGCGCCACCAGTTCCGAGTACGAGGCCGGGCACGAGATCTACATCTTGTTCTGCGAGTCCGGTGAGTGGTCGCCGGTCACGTGGACGAGTTCGGACCTCTCGTACGAGATCACCTATCACGTCAGCGGTTACACCACCTCGAACCAAGTGAACAACGTCAGTTCCTTCCGGTAGCGGGCACGTCGCCGGTCGGAGGCGCGGCTGTGTGCGCTCGTTGACTACGCTGACGCGGTGTCCCAATCCGTGCCACTGACGAGACTTCTCGATGACGCGGGCTTGCTGTCGCTCGAACACCGGCTGCACCTGGAAGAAGTGCTGGGCGCACACGTGTGGGAAGCCGACCTGGAAGGGCGTCGGCTGGAATTCCTCGGTGAGGAGCGTTCCTTCGTGTGCACCGACGTGCATCTGCTCGGAACGGCCGACGCGGAGTCGTGGCTGTGGGGATGGGCCAATCCCTGGGGCTACCCGCGCTCGCTGCTGCGTTCCGCGCAGACGGTGCGCGAGTTCGGCTTTCGGTACGGCGTGGCCGAATTGTGTTCGGCGGAACTGCCCGTGGCGCTCGGCGGTGCGGCGCCGGAGCCCTATCAGGTGGCCGGGCTGATGGCGGACGCGGCGAAGATCGTCTGCGGCCGCTGGAGTTCCTACTGCGGTGTCATCGATGGCGCCTGCGTCGCGTTCCTCATCGACCATCCGTCGTTCGAGCTGCCCGCTCCCACCGCCTCCGGCCTCGCTCGCGTGCTGGCCTATGGTTTCGGGGCGCTGCCGCTGACCGATCATCGGCGCGCCGTGCACAGCTACCTGACCCGGCGCGGTTTGGTGACCGAATTCCTCGACGACTACCGGTGGCTGGAATTCAGCGGCCGCGGTATCGCGGGCGACGTCGAGTTCGACGCTTCCGGCGACATCGCGCACCTGGACATCCGCCTCGTCGTGGACCGGATGGAGCTGCCCTTGGAGCCGACGACACAACCGGCCGACTCGCACTGACCGCCGGTCGCGCGGTGACCCTCCTCGGGCGCCGGTCAGTCCGGCGGGAACCCCTGCTGGAACCAGCCGAGAATCTCGGGGAGGGCGACCCGGGCCGTCCCGGCATGGTCCACTGCGCCCATGTCGCGCAGCGTGGCGTTGCCGCTGCCGAGGGCCCGCAGACAGCGCTCGGTGTTGGCGTAAGGGACGGCCCGGTCGCCGCGGGCGGCGTAGAGCTGGACGGGCACGCGCGGCGTCCAGTCGCAGGTGCCGTCGCTGTCGGCGATCGCCTTCGCGGCGGCGCCGGTCGGGGCGGCGGCCAAGGCGAGGAACCGGGCGGTGAGCAGTTGCGCGGGTGTGGTCGCCAGCGAGGTCACGATGGTGAGTTCGTTGTGGAAGCCGTCGAAGAGTTCCTCGACTTTGTCGGCGTAGGGCTGCTGGAAGGCTTCGGTGGGATCGTCGTAGAGGTGGTGGATCCGGTTCATCGACGTGATCCAGTAGGAGAGGAACAGGACCGCGGCGCCCGGCACGACCTGCCCGTCGAGCGCGGCGGGCGCTTGAACGTGCCGCAGGTCGTAGGGGCCGCTGATCGGGGCCAGCGCGGCGACGCCGAAGCCGGGGATCGCTCCGGCCTGCAGCGCTTTGCCCAGCGCCATCGCGGCGTGCCCGCCCTGCGAGAAACCGGTCACCAGCACGTTCGGGTCGACTTCTCGGCGCTGCTGGGAGGCGAAGGACCGGGCCGCGCGCAGCAGGTCGGCCGACGCGCTGACCTCCGACGGCGCGTGGACGTAGGGATGCGGCCCTGGGCCGGTCCCCAGGCCCAGGTAGTCCGGCGCTACCGCCGCGTAACCGGCCGCCGCGAACATCACCGTGCGCAGCCGGTCGGGGAGGTTGCGGGTGTCGACGGACGGCGCGTCGCTCTTGAGCGTCATGGTCCCGTGTTCGTAGCTGACCACCCGCAGGCGTCCGGACTCGGTGCGCGGCAGGACGACCAGCCCGCTGGCGGTGGTCGGCTCGCCCTGCGGGGTGATCGTCCGATAGTCGATGCGATACGCGTCGACACCGTTGCGGACGGGCGTCCGGATTCCGCCGTCGGCAAGCAGCGCGGTGGTCTGTTCGAGCGGCAGGCTCAGCAGCGATGCCGTCGCCACGATCTCGCCCCGGACCGGGCGCGACTCGGGCTCGGTGCCTTCGCACCCGACAGCGGCACCGAACAGGACGACCACCGCAACCAGGTAGCGACTCGGACGGTGCATCGGTCGATCCTCTCGACGGTCGTCGGCTCGGTTCCACCCATCGTGCCCGCGATGCCGGGTGCCGACCAACCGAACCCGGCTGGCGCCACGACGTGGCCGGTCCGGTGGCTCGTGCCTTCACTGGCATTTAAGTGAATGCCTGTTCCCGTGAGTCTCTTCTATCTACCTGCAAATTACTGCGATATGTTATGAACCATTGACGCACAGTTGTGGACAAGCCGACCCGGGCCGCGCGGCCACGCGATGGCTGCCGGTCGGAGGGTCGCTACCCCGGAGGGAGTGGACATGGGCACGTTGCCGGCGAGCGCGGGGACGGAGATCTACTTCCGTGCGGCGGCCGCGACACTGGTGGAGGCTGCGACAGTCCTGGCGGATTTCGGTTGCTCTCCGGTCGACGCTTCCGGAATCCTCGATCGGTTGCGCCGCGTCGAGCACGCGGCCGGTGTGGTGATCGGCAATCTGACCGCTGCCCTGGAAGGCGGATCCGTGGCGGCGGACGGTGCGAGGCTGTCCGAATTGGGCCGAGCGCTCGGCGGCGTGGTCGAACGGACCCGGATGGCGGCCGCGCTCGCGGACGCCTACGTCATCACGGCGGTGCCGGACGAGTTGCTCGAGGTAGTGGTGACCATCGGCCGCTGCGCCCACCTCACCGCCGCGGCCCTGAACGCATGCGACCAACCGCTGCTCGGCTCGTATCGCGCCGAGTTGCTGCGCCTCGCGGTCCATGCCGAGCGGACGTTCACCCGATGGTCGCTGACGCGGCCACGGGCCGATGTCGACCGGGCGGTGGAACTCGCCGCGGCCCTCATCGCGGTCGTGCACGCGTTCCTGGGGGTCGGGTGCGCGGCGTCGATCGTCATTCCGGCGTGAGCGTCGAGGGCGGGTCGCGCCTCGGCGCGCGGCCCCGCCTGCCGGGAGCTGGAAGCTTCAGTATGTGGCCACGCATTCTTTCCAGTATGGGGAAGATACGACCAGTGCAAACGCCCGTTTAGTTAGTGGTTGTTCACGTCCTGTGATAGAACTCACTCGGCGAAACGAAGGGTACTTTTCGAATGGAACCAACAGCGAAGCAACGCGCGGCGTTGAACCTGATCTGCGACACGTTCAACCCTGGCGACGGGTTGACGCTTCCGTCGGCGAGCGCGATAGGCGCCGTGGACACCGTCTTCCAGATATTGGGCCGCAACCCGCGCGAGGCCGAGAAGAAACAATTGGCCACGCTGCTGAACCTGTGGGACTCCCGGCTGACCGGCATGCTCACCGGCAGCGGTCCGCGACGCTTCTCCAGCCTGTCGCAGCAGCAGCGGGAGCGGGCGCTGCTGCGCCTGGCCGATTCCCGCTTCGAGCCGGTCCGAGTGATCTTCCAAGCGCTCAAGCAAGCGTCGCTGCTGTCCTACAACGTCACTCCCGGCCCGTCGGGCGCCCACCCGCTGTGGAAGGAGATCGGCTATCCGGCCCCGACCGGTCCGCTGCCGACGGCGCCCGCGCCCGCGTTGCGGCCGCTGCGGGTCACCGAGACCACCGAGATGCGGTGTGACGTGGTGGTCGTCGGGTCCGGCGCCGGTGGCGGTGTAGCGGCCGCGGTCTTGGCCGAAGCGGGTCTCGACGTCGTGGTGCTCGAACGCGGCGACTACTACGACGACCGCGATTTCGGTACCGGTGAACTCGGCGGACTGCAGCAGCTGTACGCGCCGGGCCCGCCCGCGTCCGCCGAAGGTCAGATCACTCTCGTCGCGGGCACGTGCCTCGGTGGCGGGACGGTCGTGAACTGGAGCACCTCGCTGCCGACGCCGCACGACGTGCGGGCGGAGTGGGCCGCGCTCGGCGCCGGTCAATTCGCCGAGGCGGAGTTCGACCGAGCGCTCGAAGTGGTGCAGCGGCGACTCGGTGTCACCGATCAGCGGTCGATGCTGTCGGCCCGCGACGGTGTGCTCGAGCGCGGCGCCAAAGCTTTGGGCTGGGAAGTGGACACACTGCCGCGCAACGTCACCGACGCCTGCGACGCCGGTGTGGAGTGCGGCCGATGCGGATACGGCTGCCGGCTCGGCGCCAAACAGTCGGTGACCAAGACCTGGCTCGCCGATGCGGCCGACCGGGGCGCGCGCCTGGTCGTGGACGCCGACGTGCGCCGGATTCTCGTGCGGGGCGGCCGGGCCGAGGGAGTCTCGGCGGTCACCTCCGACGGCACGGCGATCGAGGTGCACGCGCGCGCGGTCGTGGTGGCGGCCGGCGCGATCCAGACTCCGGCGTTGCTGCGGCGTTCCGGATTGCGCAACGACAACATCGGCCGTCACCTGCGCCTGCACCCGGCGGCCGCGGTCTTCGGCGTGTTCTCCGAAGAGATCCGGCCGTGGGAAGGCGGCCTGCAGACCCGGATCTGCCGCAGGCACAGCGATCTGGACGGCAACGGCTACGGCGTGATCTACGAAACCGGTCCGATCCATCCCGGTCTCGCCACCGGGTTCATGAGCTGGCGCGGCGCCGAGAACCATCGGGCCACCATGCTCGATTTCGCGAAATCGAACGCGATCGGCATCATCACGCGCGACCGTGATCCGGGCCGCGTGACCGTCGACCGCGGCGGTGAGCCGATCGTCGAGTACCGGTTGTCCGACTACGACGCCGCGCATCTGCATACCGGAATCGAGGGCGCGGCCAGCATTCTGGAGGCGGCCGGTGCGCACCGCATCTTCTCCGGGCACCAGGCCGGCGTCTCCTACGAACCCGGTCGGCGCGGCTCGCACGACGAATTCGCCGCCGCGTGCCGGGCCGCCGGGTACGGTCCCGGGCAATGCTCGTTGGGGGCGCTGCACATCATGGGCTCGGCCCGGATGGGCGGCTCGCCGGAGAACTCGGCCACCGATCCGGACGGCGCCACCTGGGAA
Source organism: Nocardia asiatica NBRC 100129 (assembly GCF_000308415.1). Taxonomy (GTDB): domain Bacteria; phylum Actinomycetota; class Actinomycetes; order Mycobacteriales; family Mycobacteriaceae; genus Nocardia; species Nocardia asiatica. The sequence continues at coordinate 41,741 of NZ_BAFS01000471.1, read as the reverse complement.
GTGGGGAACATCGTCGTCGCCGACGCCTCTTGCTTCCCCACGGCCTCGGGCGTCAACCCTATGGTGTCGATCGAGGCGATCGCTTACATGAACGCGAAAAGGCTCGCCGCGCAGTTGGGCTGAGCGCCGGTCGGAGCCGGTGTGGTCACAGCGCTCGAATGCCGTCGAGCACAGCGCGCAGTAGACCCAGATCCGACTCCGACCCCATCGCGGGCTGAGGCGCCCGAGCGATCAACCGTCCGTCGTCGAGCAGATCGCCGAGCAGGACCTTCGTCATCGTCAAGGGCAGGTGCAGCCGCGCGGACACCTCGGCCACCGACTGCGGGGTGCGGCACAGCTGCACGATCGCGGCGTACTCCGGCTCGGTGCGCCGCAGGGCGCTACCGGGCGCGGCGTCGACCACCTGGGTGGTCAAGTTCAGTTCCCGTCGCGCGGCACGACCCCGGCCACGGGTGATGGCGTAGAGCCGGACCAACGGTCCGGCTTCGTCTTCGTACCAGGGATCGTGCGGATAAGTCATGGCTGTGTGGAAGCGGGTGGGTGCGGGCGCGTGTCGACCGACAGATGTGTTCCGACTCGGTGCACCGTCTGGTTCATTTCGTATGCCACCATACCCATGTCGGCGGTCTCGGACGCCAGCAGCGCCAGGCACGCGTTGGCGCCCGCCGCGGTGACGAACAGCACCGCCCGGTCCAGTTCCACCACGGTCTGGCAGACGCCACCGGCGTCGAAATGGTGACCCACGCTGCGAGACAGGCTGTGCAGCGCCGAGGCCATCGCGCAGAATCGCTCGGCGTCGGCCTTGTCCAACTGGTTCGAATGGCCCAGCAGCAGCCCGTCCGAGGACAGCAGCACCGCGGACTGGGCTCCGACCAGTCCGGTGACCAGCTCGTCGAGCAGCCAACCGAGGCCGATTCCCTGGGAAGTAGTCATCGTCGCCTTCCGATGGTGAGGTGGATGCGGACTAGTCGAGGTCGGGACGCTTCCGGCGTCCCTGGCGGGTTCCGTTCTCGATGGCACTCATCAGGTTGCGTGCCTCGTCGGCGGTCCGCTGCCGGACCGGGGCGGCGGCGGGCGCCGCTTGCTCCTCGCGGGACTGACGGCGGCGCCGCGGTAGCGGCGGCCGGGTGTCCGGCGCGGGCTCGGAATACATCGCGGGCTCGGAATACGGTGCGGTGTGCTGGCCGAATCCGCGCGGGTCGCTGTACGCGCCCGGCGCCGGGGACTGCTCGGAAGCCGGGGTGAACCATGCCGATCGCTGCGCTACCGGAGGTGGCTGAGGCGAGGAGCTGTCCGACACGGGTCTCTCCGGGGGTTCGACTGGGCCACTGTCGTTGTGTTCGCGTGGTCCCGTCTCCGACTGCAGGAGCGCGCTCGGAAGCAGCACCACGGCCCGCACGCCGCCGTAGACCGATTCGCCCAATCGCACCGAAACACCGTGGCGGTGAGCCAGTTTCGCGACCACGAACAAGCCGAGCCGGGTCTCGCTGGACAAGGTGACCACACTGAAATCCGGCGGGTTGGACAGCAGTTCGTTGCGCGCGGTGAAGTCGGCGTCCGACATGCCCAGACCCTGATCGATGACTTCGACCGCGACACCACGCCCGACCACCACGCCGGACACCTCGACGCGCGCCTGCGGAGGCGAGAACGCCGTCGCGTTGTCGGTCAGCTCGGCCATCAGATGGATCAGGTCGGCCACGACGTTGCTGGACACCTGGACATCCGGCAACCGGCCGATCTGGATGCGGGTGTAGTCGAGACTCTCCGCGACCGCGGACCGGACCAAGTCCAGCAGCGGGACCGGCTTGCGCCAGCGCCGTCCCGGCTGTTCGCCGCCGAGGATGATGAGGTTCTCGGCATTGCGCCGGGCCCGGGTCGCCAGGTGATCCAGCTGGAACAGCAGCTCGAGCTGGTCGGCGTTCTCCTCTTTGCGCTCGGCTTGGTCGAGCAGCGCGAGCTGGCGATGCACCACGACCTGGCTGCGATGAGCGATGTTGAGGAACACCGCGTTGACGCCCGCGCGCGTCTTCGCCTCCGCCGCCGCGGCCGCCACGGCCGCGACATGGGCACGGTTGAACGCGTCGGCCACCTGCCCCAGTTCGTCGGAGCCGAAATCCAGACGGGTCAGTTCCTTCTCGGTGTCCGGGCTCTCGCCGCGGCCGAGCCGGTGCATGAGATCAGGCAGCTGCTGATCCGCCAGCTCCAACGTGTCGCGCCGCAATCGGCGCATGCGCGCGATGAACCGATTGGCCAGCACCAGCGCCGCGACGAAGGCGAGGGTCGCGACCAGCAACACCGCCGCCCCGCCGAGCAGGGACTGCCGCGCGGTCCGGTCGCCCTGCGCGCGGGCGATGTCGTGCGCGTCGCGGCTCTGGTAGTCCCACACCTTCAGCAGGCCCGACCCGACCTGGCCGGACGCCTCCTGCCAGGCCGCGACGTTCATGGGCAACGCGGGGGCGGCGGTCGTCGAGCGGTTGCCCTGGGTGCCGGCGTCGAAGTCCTCGCCCGCCTCCACCGGCCCGCGCACCATCACCGCATCCTGCATCGCGATGATCTTCTGGTAGGCCGGTCCAGTGGTGATCTCCTCGAGCTGGGCGAGCCGGGCGCCCTTCAGCACGCGGCTCGAATAGGCGATCTGAGCACGGAATTCACCGACCAGTCGATTGAACTCGGTCAGTTGCGCGGGCGTGTGTTCGCCGCGGGTCAGCGCCACCGTGCCCAGTGTGTCCGCCATCGACAATGCCTCGGCAGCGCGCAGAGGTTCGACGCCGTAGCCGAGTTCGATCGCGATATCGGCTTTCGGCGCCACCCGGGCGGCCACCATCGATGCGGCGACGATCGTGCCGATGACCTGGCTGAACACGACGAAGACATCGTTGGGCGGCGCCTGCTGCGAATCGACCCCGGCGCGCACCGTGGGAACCATGGCGAACAGCTTGTTGTAGCCCTCGATGTCGGAGGCCGAGCCGCCGGGATTGAGTTTGCGGGCGGCGTCGCCTTTGTCGATCACCGCCGCCAGCGCCGCGTCCGAGCGCTGCCGCGCGGCGGCGAGCCCGGGCCGGACTTCGGCGTCGCCCGCTAGGTACAACAGCGACAACCGGCGTTCCTCCTGGAACGCCTGCACCATGAGAATGGCGGGCGCCGTGGTGCTGCTGGCCAGCTCCGCCCATTCCTCCGCGTCCCGAGCGGATTTCACCAGGTAACCCGCCGCCCCGACCCCGATCGTGAGCAGCGTGACGCTGGAGATCAGCACGATCGCCAGCAGTCGCACCCGCACACTCACTCGACCACGGACATCGCGCTGACTCGACCGCACCATTCCCACGACGGACGTGCGTAGTTCAGACCACTTGCTCACGGCTGGAAACGCCTACCTCCAACACGGCGCCGCCCGCCCGGCCGACGCCTCACCTGTACCCGCCCGAAGAATAACGAACGGGTAGCGATCTCATCCCGAATCACATGGATTTGTGATACCCAACAAGTGAACCACAATTATTCCTGACTTTGGTCGCGTCCACGAGAGGACCACCGGGCCGGTGCGCGAGCGGCAACATGTTCCTCACCCGAGTAGGCGTCCGGCGGGCGGCGCGGCGGGGCTGCTCGAGGCTCCGGAGGTTCGCAGTATCAGCGCAGGTGATGGGCGTGTGAAGCTTCTGGGGAGAGGAAGGCCACCGATACCGGCCGAGGTCACCGGCGTCGGCTGTTCGAGTTCTCGAGGTGGATTCGAAACTGTCCGGATTGTGGAAGCTGCCTAGGAAATTACCGGCTGTTCTCCTCTAATTCACCGTCAGGGCAGTGGTCGCCGGAGATCAAGATGTCGTCCGTCGCGGTCGGCCGGATGCGTTTCAGCGCATGCCTGCGAAGCAGTAACGAATCACCGAGATACGGGGCATGCGGAGGCTTCGTGGCCTCGATGCCGGAGCGCCCGGGAAATGTCTGGCAGCCGCGCCGTCGAGTGCGCGTGCAAGCGACAGTACCCGACCGCGCGAGTCGCGCTAATATGCTTCCCATTCAGGGGAACTCGCCCTCCGGATGGTCGCGACGACGGCGCTCGGCCGAGGGTCTGCCGGTGCCGACGGTGTGGAACCGGCGCGGATGCAGGCGGAAGGCGATCAGGCGATCCGTGACTCGAGCGCTTCGATGACACAACGCAGTGTCTGTGCCGGATCGAGGCCGCGCCCGTAGCGGCTTCGACGATCGTCGCGAAGGTCGCGGGTCCGACCACCTTCCCGCAGCTCGGTGTGTTCGAGGACCGTTTCGGGCGCGCATTCCAGATGCAGGCCGCCGGGTGCGGTGCCGGTGGCGCGGCAGGTCTGGAAGAACGCGCGAATATTGTCGATGACCACCTCGGCGCGAAGCGGCATGCGGCCGTGTCGGGTTCGTGCCGCGAGCGGCATGGGATCACCCACCCAGCAGACCGGCGTTCCGCACGCGGCGGCCGCGTCGAACAGCGCCGGAAGCCGGGCGAGGGCGCAGGCGGCGTCCACCCGCGGGACGAGGGTGAGTTTGCCCGGCTGCCGCTGTGCGTTCAGCGTTCGGCACAGGTACTCGACATCGTGCGCCGTGGTGGCGGGGCCGAGGGCTACGGCGACGGGATTGCCGACGGCGGCCGCGAACCGCACTTCGGCATGCAGGGCGCGGCGGGCCGAGTGGCCGAGCCAGAGCAGGTGGGCCGAACGATCCCATCGTCGGCGGTCGGCGCTGTGCGGGGAAGGGAACGTCGCGTAGGGCAGGCCCGGTTCCCCCGAGACGCGCAGCGGCACCAGGGGACTGTGCAGTTCCTGCGCTCCCGATGGCGCGATCGCGGTGAGCGGCAGCAGCCCGGCGACCGCGCGCAGCAGTTCGCGGCGCACCGGGTCGTGGCATCGATCTCCGGCACGGCGCAGCATGTTCACACAGAGCGTGATCGGCAGCCGATCGCCGCGAGTCGCACGCGCGGACCTTTCCGCCGGGTCCGGCGTGGGGTCGGCCGCATCGATTCCGGTATGGGTCGCGGCGCCGACGAAAGACGCTGCCATGGGGCCGAGGACGTCCGGCATCCATCGCGGCAGGGGATGCCGCGTGGGCGCTGGTTCGATGGCGACGACCGGCGTTCCCGATCCGTGCGCCATAACGGCTGCCGCGGCGTAGATCAGCGCCCGGCGAGCATCGACCGCGGGAGAAGCGTCATTGTCGGATCGGGCCTCATCGCCGCCGAAATGCAGCACGAAGCCTTGCCCGCGGGCTGCCCGGGCCAGATCGGCGGTCAGCGTCTCGCACTCGTCCGGGTGGGCCGGTGCGGGCATGATGCGCGATCGCGCTGCGCAGCCACGCGGTGGCCGGGTGCCCGTCGACGCGTCGTCGGTGGGCGATGCCGCCGGGAAGGTGGACGATCCCGGTTGCGTGAGCTCCGGTTCGTCGGCCCACGGCGGCTCGCCATCGGTCGTGGCGGTGTAGGCGGGCGGGACGACGCTGGGATTGAACGATTCCCGGATGTAACAGAGAGGTCGGTCGCCGAGCAGCATGACGTAGGACCGGGCCGCGCACAGCCGGCCATCCGGCCACCGAGTCACGCCGGCCCGCAGCAGGCGCCGCCGTTGGGACAGCCCACGGGACATCAAGCCGGACCCGATCGGCACGCGCACGTCGTCCACCCCGGACGCGGCCGCGGGCCCCCGCACCGCGACGACGTAGTTGACGGATGCGGTGACCAGATCGGCGTTGACCAGGCACGAGCGCCGGACGATGACGCGATCGGCGCCGGATACGCCCAGCGCATTCGTGACGATGTCCGGTAAGCGCCCCGCCGCGACATCGTCCTGGCGCAGCACCCGAATCTGCAGCTCGGTGCCCAGAATCGCCGCGAGTGCGGGGGTGGTGAAGCCGTCGCTGCCCAGCAGGGTCCTGGTCAGCGGGTGGCCGAATCGCTCGATCCCGTCCTGTTTACGGAGACCCGAACCACCGGGCGGGCAATCACCCGGTGGTTCGGGGCCGGTGTGCGTGATCGTCACGGCCGGCTCCGTGCGGTGGTCCTCACGAGAAGTCCGAACCGAAACCGGCGCTAGTGGGTGGTGGCGCCGGCGGCCGTCGGTGGGAGAACCGGGCGAGCCACGGCGGCGACTTCCTCGTCGGTCCTCGGCCGATCGGTCAGGCCGAGGACCGGCTCGGTCGTGATGCGCAGTTCACCGGTCGTCGTGTCGGCCAACGGATCACGCCAGTGATCCCATACGACGGACATGTCCAGGTGACCCATGTACTCGAGATTCGCCGCCTCGTCGTGTAGTCGTTCGGCCGCGGAGATGATGGTTTCGGTCGCGGCGCGCTGTTGCGCTCCCGACGACTCGTCCATGTCGGTCAGTCCCGCCATGATCTCGGTGAACTGGGCCTGCTTCGTGTCGCCGCTGTGCCCGGTCGTCAGCGTCCCCGCGTGCGCGAAGTATTCCTCGGACCCGACGTACTGTTCGTACATCCGGGAGACCAGGACCAGGAACCGGGTGTAGGCCCGTCGATAGGCGTGCTCGTAGAAGCCGAGAGCGTCGGCCTCGCTCAGCTCGCCGCGCAGGATGGTCGCGATCGCCGCCGACGCGACCAGACCCGAGTAGGTCGCCAGGTGCACGCCGCTGGACAACAGCGGATCGAGGAAGCAGGCCGCGTCCCCGACCACCACCCAGCCGGTACCGCAGAACCGGTCGGAGCTGTAGGAGTAGTCCTGCTCCGCCTTGACCTCGGCGACCTGCCGCGCGCCCTCGAGCAGCTTGCCCATCGCCGCACTGTCGCGAATGGTCTCCAGGTAGTAGGCCTCGCGTCCCATCTCACGGAGTTTCGGGGCGGCTTTGCGCGCTGAGACGACATAGCCGACGCTGTGGCGGCCGTTCGAGAGCGGAATATTCCAGAACCAGCCGCCCTCGGGGGTGGACACGACGTTGATCGCGCCTTCCGGGCTGTCCGGATGCAGATGCGCGCCTTCCCAATACGACCAGACCGCCACGTTCCGGAAAGCCGGGTGCTGCTGGCGCTCGACGAGTTGCTTCTTGGCCAGCACACCGGCCCGGCCGGAGGCGTCGACGAGGAAGTCGACCTCGATGGTGTGGACCTGGTCGTCACCCTCGACGGTCCATTCGACGGCCGTGGGCCGGTCGCCCTCGAACAGCACGTTGGTCACCGTGGCGTGCTCGATCACCTTCGCGCCCTGCTCGGCGGCGTTGCGCAGCAGCAGATCGTCGAACACGTCGCGCTGGACCTGCCACGACCACGCTTCCGCGTCGACGAGCTTTGACCAGTCCAGCAGCCAGTCGTCGTTCTGCCACTGGAAGTGGCCGCCTCGTTTGATCTGAAAGCCGTGGGCGGCGACCGCGTCGTAGGCGCCGGAGAGACGCAGTGTCGACAGAACCGAGGCCAACAGACTTTCGCCGATGTGGTAGCGGGGGAACTTATCTCGTTCCAGGAGGGTCACTCGTACCCCTGACTTTGCGAGCAGTGCTGCGGTGGTCGACCCGGCTGGGCCGCCGCCGATGACCAGAACGTGCGGATTGTCCATAGCGAACTCCCTGGAACTGCCGACAACGGATCGTGCGCCGTTTCAGTGGCGGAAGAACTCCGGGCGAGCCACGGTGGGAGACCGGCCCGGACATAGTATTGCCGCTGATTAGCTAGGCTAACGGTGCACGTTTCGATTGTAGCAATCGATAGCGAATCATCAAGATTGAGAATGCATTTGGCAACTCCCGGTCCATCGATCCCGAGATTGCTGCGGGGTCGCGAAAATGCCCGCACGAGACCTGCCGCCGAAGGGCTGTCACTCGGGACGGCCTGTGACTCCGAATGAGACGGACATCACAGACCGGGCAAAAACCGTTGCGGGGTAGGGTGTTTGGTCCAACGCGGTGGATTCGCGTCTGGGAACTGGGAACTTCGGGTAGGCGGCGACGGACTATGTCGTATGCACATCACCCCCGCTCTTGGTACCGATTCAGAATACGGCGGGCGGTCGGGTTGCACCGGCTGTTCACCCGGAGTTACCCGACCGGTGCGCTCATCGTCGCTCCGGCCAACTCCGGGCGACGCCCGGTGCGGGCGGAAGAGGTTGCGGCGCGGTCGGTTTGCCGAGAATCTGGTCCGCGCGCACGGTGCGCAGAGCGATGTCGGTGGACCTGACACCGGGCACGAATACCTCGGCGACAGCGTCGGAGGACGCGACGCGCGTCGGTGCCGCGCAGGGCAATTGTCCGGTAAACGCCTGTTGACAGCGGGTCCGGCCGGGGAGCCGGTGCGTTCTGGCCGCCGTGGCGGGCGCGGGTGCGACGACGGCCGGTCACCGCACCGCGGTCGGTGGCCGAGGCCGGGGAGGGCCGGGGGTGCCGACCGCGCCCTACTCCGGTTCCCGATGGTAGGAAGTTACATGGCATTGAACTGGAAACTGGTCATCGACAGCAGAGACGCCCCTGCTCTCGCCGATTTCTGGGGCGCCGCCCTGGAATACGAGGTGGAGGACCCCAGTGCTCTGGTCGAGCATTTGCTGGCCGCCGGGCAACTCGGCGAGGACGCGGTCGCGGAGCATCGCGGCCGCAAGATCTTCCGGGGATACGCCGCGATCCGGCATCCGGACGATCCGTTCGACGAGACCAGCGGTGTCGGCCGCGGCAGACGGCTGCTCTTCCAGGACGTACCCGAGGAGAAGGCGGGCAAGAACCGCCTGCACCTCGATATCCACAGCGAGCCGGGGGGCCTCGAGGCGCTCGTCGCCCGGCTGGAAGATCTCGGAGCGACCCGCGTGCGCGAGTTCGACAAAGGACCCGCCGGGCACTGGTGGGTCATGCGAGACCCCGAAGGCAACGAGTTCTGCGCCGCCTAGGATTCGACACCTGTGTGCTCGACCGGTTCGGCCGCCGAGCGCAGACGGCCGAACCGGAGCGCCCGGCTCGGTGAAAACCCGCTACCTCGATGTCGAGGGGGATGGGCTGCCGGGCTACCCGCCGCGGACTTCGTGTCCACGTGGATCGTGGTGCACAGCGCGGTGTGGACGTTCGAATTCGGGCGGGCGTCGGACGGCTGTGCCGTCACTGACGTGCAGGATCGCGTCGGCGGCGTCGATAGTCGCTCGGTCGAGCGGGAAGTATCCCTGCTCGGGAGTGGTGTCGGTGCGTGTGTGGGCGGCAGGGACATCGGCGGGCGCTGTCAGGCCCCAGGTAGGGATCCGGCTCTGCAGGCAACTTTCGTATGTGTCCGGCTCGGGCTCGCGAAGCCCGATCGCTTCGCTACGACCCAGGCTGCCTGCGATGAAGGCGTATTCCTCGCCCATCAGGGAATCGAAGACGGCCCCCGCGCTGAGCCAGTCGACTTCCATGTCCGCCATACGCATGGCGCTCGGGTTCCGCCGCAAGTGAAGGTTGTGCGCGAAGACCAGGGTCGGGCCCCTACGGCTCTCGACGCGTCGGATATCGAGGAGGTTCTGGGCCATGAGCGCATCCCGGGTGGCGCTCAGGCGCGAGATCCGTGCGGACCGATCGATACGCTGCGCCGCCTGTTTGTGGTAGCGCAGCAGGCCGAGGCAGCCGGTGAGGTGCGCCTCGGCCTTCCGCCATTCGGCGCGTGAGGTCGCCGTGATCAGTTCCGGTGCGCGCGTGTACAGCACGGTGAGCATGTCGTCGGCGAGTACGCGAAGGGCGCCCGCCTCTGCGGTCGCGCCGATCGACGCCTCCGGATCCAGCACCGCCTCGGTGCGGCTCCACTGTTCGTCGTCGCCGAGGAGGCTCGCGAAGTCGAGGTCGAGCCGTAGGTAGGCGCGGGCGTACTCGAGGTAGCGCCGCGGGCTGGGCGCGCTCATCGTCTCCATCGGAGCGTCGAAACCGTGGAAAGCCAGTCGCTGTGCCGGCGGGCGGCTTTCGTTGTAAGCCCGCATCCAGGCGACCAGGTGTCGATTGGCGTCCAGGCTGCCGAAGCCGTGCGAGAAGCCTTCGCTCAGCACGGCGTCGAGTTCGCCCACCCCCTCCTGGATGAAATCGTTCACCAGGAGCGCCGCCACTCGATCGGTCTCCAGGGCGATCGAGCGGAAACCGCGGTCGACCAGCTCCGCGAACAGGCCGTTGCGCACCCACGCGAAGGCGGGTTCCCGGTGCGTCGGCTCACCGAATGCCAGCAGCTCGCAGGGTGGCGTGAGGAAGTCGTCGATGTCGAAGCTCATGTGTCTCGATCGTATCTTTGAAAAATCGGTTGAGAGTTTTGCTGTGCTAGCCAGGTAAGGGGCGCGGTAAAGTCTCAAACAGTGAAGAGCCTTCGGCCTGCCGACCTGGCGCGTGAACACGGCCTGTCGACCCAAGCCGTCCGCAACTACGAGCGAGACGGGTTCATTCCGCGGGCCGAGCGCACCGGCAGCGGTTACCGGGTCTACACCGAGGTGCACGCGGCGGCGCTTCGCGCCTACCTCGCCCTCGTCGCGGCGTACGGGCACGAGCCCGCCGGCCGAGTGATGCGCGAGCTCCACCGCGGCCGGCTCGACAGTGCCCTGATGATCATCCACCGCGGCCACGACCAGTTACTGCGTGATCACGAGACGGTGGTCGCGGTGCGGAAGGCGATCACCGGGCGTACTGCGGAATCCGTTGCCGCGCCCGATGGTTCATCCAACACCCAGGTCCGAACCGTCGGCGAACTCGCCAACCGGCTCCGCGTCACCCCGGCGACCCTGCGCAATTGGGAAGCCGCCGGGATCCTCGTCCCCGCACGCGATCCGTCGACGGGATACCGCGTCTACCGAGCGGATGACCTCCGCGATGCCGAGTTCGCCCATCTCCTCAGACGCGGAGGCTACGGGCTGGACCATATCGCCTCGGTGGTCGAACAGATCCGGACGGTGGGCGGCGTCGACGCGGTGGCCGCCACCCTCGACGACTGGCAGCGGAAACTCACCGCACAGGGCGTCGCCATGCTCGACGCGGCCGGCCGGCTCGGTGAATATCTGCGCCACCCGGCCTTGCCCGGTGCGGGGCAGCACTCGCCTTGACGACAGTGTGCCGCCACGGCCGGTCCGCCGGTATCAGCCGTCGCGCTGTCGCCGCTCGGCTTCGATCTCCGCCGCGAGGGCCGATCGCTCGGCCTGATGCCGAGCGAACAGAGCAGCGCTGTAAGCGGTCCACGCGGCGTCCTGGGCATCGGTCATCTCTGCCGGGAAAATCTCGGATTCGACGTCCGGATGGGCCTCGAGGAACTGGCAGAACAGCGAACCCATCTCCCGGCTGTGCCTGCGGTTGAGGTCGATCCGTCGTGGGTGCATCGGTCCCCGGTCCTCTCGTCGTGTTCAGCGGCGCAGCGCCGTCTCGTGCCGGATCCGCGACAACTTCTCGGGGTTGCGCACCGCGTAGATTCCGGTGATGAGACCGTCGTCGACACGCACCGCCAAGACGGTGTCGAGTTCCCCGTCGAGCCGCAGAATCAGCGCCGGGCAGCCATTGACCTGTGCGGGCTGCATGGACACCGCGGCGGCGACCCTGCCCAGTCCGAAGGTGAGCGCGCGGCCCACCCGGCCGGCGCCCACGATGGGCCGGGCCAGCGCCTGCACCACTCCGCCGCCGTCACCGAGCAGGACGACATCCGGTGCGAGGATGTCGAGCAGGCGTTGCAGGTCGCCCGTTTCGACCGCCCGCTGGAATGCCGCGAGCGCGTCGCGGGTCTCGGCCGGGGAGACGACCCCGCGCGGTCGGCGCGCGGCGACGTGCGCCCGCGCCCGGTGCGCGATCTGGCGAACCGCCGCCGGGCTCTTGCCGACCGCGTCCGCGATCTCGTCGTACCCCACGGCGAACACCTCGCGCAGGACGAACACCGCCCGCTCGGTGGGCGTGAGCGTCTCCAGCACCAGCAGCATCGCCATCGAGACGCTGTCGGCCAGCGCGACGTCCTCGGCCACGTCCGGTGCGGTGAGCAGCGGTTCGGGCAGCCAGGGGCCGACGTAGGACTCTTTCCGGCGACCGAGCGTACGGAGCCGGACGAGCGATTGGCGAGTGGTGATCCGGACCAGGTACGCCCGCTGATCCCGCACCGTGTCGAGGTCGACGCCCGCCCAGCGCAGCCAGGTCTCCTGCAGGACGTCTTCGGCGTCGGCGGCCGAGCCGAGCATCTCGTAGGCGACGGTGAACAGCAGGTTGCGGTGGGCGAGGAACGCCTCGGTGGCGGGGTTCGCGTCCGTGCTCGCATCCCGAGTTCCGTGCGCGTTCGGCGACGTGCCGGTCATGAGTGGCTCCTCTTCACGCTGACAGTGTGACCACCAGACACCGGTCCCTGCCGTTCTGTGACATCGAGACGGTAGCCGATCCGATCCGATCCGATCCGCGGCCGGACGCACGCGCCGCCGCCGCGGCATCGCTTCCCAGAAGGGGACGGTCGGGAGGCGCAAACGCGGCGGTCCGTGCCCCACGGACGGGGCACGGACCGCGATTACGCCGTAATCGGCGGCACTCGGGCGGTGGTCGGCCCCGGCGGGTGCATCGCCGCCCGGCCCACTGTTTCGACGGGCATGCCGGTTCGCACTCCCTCGGCGTCCGCGCGCGGACCGAGCGGGCGGCCGCTGGTCCTGAATAGGATTGCGAGGCAGACATTCTGTGCGGTCGCCGGAAGGACGGGAGGCGATGACGAACCTACGGCGATGGCCGCTCGTGGCATCGCGCCGATGCGCCGCGCTCGTGATCGCGGCATCGACGGCGAGTGGATGCGCGACGCTGCTCGGTGAGCCCGCCCCGCCGCCTTCCGCGGCGGAGATCGCCGCCGCCACCGCCGAGCTGGCCGCCTTGCCGTCCTCCGAGTCGGCGGAGCGCCAGGTGGCCTCGGTCGTCGAGCAGATCGCGGCCGCCGCCTCGGCGATCGAACCGGCGCTGCGCTGGAGCCGAAGCGAGGAACGGGCGCTGGGACCCTGCTACGGCCCCTACGCGCACACCGGCGGCAGGCGCGTCGTCCTGCCGCGCTACCGAGCCGACGGTTCGCTGCCCGAGCAGGCGTGGCCGGAGTTCCGAGAGACGGCCCGCGCGCTGGCCGCGTCCGTCGGCGCGACCGACGTGCTGCCGGGCGCCGGCTCGCCGCCGGACCGGCACGTCACCTTCGACGGCGCGGACGGTGCGGAGTGGGACAGCAACACCGAACTGTCGGTCTTCGCCGATCGCCGTTCGATGACGATCACCGCGACGGTCGGCTGCCGACTGCCCGCCGGCGACCGGACGGGTGGTTGAAGCACAGGGGTCCGCTGTCCGCTGTTCGGTGTCCGGGCGTAGGCAGTCGCCGCCTCGTGGGCGTTCCTGACCCAGTGCGGCGCTCAGCGGCCGCGAACACCCTCAATCGGTAACCGAGCCTTACTCCGTCCGCCGGGCGTGCGGTGAATTCCCATGCGTCTTCGCCTGGTTCGCTGACGGCGGCGACGCCGAGTACGGCGCGCCTGAGCGAATGGCCCGTGAACTGCGGCTGACGCGGGCGGGCGCCTGTTCAGGAAACCGGCGGCCAACCGACCGGCACAGCTCAACCGTTGTTCACGGGGTGGCACGGTTGCCTCGATACCGACGAATCCGTCGATGCAGCGGCGAGACCGACGTCAGGGGTTGCGATGGGCTGCCACGAGCCATCCCGCAGGACCGTGCTCACCGCGCTCGCCGCAGCGGCCGCGCTTCCGGTAGGCGGATTCGGGCTGCTCGCGTCGCGGTCGCTGTCGATGACCGCCCGGGATCTGGAGATCGCCACGGTGAGCGATCAGTCGGTGGCGGTCAGTTGGACGACTGCCGCGGCCGACCCGGTCGGGCGCTGGCGGCCGGTCGCAGCCGACACCGAATTCGCACTCGGACCGGCGGATTCACGCAAGTCACTGCGGGTCGTGCACACCGACAGCACACCCACCGCCTTCCACTACGTCGAGATCGGCGGCCTCGAACCCGGTAGGCCCTACCGGCTGGAGGCACGCTCGCGAGGCGTGCGGGCCGTCTCCGGTTCGACGACGCGCTGGTGGAACGACGAGCATCGGCACGAGTTCCGCACCCTCGTCCCGCCGCCGGGGCGGCTCGGGTGTTCCTGCACCACAGTGGTCATACGCACCGCAACCGCCGTACCCGCCCCGACGCTCCCGTCTCGGTCGAATTCCTGGAGGTGGCCTCCATCAAGGAATATCCCGCCGGTTACTCGCTGCTGCGGTTGTACGAGGGCGGATACATGGTCACCTTCCAAGCCACCCGCACGGCCGCCGCCCGGCGTTGGAGCGCCCGTACCCGGACCCAGCTGTTCGGGCTGCAGTCACGCTACAGTCTGGGCTCACTCGCCGACCGAAACCATGTGGTGCGCCGCGATCTGACCGGAATAGAGCGAGTTTCGCGGGCGCGCAAAGCTTCTCTCGCGGCCGCGCGAAGCCCTCATCACCGATTGCCCAGTGCCGCCCAGCGATAGCGGTCTCGGCCGTCCACGCGGCCTGCGTCATGTGCGGTTCGAGTGTCGCGATGGTTAGGCTGCGGCCTTGTGCGCGGGCTGTCGTCGGTATCGAGGCTGTGGTTGGTGTGGGTGGTCACCCGGATGCTGATGGTGGTGTTCACCGGGGTGACGGGGCTGCCGCACAGCATCTGGGACGCCTCGGCAGCCGACTTGACGCTGTATCGCGAATGGGCCGAATTCATCGTGTATAACGACGCTTTCCCGCTGCACGACCAGCGGTGGCAGTATCCGCCCGGAGCGGGCGCGCTGCTGCTGGTGCCCTGGCTGCTCGGCGGCGGACCCGGCTACAACTGGATCTTCTTCATGCTGGTCGCCGCGGCGGACGCGGGCGTATTGGGCCTGCTGATCCGCGCGGCGCGTCGCGACGGCTGGGCGACAGCGCAGGCCGGTCCCTGGCTGTGGACGGTGGGCGTGGCATTGCTGGGCCGAATCTGTTACGGGCGGTTCGATTTGATCGTGGCCGCGACGGCGGTCGCGGCGCTGCTGTGGTCGACGCGGCGACCGGGCGCGGCCGGCGCTGCCGCTGCTGTAGGCGTATTGCTGAAACTGTGGCCGGTGGTAGTCGTGCTGGGACTGCGCCGGCGCACGCTGTGGCGGATGAGCGCGGTGATGGCCTGCGTCGGTGTGACGGCGACCGTGGGATCGACAGCGTTGGGCCCGGGCGCGTGGTCCTTCCTGCGGTTCCAGTCGGAGCGCGGGTTGCAGCTCGAATCCGTGGTCGCCACACCGCTGTTGATCGCCCGGCTGCTGAACGGCGGCTGGACCATCGTGCACCGTTATGGGGCCGAGGAGTTGTCCGGGCCCGCGGTGTCCGCCGTGGCCCGGGGATGCTTGGTGGCCACGATCCTGGGCGGTGCGGTGTTGCTGGTGATCTGGTGGCGCGTGCGCCCACCGGCAGCGGATCTGGTGCTGGCCGCGGTGCTGCTCGCCTTGGCGACGAGCCGGGTACTCAGTCCGCAGTATCTGGTGTGGGCCGTGGCGGTCGCGTCGGTCTGCGCGCTCGACTCGCGCACCACCCAGCGACCTGTGCTCGCGCTGGTGCTGTTGACGGCGCTGGTGAGTCAGGTGGAATTCCCGTTCCTCTACGACCGCGTCGCCACCGGAAGCTGGCCGGGAGTCATCGTTCTGATGGTGCGCAACGGCATGCTGCTGTGCGCGACCGTGTGGTCGATGACGCTGCTGTGCCGCGACAGGCCCCGACCATCGCGCGAGTGCGCGGCAGCCATCGCGTGCGCCACATCGGACGGCGCACCTACGGTGACGCGTGGAGCCAGTCGGTGACAGTGGCGAAGTCGGCGTCGAGCAGACCCAGCACGCCGTCGACCTTGTGCAGCAGGGCGCGGCCGGGGTGGTTCCCGCGCACCCAAGCCCGATCCTGCTGCCGGATCTCGTCGTCGATCCAGATGAACGGGCGTCCGGCGGCGAGGTCAACCAAAGTTCTGGTCTTCCAGTGCAACTCGTCCTCGAAGTAGTCGCCGTCGGGATACTCGGGCAATGCCACCACCGGCAGCTGGGGCAGTCCGAGGATCGGGGCGAGGACGCGATCGGCGTCCTCCCGCCAGCCGGTGGCCCACATCAGTTCACAGCCCAGGGCCAGCAGGCGGTCACCGAGATTCCGGCTCAACCGGGACAGGATCGGATTCGTCGGCTGCTGCCATGCGGACCAGTCTCTGTCGCCGGCCGCCGAATCGGCGGCGTCGTCGGGCAGCAATGTTCCATCGACGTCGAGGAACAGTATCGGTCGAGTCGAGTCGACGGTCACGCAGATCACGACTGTGGCGGTGTGACAGCGGGCGTGCACGCTCTCGTGACGAGGTCGACCCACACCTGCGGATGGGTGGACCACAGGTTGTGCGCGACGCCGGGTAGTTCTTCGAACCTGCCGCGCGGGACCAGGGCGGCGAGTTGCCGCAGGGGCCATGACGGACGGATGTCGTGCTGCGGGGCGATGAAGGTCATCGCCACCTCCGAGTCGGCCAGCCTGCGCAGCAGATCGGGTTCGTGGATCCACTGCACGAACGACGCGCTCAGGGCGGCGTGAACCTCGGGATTCCACACGATCTCGATGTCGGCTTCCGAGTGCCGCCCGGATTCGTATGCCTCGGACCAGGTACGGTCCTTTTGCAGTCCCCGCCCGGCGACGCCGACCACCGATGCGACTCGGCCGGGATGATCCGACGCGTAACGCACCGCCAGGTCCGAGCCCCAGGAATGGCCGAGCACCACCCAGCTGTCGATGCCACCCGCACGCCGTACCGCTTCGATATCGGCGATCGCGCGGCCGATGTCGTGCGGCCCACCCCCGGAGCGTCCGACGCCTCTCGGCTCCGGGTACCAAGCCCGCATCCCGCGCGGCGCCAGCCGGTCGTCCTCGAGGTAGTGCACAGCGCCCGGTCCGCCGGACAGAACGACGACATCCGGCCCCTGTCCGGTGACACCGACGTGCAGCAAGGTCCCGTCATCGGCGGGCACCGTCAACGATTCCATGTCGTCCCCCTCAGGATCGCAACGCCTGGCTCACAGTTGAGCGGCAGCCGATACGGTCCAGATCCCCAATGCCAGCAGAGACAATATCGCGCCGGTGATCGCCAATGCTTTGCCTCTGCGCGGTCCGGCGCAGCCGAGAACGCCGAAGATCAGACCGGGCAGCGCGAAAACGTATGCCAGGTACTGGCGAACCCCCGACAGGTCGATCGGGAGAAAAGGGATCACCAACCCGGCGGCCCCGAGAACCAAGGCGAGCACGGCGAATCCCGCCCCCTTGGACGGCTCGACAGGAGTCGTCGGCTGCCCCTGGGACCACGCTGGCGGTGGAGCGCCGGGGTACTGCGTGGGTTGATTCCAGTTCTGCCCGAATTGGTCCGGGTAGGGAGGTTGCTGATTCGGCACGGGTGGTGGGCTCGGTGGCCGCGGCCCGGGGCCGGGCACGTGCGGATCGTTCGGCACCGACCGAGCATATCGGTGCGACGACCTACGATCGACCTCCGCGAATTCCACCGTGCGGCGCCGCTGTGGGCTCGCGAATCCCGTTCACGGCACTTCGGGTTCGTCGGCGACGTAGGGCGGCGCGGGGTCGTAGTGGATCTCGCGGCGCACCGCCCGCGCGTGAGGGCGGCGGCGTTCAGCCGAGCAATGCCGCCGCGATCGGCTCGTTCGGGATCGCGCCGGGCGGCACGGCGAAGAACGCGCTGCCGGTGTGCTCGATGAGCGGATTCATCCGGTCTCCGGCGGCGAGAGCTTGTTGCGCTCTGAGGAACTGCTCGGGCGGGTCGTTCATGTAGGCGGCGAACAACAGGCCCGCGTCGAGCTGGTTGTGTCCGCCGTGGGTATGTTCGGGCGTCCCGGGCAGATGGGTGTGCGTCTCCGCGGCTGAACGGGGGCCCCCGGCGTTCGCGATCAGGGTGCCGTAGTCGTAGTTGTAGCCCCGGCGCAGCATCGGGATGCCGTGGACCAGGCGCACGTGAGCGCCGGCCGGAATCGCGAGTTCGCCGTCCCCGCCGCGCTGGTCGAGGTCCAGCGGGTCGAATTCGCTGTGGCCGCCCAGAGGCGCGCCATCGCCGCGTCGGCGGCCGATGACGCGGTCCTGCTCGGCTCGCGGCAGCTGGTCCCATTCGGCGGTCTTCATCCGGATCTTGCGGAACACCAGATAGCTGCCGCCCTGGAACCAGTCCGGTTCGTCCGCGGAGCGAACCCATACCGTTCGGTCGAACTCGGTGGTTCCCGCGCGAGGGTTGGCGGTGCCGTCCTTGTGGCCGAACATGTTCCGTGCGGTTCCGCCGTCGGCAGGCCGGCTCAGGAAGCCCTGCTGGGTCCAGCGCATGCGCGCCAGTCCCGGCATGCGTGCCCGCAACGTGCGGAACGCGTGGCTGACGATCTGGGCGTCGCCGGCGCAGATCTGCACCAGGACATCGCCGTCGCACCACGCCGGATTCAGGAGGTCGCCGGCGAATCCGGGGAGCGGGCGCAGGTGTTTCGGACGCCGCGCGGCGAGCCCGAACCGTTCGTCGAACACCGATGGTCCCAGACCGAAGGTGACGGTCAGGCGAGCCGGAGCCAATCCACTCGCGAAGTCGGTGTGCGCGCTGAACCCCGCTGGTGTCCCCGGTCGTTCCGGAAGCGGCGCGCCGGCCGCAAGAGCGGCGGCGGCAGCGGTCCACCCGGCCAGGAGGGCACGCAATGCCGCACGGTCGGGTCGCGCGATATCGACCGACAAGAACAGTGCGTGCGACTGCGCGGGGGTCGCGATTCCCGCTTGGTGCGGCCCATGGAACGGTTCCGAGCGCGCTTCCGAGCCGGTCGCGGGTGTGGCGGCGCGGCCGGCGACGACACCGGCCGCTGCGGCTCCCGCTGTCACCAGTCCCGCGCCGAACAGGCCACGCCGGGTGACGCGCGGCGAACCGGCATCCTCGCGGCCCGCGGAGGATCCGCTCATGTCGTCTCCGGTTCCTGGACGCGCGCTCGACCGGCTCACAACGAGAAGTAGGGGTCGTCGATCACATACCGCCAGGATCCGTCGCTGCCGCGCCGGGCGATCTCGGTGGAAGTGGAGATCACCGGGTCACCGCCCGGCGTCGCGCCCGACACGGTGGCCTCGTTGGAGAGCAGAGCCAGCTCTCCCATCACGTGCACGCGGCGGGAATGCAACTGGATCTTCGCTCCGGAGTCGATCATCGACCCGAGTGAGCTCCGGATCGCCTCGGCGCCGGATCGCCGCTCATCAGGAGCCGGGAACAGCAGTGCCGCGGGCTCGTACAGCGCCATCAACGCGTCGAGGTCGCCGGCGTTGAAGTACCGCGCGAACAGCGAAGCCAGCTCGGTGGGCTGCGCGGCCGCGACCCGACGGGAGCCGATCCGCACCGGACGATCGTTCCATCCCGCGTGTTCGACGGCGTCGAACCACGTGGTCGGCGCGTGCGTCGGGTAATAGAGCTGGCAGAGCTGACCCGGGAAGGTGAACCAGCTGCCCTTGGCCGGGTTGTCGCGCACCTGCCGGGCCAGCATCTCACCGAACGCGTATCCGAGGTCGTAGCGCGGCCACACCGCGTGCACCCGGTCGGCGAAGCCGTCCGGCAGCGATTCACGCCTGAGCCCGGCGATGTCGGCTCCGGTGCCCATCTGCATCAGGGCCTCGACCGTCCCGAAACGCCGCGCGATGCCGTCGCTGGTGTGCAGGGCGATAGCATTCCAAACGGTCTGTACTCGCTGTTCGCCGACACCTCTGTCGCGGAGGAACTCGGCGGCGGCGTCGGCTCCGTCGAGCTCGAAACGCTGGTCGCCGTTCGCGTATTCCGTCGCCCCGAGATCGTGCAGGAGGCAGCTGAGATAGAGCAGCTCGTCGTCGTAGTCCGCACCGGCCCGCAACCCGTCGACGGCAGCCAATTCGCGCGCGTACAAGTAGGCGCGCACGCAGTGGTGGTAGACCAGCGGCGGCGACACCTCGGCCACCAACGCGTCCGCGGCGACGGCGAGTTCCGAAGTGGGCAGTCCGAACTGGGTCGGATCGGCTTCTGGAGCGGTCATTGTGTTCCCTTCCGAAATGTGCGCACTCAGTGTGTGCTCGGAAGTAGCGGCCGCCCAGTGGCCAGATAGCCATCTCTTGCCAAAATCTGGCCACCTGCCGCAGATCGCGATTCAGGGCGCCGCCGCGGCCGCCGGGCTCCGGTCCTCACATGGCCTGGCGATGGCGATCGACGGACCGCACGGCACCGCCGGAATGATGAAAGCTGTTGCGGTAGGCCTGCGGAGACGTTCGTGTCAGGCGGGCGAAGTGGTAGCGCAGGGTCGTCGCGGCGCCGAAGCCGGCCTCCTCGGCGATGCGGTCGATGGACAGGTCGGTGGTCTCGAGCAGCTGCTGGGCGCGATGGACCCGGGCGCGGAGCAACCACTGCACCGGCGTGGTCCCGATCTCCGCGCGGAAGCGGCGGTTCAAGCTGCGCACGCTGATGGCGCCGTGCGCGGCGATCTCCTGGAGGGTGAGCGGACGGTGCAGGTTGCCCTGCATCCAGTCCAGGACCGGTTGCAGCGACGTGTCCGGGCTCTGCGGGTCGGTGTAGGAGATGAATTGCGCTTGTCCGCCGTCCCGCTGCGGCGGCATCACGATCCGGCGGGCGGTGTCGGCGGCCACCTTCGCGCCGAGATCCCGGCGGACCATGTGCAGGCACAGATCGAGCCCCGCGGTCGCCCCGGCCGAGGTGAGCACCGCACCGTTGTCGATGAACAGCACCGAAGCGTCGACCTCGACGAGGGGGTACCGGCGGGCCAGCTCGGTCGCGTATTCCCAGTGGGTCGTCGCGCGGTGTCCGTCGAGTAGTCCGGTGGCGGCGAGGGTGAAAGCGCCGACGCAGACGGAAGCCAGCCGTGCGCCGCGCTCGGCCGCGCCCAGTAGCGCGTCGCGCACGCGGTCGTCGGGTTCGCGGAAGAAGCCGGCCTGCCCGGGCACGACGACGGTGTCGGCGTCGGCCACGGCGTCGAGGCCCCAGTCCGTCTGTAGTCGCACCGCACCGTGGACGGGGGCGATCGCGGCGGTGCCGTCGATCGTCACGACCCGGATGTCGTAGTGCTGCTTGCCGCACATCGTATTCGCGGCGCCGAACACCAAGCCCGGTAACAGCACCTCGAAGCCCAGCGCGTGCTCAGGGGCCAGAACTGCCACTATTGCCATGGCCAGAATTTAATTCATAGCCGTATTACAGCCACCGGGTAGCCCTTCGAGGGGCCTGCGGCCGGTGCGAGGATCGGCAGGGGCGGGAGGCTTGCGGACACGCCCCGGGTACTCTCCAGGTCGTTATGGTTTCCGCCGTCCTGCTGCTGACCGCCTGTTTTCAGCTGACCTGTGTCTTCCTGCTGTGGTCTCGTACGGCGCGCATCGCCCGGATCTGGTTGCTCGGTCTGGTGGGCATCGGTCTGGCTTATGACGCGGCGGTCGTCGGGCTCGGAGCGATGCTGGGGGAGGGGCCGTTGCTGCACGCCCTGAGTGTCGGCCGATTCGTCGGTCACGCACTGCTCACCCCGCTGCTGGTGCTCTGGGCGGCCGATCGAACGGGAGCCAGCCGATGGTGGCGCCGGTCGGCGCTGATGCTCACCGCGGCACTGGTCGCGTATGGCGTGCTCGCGGAACTCCCGCACCTGCGACTCGTAGCTCGCCGGTTCGCCGACACCCTTCGCTATGGGGCCGAAGCTCCGGCTCCGCCCGTGCCCGCGCTCATCGTGACGGCGGTGCTGCTAGCAGCGGGAATCGTGTTGTGGCGCAGGGAAGGGCGGCTGTCTCCGTTGCTCGGCACGGGGGTGCTGCTGCTCGCGTCCGCGGCGGCCGTGGCCGTTCCCCCACTCGGCAATATCGGCGAAGCCGTGATGCTCGCCGGGCTCGCCGGCGCCGAGGTGCGTCTGCGGCGAGAGAAGCTCGATTCTTCGACGCTTGCCGTGTAGGGCCCGAGACGAGCGTTTCCGCCCCTGGAAAGTGGCCGTCGATCACGCCTGGGATCGCGCGCATCCTCCCGATCCGCCGCTGTCCTGTCCGGCGAGGGTGCTGACCGCTTCGGCGGACGCCGGATCGCGTCCACCGCCGCACCGTCACAGTGCGGACGGCGGCCGCGGCGATCCCACGGCCGCGCACTTCAAGCGCTGGATCTGACCGGGGTACTTGCACTCTCCTGGGTAGAGTGCTAAATAATATCTGTGTCTGATGGCACAGATTACCTTGGTTGCTCAGGGCAAGTGAAGGAGTGAACTGGAGGTGACGACCATGCTGATGCGTACCGATCCGTTCGGTGGTCTGGATCGTCTGACGCAGCAGGTGTTCGGTACGGCGGCCCGCCCGGCGGTGATGCCGATGGACGCCTGGCGGGACGGGGACGAGTTCTTCGTGGAATTGGACCTACCCGGCATCGAGCCGGACTCGCTGGACCTGGACGTCGAACGCAATGTGGTCACCGTGCGAGCCTCGCGACCGGCGCTGGACCAGGGGCGGTCGATGATCGCTGCGGAACGCACCCGCGGCGTGTTCAGCCGCCAGCTGTTCTTGGGGGAGAACCTCGATACCGACCGGATCCGCGCCGACTACCGCGACGGGGTGCTGCGATTGATCGTCCCGGTGGCGGAGCAGGCCAAGCCCCGCAAGATCGAGGTCGCCCGGCACGACAGCGAACGCCAGGCGATCAACGCCTGAGCTGTCCGGGCGCGCTGCCGGCAGGAGGTCCGTGATGACCGCCGCATCCGATGTCGGCTCGCCGGAGTTGTCGTGGTTGGATGCCCGGCTGCTCGCACTGGATCCCGACCTCGAGGAGCTGTTCGCCGAGGTCGACGACATCCTGCGCGGCGCTCGGGCGCGATGGCGGCAGCGTCCCGGCGAGGCGCGCGATCGAAGTGGCGCGCCTCGCTGGCAACCTCCCCGGTTACGGGGACGGCGCCCACGACCGGCGTCGGCTACCCAGCGCAGCCCACCGCCCGCTTGTTGCTGTAATCCCGTCGGTGCGAGGGAGGTGATGCCCGTATACCCAACAGAAGACTCCCGCGCGGAGGGCGGAACGTGCCGGCCCTCGAGCCTGCATCGCGAGCATCGAGCAGACCGCTCGGCCGATCCGGTTGCCGCGGTCGCCGTGCACAGCCACCGGTAGTGGCCCAGCAGGCAGGCGCCGTGCCCGCCCCGCGCGGAGCTCGTGAACAGTCCGCCGAAGCCTTCTCCGACGGTTGGGCTCGGTCGGTACAGCCGTCCGGGCCCACCCGGCCCTTCCGCCGGAATCCGCACATGATCACGTTCGAAGAGGAACCGCCATGACTATGCTCCCGGCCGGCAGCGACTTCAACGGGGCCGAGGGGGAAGCCCGCGTCCCGCAGAAAACTGGCGCATCGAACCCGCTCGCCGATGTGGGAGCTGATGGCGGTGTGGCGACGAAGACAGCGGAACTCGGCAACGGAAGCTCCGCGAAGTACGACGACCGCGGCCGTCCGGGGCTGGAGACCATCGGTAGCTTCCGATTCTGGTTCGCCGACCAGCGGTGGGAGTGGTCGGATCAGGTCGCACGGTTACATGGGTACGCGCCGGGAACGGTGGAGCCGACCACCGAACTGCTGCTGGCACACAAGCACCCGGACGACCGTGCCACGGTGGCCGAAACGCTGGCCACGGCGGTGCGGACCGGCGAGCCCTTCTGTAGTCGTCACCGCATCATCGATTTGGCAGGCCGGGTGCATCACGTGCTGGTCGTAGGCGATCGATTGCACGACTCGACCGGTGCGACCGTGGGAACCACCGGCTACTACGTCGACCTGACCGGCCGGCTGAACGAGAACCGGCAGGCGGTGCTGAAGGAGACGCTGCCGGAAGTCGTGGCCGCGCGCGAGGTCATCGAGCAGGCCAAAGGCATCCTCATGTTCGTGTACGGCGTCAACGCCGAACAGGCGTTCGGGGTGTTGCAGTGGCGCTCCCAGGAGACCAACACCAAGCTGCGCGATCTGGCCGCGAAACTCGTCGCCGCGGTGGTCGCTTCCGGCGGCGGCCCGGTTGCGCAACGTACCCAGTTCGACCATCTGCTGCTGACCGTCCACGAACGACCAGATCCCGTGTAGCCGACCGCGATCGCCGCTGCCAGCGCCGCGTGGCGGTCCCGCTGCCGTCCGAGGTCACACCCACGCTCGTCGAACCGCCCGGCCGGGGTCACCGTGACGGTGCTCGGCGCCCGCCTGCGGAGGAGTTGCCGGAGCGGCACAGCGTTCGCTCGGCGGTCGTGGTCAGCCGCTCGATCGCTTCCTCCACGCCGAGGCCACGACCGGTGATGAGCAGATCGAGGCTCTCGAAACTGGTCAGCGTCCACAACACGTCGGTTGCCCACTCCACCGAGACGTCCTCGCGCAGTTCGTCGGCCGCGGCGAGCCGATGCGCCAGGTGGGCGACGCCACCCCGGCGATCCTCCGCCATCGCCCGCACCGCTTCGGCGGCCGATGCCGGATCGAGACGGTCCATGGCGTGCAGCACGCGATAGATCTCGAGGTCGCGGGCCTTCATTCGACTCGCGGCGGCGATCGCCCGCAGGTGCGCGCGCATCGTCCGAGCCGACGGCCGCGGTGAGCTCCGGTAAGCCGGTGCGGGTGGACAGATCCTCGACGAACGCGTCGAAAAGCCCAGCGCGAGAGCCGAAGTCGACATCGATGGTCGACCGCGACACTCCGGCCGCCTTGGCGACCTTGTCCAAGCTCAACGGTTCGGTCGGCGCCGCTCGTGACCGCCCGCACCGGCCCTGGCTCGGGCTCTGCACTGGGTCTGCGATCGGCTCAGTGCCCGAGAGACGCATGCCACGCCTCGCCCTAAAGAAATCACTGACCACGGGTTGCGAGGACGACCGGAGTACGACTCTTCTGAAGCACTGCGTGACTGACCGAACCGAGTGCCGCGCCCGCGACCTCGCCCCGGCCCCGGCTAGCCAGCACGATCAACTGGGCCCGGTGGGACTCCTCCAGCAGCCGCTGGGCAGGGTGGCCCCCGGCGACGAGGCGGTGCACGCGAACCTCGGGATACTTGTCGGAAAAGATCGCCAACTTCTCCACGAGCAGCGCGAGCCCCAATCGCCGGACGGAGGCTTCGTCGAAAGCGATCTCGACAGCTCGCTCGCTGCACAGCGACCCGTCCACACCGACCAGAACCGGGTACTGCGGCACGGCCGCAACCGGCTCGTCGAAACCGGGCACGACGGCCACCGGACAGCTGGCGTGCCTGATCAAGCCGATCCCGACCGATCCGAGCAGCACCCGCTCGAAGGCGCCCAGTCCACGGGCGCCGACCACCGGCGGTCGGGCGTTGGCGGATAGACGGGCCGAGCAAGAGACCGGCGACGACGATTCGAGGAAGGTTCGCACCGGGATCTCGCCCGCGGACCCGGCCACCTCCTGCGCGATGCTCTGTCCCACGCCGAGCGCGGCGTCACCCGCCTTCCGCAATCCGCTCGTGTCGAACAGCAGCGAGCCCGGCACCGGCACCGCGCCGGCCGAGACGCCGATCGCGTGGACCAGATGCAGCGGCGCGCGACGTCGCGCGGCTGTCGCGGCGGCCCAACGGACGGCGGCGAGCGAGGACGTCGAACTGTCGACGCCGGACGACGACTGGACGGACAGCATGCACAGTCACAACGGTGCCGCCTTTCGAATGGTCTTTCGACCCGCATCCTATGGACGATCAGCCGCATTCGCGCCGGCGGTGCGGCTCATACCGTTGGAAGCGGTGACCCGGCCGGGCGCCACACGACGCGACAGGCTCGGGAGGTCTCCATGACAGCACAGCGATTCGACGATCCGCATCGTCTCGCCACGGCGAAAATCGTAGTCGGTGTGGACGGGTCGGAGGGGTCGTGGACCGCCGTGCGGTGGGCGGCCCAGTTCGCCGCCGAACGCGGCCGCGAGCTCGAGATCCTGCACGGCATGGATCTGGTCGGCACCAGTTCGGTGCTGGGTGACTACGAGGTCGTCGTTCCCGCGGTCATCGACGCCGTGCGCGAACAAGGGGAGAACGTGATCGCCCGGGCCGAACGCCTGGCCCGCTCGATCGCGCCCGGAGCGCGGATCTCGACTCGCATGACCACCGACACCGGTAGGCAACTGTTGATCGAGCACAGTGCCGAGGCGTACGCGGTGGTGATCGGCGCCACCGGCAGCGCCGGAACACTCACCCATCTGGGCTCCACGCTGCTGGCCGTGACCGCCCACGCGCACGGCACGGTGGTGGTGGTCCGCACCGACGCCGGCGGCACGATGCGCGACTCGGGGCCGGTGGTCCTCGGCGTGGACGGCAGCCCGATCGGTGAATCGGCCATCGCCGCGGCGTTCACCGAAGCGGCCGAGCGCGGGGCCGAACTCGTCGCCGTGCATGCCTGGAGCGACTGGGACTCCGGCCGGTTCGCCGGCCGCACCACGCTGCCCGAGGTCGACCTCGACAGCGTCGAACGGGCGATTCTCGCCGAGCGTCTCGCGGGCTGGCAGGAGAAGTTCCCGCAGGTCCGCGTCGCCAGGAAGGTCGAGGTGTCCGCACCGGCTCCGCATCTGCTGAGCTGGTCGAAAGTCGCGCAGTTACTGGTCGTGGGCAGCCGCGGGCGCGGCGGGTTCGCGGGCATGCTGCTCGGGTCGACGTCGAACACTCTGGTTCAGCACGCGGCGTGCCCGGTGATGGTCGTCCACCCGCACGACGATCAGCGGGGCAGTGGACACCGTCGCTGAGCGACTTCTTCACGAGCCGGGCGCTCGACAACCCACTGTTGTGGCACAGGTCACAACAGTGGGTTGTCACGTTCCGCGGGGCTGCTTTGTCCCATAGCCGACCCCGACGAACGAGCCCCCAGGGAGCGAGTGATGAACACCGACACCACCCACGAGATCGTTGTCCTCGGCGCCGGCTACAGCGGACTGATCGCCACGGCTCGGCTGGCCCGCTACACCCGCAAGCTGAACACCCGCATCACGCTGGTGAACCCCTCGCCCCGCTTCGTCGAGCGCCTGCGCATGCACCAGCTCGCCGCGGGCCGGGAACTGACCGACTTCCGGATTCCGGACCTGCTCGAAGGCACCGGTGTGCGGTTCCACCAGGCCGCCGCCACCGCCATCGATACCGCCGACCGCCTCGTCACCCTCGACGACGGTGCGGCGCTGTCCTATGACACGCTGGTCTACGCTCTCGGCAGTGCCACCGACACGAGCACCGTCCCGGGTGCGGCCGAGCACGCTCGGACCCTCGACGATCCCCGTCTGGCCCACCACTTCTCGCAGCGGCTGCCCGAGATCGCCGCCAGGGGTGGCACGGTCACCGTCTGTGGTGGCGGGCTCACCGGAATCGAGGCGGCCGCCGAAATCGCCGAGGCGCACCCCGGGTTGACCGTCGCCCTGATCAGCTCGGCCGAACCCGGTTCCATGATGGGCGAGAAGGCCCGCGCCTACCTGAACCGTGCCTTGGACCGGCTGGGTGTGGTGCGCACGGTCGGGGTGAAGGTCACCAAGGTGCTGCCCGACGCCGTGCGTCTGGACACCGGCGAACTCGTCGCCTCGGATCTGATCCTGTGGACCACCGGCGTGCGAGTGTCGCCGCTGGCCGCCCAGGCCGGAATCGCCACCGACGCGAAGGGACTCGTCATCACCGATCCCACGCTGCGCTCGGTGTCGCACCCGGAGATCCACGCCATCGGAGACGCCGCCCTGGTGCGGCAAGCCTGGGGGCAGATCCACGGCACCTGCCAGAGCGGCGTGGTCACCGCCGACTACACCGCCGCCGTGATAGCGCGACTGCTGCGTGGGAAGACGGTGCGGCCGTTCCGCTTCGGCTACTTCCATCAGCCGGTGAGCCTGGGCCGCAAGGACGCGGTCATCCAGTTCACCAATGCCGATGACACGCCGAAACGGTGGTACCTCCAGGGCATGGCCGCGGTCATCTACAAGGAGCAGGTCAGCAGCACCCCGCCGGTGGCCGCCGAACTGAGCCGCTATGTGAAACTCCCGGTGCAGCTGTCGAAGGGCGGCCGCGCCACCCGTGCGACCGCATGATGATCCGGCGGCCGGGCTCGAGGACCGATCAGGTTCCATCGTCCGCTGGATCCGGCACCGCGCCCGCTCTCCTGTGCGGGAGCGTCGCCTACGCCACGCCTCTAGGGCTGCCCGAGTTCGTTGTCCGGCCGTTGCTCGAGCGTTTCGGCGAGCGCCGAGGCGATGAGCGCTACGGCCCGGTCGTCGTCGTGGGCCAGTTGCCGCAGGGTATCCAGCGCGATGGTGCCCGGCATCTCGGCGAGTGCCTGGGTCAGTCGTATCCGCACCGCCGGGTGCGCTGCGTGCGCGGTGAGTTCGTCCACCAGCGCTCGCATGATCCGGTCCGCCCAGTACGCGTCCCGCGCCAACGCTCCCAAGAGCTCGGCCGCCTCTACATCGTTCGGACCCTCGACCACCGTGCCGACGAGTTCCGGTACAGCCCGTGTCACGCCCCGCGCGCCCAATGCCAGAGCGGCGTGTCTACGGACCGTCGCGTCCGCGTCCCCGAGCGCGCCGGTGAGCACCGCGGTCGCCTCGTCGCCCGGCAGCTCGGCGAGCGCCAGGACCGCCCGCCGCCGGACGTCGACATCCTCAGAGGCCATGCCGGACGCCACGCTCGTCACACCGTCACCGCCGGCCCGTGCGAGGGCCCACCGCAGGGCCCCCGCGACGTTCGGATCGGATTCGGTGAGCACCGCCTCGGCCAGCAGCTCGGCGGGCACCGACACGTCCTCGGCCGGAGCCAGGACAGCCTGCTGCCGCCGGGCGGCGCTGTGCGAACCGAGTCCGTGCAGGAGTTCGACGATGCGCAGGACCCCTTGCCAGTCGGAGGGCTCGGCCGCATCGACCCTACGGAGCCGATCGAGCAGTTCGCGCTCCCGGTTCAGTCGTTCTTCAGTCTTCCGGACGAGGTCGCCGACCAGTGCGGACGGGGTGAATCCGGGACCGTCGAGCGCGCGCTGGATCTGGCTCAGTGACAGGCCGAGGGACCGCAGCCCTTCCACATGGAAGATCCGCCGGATGTCTTCGGGAGAGTATTCCCGGTAGCCGCCCACGGTGCGGCCGGTCGGCCGCACCAGCCCGAGGGAGTCGTAGTGCCTGAGCATCCGCGCGCTCACACCCGAGCGGCGCGCCACCTCGCCGATCAGCACGCAGTCGTCTCCTCTCGGTCGGGCCCGAGCGCGACGACCTTTCTCGCCTCCTCGACGGCGAGGTCGAATCCGGCATCCGGGTCGCGCAGCAGCCGCTGCGTGGCTCTCGCGTGCGCGCGCACCGCCGGGTCGTGACTTGCCGTCGCCGTGCGGAGAACCGGCTCGATCACCTCGCCGAGCGCGACGAGGGCACGGCTCAGACTCAGGCGCAGTTCCCGGTCACCGCGGCCGAATTGGGTAGCCAGCTCCGCGGCCAGCCCGTCCGCCTCCGCGTCGGGCACGAGAACGACAGCAGCGCGCCACGCACTCCGCGCGACCTCGTCGTCGGTGTCGCGCAGCAGAGCCCCCGTGATCGCGGGCCACGCGTCCCGGTCTCCGATCTTGGACAGGGTGTGCAGCGCTTGGCTGCGCGCCTGTGCGCGTTCGGAAAGCAGTTCCGCGCGCAGCCTGGGTACCGTGAGCTCCGGGGGGAGACGGGTCAGCGCCCACGTGAGCATGTCGCGCACGAAGAAGTCGGGCTCGATCGCGCACCGTTCTACCAGCGCGTCGATGAAGCCGGGCTCGGGATGCGTGCCGACTGCCAGAGCCGCCTGCAGCCGCGTCGACGAGTCGGCAGCCGCCAGCGCGCCGAGCAGTCGCATGTTCTGTGGATTCCTGTGTGTCGAGTTGATGGGGACCACCTCCGACAGCCAGTGAAAGCCTTCACACAGTGACAAGGTCAAGTTCGGCGAACGATGTCGCGCAGCGAACATGGTCTCGGCCGAGTCGGCGTCTCCCTTCGAAGTTCGCGACCGGGGCAGGTCCGATGATCATCGAGTCAGTACAGTGAGCTGTCGCCCGAACCATGGGGAGTTTGCCACGTGAACGTGTCGGAATTCGTCTACAACGTCGTAGTCGTCGCGCATCTGCTCGGCATGGCCGCCGTGGTGGGCGGCTATGCCGCCGGGCAGCCACGGGTCTCGGAGGTCATGGTCTGGGGTGCGCGGTTGCAGCTGGTCACCGGGGTGATCCTGGTCGGCATGGCCGAATCGATCGACTCCCTCGGCAAGGACCCGGACATGGCCAAGATCGGGGTGAAGCTGGTCGTTTCGGTGGCAGTGGCCGCGTTCGCCGAGATCGGGCGCGGGCGGGGAAAGCGCGGCGAGTCGCTGCCGTGGCTGACCCACGCCGCGGGCCTGCTGGCGATCGTCAACGTTTTCGTAGCCGTGCTGTGGACCTGACGTGTCGGCGCCGGCGGGTGCGTGCTCGCCGGCGCCGAACACGCGTCACGCCTCGAACAGCGATTGCCCGAGGTAACCGCCCGGGGCCCGAACCCCGGGCGGGATCACGAAAACCGCCGAACCGATCGGCGTCGTCCAGACATTGAGCGCGTCGAACTCCGCGAGTCGGCGTTGCACCGGTACGAACTGGGCGTCCACGTCGCGCTGATAGGCGGCGAACAGCAGGCCCGAGTTGGAGATCCGGCCCGGTGCGGGCGCGTCGTCGTAGTTGTAGCCACGTCGCAGGAAGCGTTCGCCGTCATGGGTGTGATGAGCGCGCGCGATGTGCGACGACGGTGGGATGATCGGTATCCCGTGCGCGTCCACCGCCGCGAAGTCGGGCTCGTCGAATTCGTCGGCGCCGGTCAGCGGCGCACCGTTGGCGACAGTGCGTCCGATGGTGAGTTCCCGATCCTCCGTGTCGATTTCCTCCCAGGTGTCCAGTGTCATCGCGATTCGCCGCAGCACACACGACGTTCCGCCGTCCAGCCACGGCTGGGCCGCCCCGTCGTCCCAGACCAGACGGGCGAACTCCGGCGTGCCGGGAGCCAGGTTCACCGTGCCGTCGACCTGGCCCATCAGATTGCGCGGTGTCGCGCCCGGCGCGCAGTTCCGGAATCCGCGCTGCACCCAGCGCACCGTGACCAACGAGGACACGCTGCGGCACAGCACGCGCACCGCGTGCGACACCGTGGTCACCTCCTCGGCACAGACCTGCAAGAGCAGGTCACCGCCGGTCCAGGCTGGTTCGAGCCGGTCGATGGCGAACGGCGGCAACGGCCGCAGCCAGGACGGCCTGCGCTGCTCGAGCCCGGCCGCCGAGAACACCGCGGGTCCGAAACCCACGGTGACCGTCAGCCGCGCCGGGCGCAGCGCGAGTTCGGGTTCGGTGTCCGCCAGCGCGGGCCGGCCCTGAGTGAGGCGGGCGGCGTCGCCGGTCCAGATCTTCAGCAGTCCGACGAGGTCGTCGCGGCGAGCGCCCGGCTTCAGATCGAAGGCCACGAACGCCGCGTGCGCCTGCGGGACGGTGTCGATGCCGGATTGGTGCGGCCCGTAGAACGGCACTGTCGCGTCCCCGGACGCCGGATCGGATGCCCGCCGCCCGGTGCGGGCGGCCGCGCCGAGCCCCAGCCCGGCCGCGCCTGCCGCGACGGCGCCGCCGCCCAGCAGACGCCGCCGGTTCATCCGTGCGGGTCGCGGTTCGTTCCGCTCAGCCACCGTGCGCGCCGGTATGGGGCTCACCGCCCGCGTGATCGGGCACGTAATTCTCCTGGTTGCCGGAGAAGTCGCGCACCTGGGCGGTGAATGTGGTGGTCGAGCCGTCGTCGAAGGTCAGGGTGACCGACGTCTCCGAGCCGGTGCGCAGCGGTCCGAGCAGCCCCATGAACATGATGTGGTCGCCGCCGGGCCGCAGCCGCGTGCTTCCGTGCGCGGGGACGACGAAGCCGCCGCGTTTGGGCCGCATCGCCTTCGTCCCGTTCGCGTCGGTGACCACCTCGTGCAATTCGATTCGCTCGGAGGCGGGACTGGTCGCCGAGACGATGGTGCGTGGCGCGTCGCCGGTGTTGGTCAGGTCACCGAACGCGGCCGACATCCCGCTGTCGGCGGCTTTGACCCACTGATCGGAAATGGACACCGTGGCGGCCGGGGCGGCGGCTTCGGTCGCGTCGGCCGACGAGCAGGCGGTCAGCAGAAGCGCCGCCGCGACGGTGGCGATCGCGCCGGGCATGAGGCGAGTGGCGTGTTGCCGAGTGCGGATATGCATGAGAACTCCGAAGAAGGTGAGATGTGATGTGGCGCAGCGCGAGACACCGCCCGACCGGCGAAGCGGCCCGGCGCGCGGAGGTCGCCGAGCTGTCGGCGGGATCCGGATCGTCGACACCGAGCCCGCGCAGCGGGTCTCGTGGCGAATCGGTCGTCGGCGCGGCGAGCGGACCGAGGTGTCGACCGACGCCGCCGAAGGCCGCGCCGACCCGCGTTTTATCGGTGGCGATCCGGGCTCCGGCGTGCCCGGCGCATCGGACGCTCGACGTCGGTGACCGGGCGATGTCCGCCTGCGATGTGGAGGAGTCAGCGCGGAAGTGGTGGGCCGCGCAGGCCCGAGCCCGAACTGAGCAGCGGGCGTCGTGGCTGGGGGAGCGCCCGCCCTGACGCGACTGAGCCGGTCCCGGCCGGTGCGACGGGGCCGTCGGCCAGGACGCGCACCGTCTGCCGCAGCTCGGAAGCCGCGCGCAGCACGGCCCGTTCGGCGGCGTGAATGAGCAGCGCGCCGAGTGGAACCGCCGCGAGGTGCGTGCCGAGCATGACCGATGTCGCACCCGCGTCGTGGTGGTGGGCGGTCGACAGCGTGGCCGCGAGGTGGGCGACGGCCTGTGCGATCGCCAGCGTCGCCATGATCTCGCCGACTCCGTGCCGGTGCGGTCGCGCGCCGACGAACACGCCCACCGCCGCGCAGACGGCGATCAGTGTGGCGATCGGCGAGGCGCCCGCGGACATGCCGCCACCGCCGAGCGCGTGCGCGGCGATGCTCACCGCCCCGGCCGCGCATCCGACGAACGCGCCGCGCAGCCGCGCCGCCATCACCGTCGGATCTCGCACCGACTCATACTACCGCCTGTCGTAGCCACGGTGGGCATCGGACGGAGCCGCCGAGGGGTCTGCCCGGGCTCGAGCCGCCCTACGGGCACGGAGCGAGACTGCTTCTCGCGCAGCTCGTCGACGCTGATGCGCGAACGGTTCGTCATCGTGTCGCAGGAGTGCGGGCGACCCGGAAGCCGAGATCGTCGATACGAAAGGTCGGGTGACTCTTGCGGCGGCACGCGGCGCGGCAACTGCGCGGCACGTCGAACGCGCCACCACCGCGGAACACGCGATAGGGGCCGTAGATCGCGGGGTCGTAGACATCCCAGCACCATTCCCAGACGTTGCCGATCGTGTCGTACAGGCCCCAGGCGTTCGGCGTTCGGGTCGCGACCTCGTGCACGGCCGCACCGGAATTGCCCCGGTGCCAAGCGATCTCGTCCAGCTCGCCGTAGCGGACGGCCGAGCTGCCCGCGCGGCAGGCGTATTCCCACTCCGCTTCGGTGGGCAGGCGGTAACCGTCGGCGGCGAAATCGCAGGTGACGTCCTGCGCGTCGGGGTCGTCGCCGAGGGTGTAACAGCGGGTGTACCCGGCGGCGTCGGAGAGCAGGTTGCAGAATCGGACGGCATCCGTCCAGGACACGTCGGTCACCGGCAGACGAGCGCTCGCCTCGTCCGGAGCCGTTGTGCCGTGCACGGCGGCGAAACTCGCGCAGGTGATCGGGAACGGCGCGATCTCGAAGGCGTTCACGTCGACTCGCGTGCTGGTCTTCTTGCTTTCGTCACGCAGCACGATCTCCCCGGCGGGCAGACCGATCACGGTGACGGGGGCGATCGAATCGGCGCGTGCGGAGGAAACACTCATGTCGCGGACAGCTTGTCGAGGCGCACGGACGCGCTCACGCCGTGACGGCCGCGTGGACGAGGTTGTGGTCGGACACTCCGCCGACGTCGTCGACCGACGCCGGGGTGACGCTCGCGCCGTGCACGACCACATGATCGATGTGCTGGGATTTGGCTCCCGAGGACCGCGGGCGGGTCGGCAGCGCACCGTCGGCGTGCTCGGCGACGGCGAAGTCGTCACCGAGCCCGGCGGCGACCGAGGCGCGGTCGGTGTTGAAGTCGCCCAGCAGCACCGCGGCGTTCGCCGGTGCGTCCGAGGCGAGTTCGGCCAGGCGGGACAGCTGCTCGGCGCGCCGCCGGTCACCGGTCACGTGGGTGGCGATCACCGTCAGCCCGCCCGCGTCGACGACCAGGGCGCCTTTGCCGTGATCGTGGGTGAAGGATTCGGCCGCGAGTTCGCGGCTCGGGTCGGCGGTGAGCACCACGAGGTACTCGCCGCCGTCGAGCAGGGAACTGGGCATGCGCCGCGGCGTGGGCAGCCGCTGATACCGCATCGCGTGGAACGTCCGGTCCGGCAGCGCCATTCGCAGGCTGGCCAGTTGATCACCGCTGACCTCCTGTAACGCGATGATCCGTTCGGTGCGTTCGGCCACCCGCGCGGTGATCTCGGCGATCCGGGCGCCCTCGTCCGGCCACCGAGTCGCGACGTCCTCGTACCAGTTCTCGGCGTGGACGCGATGCAGGACGTTCCAAGTGGCCACCGTGATCACTCTCGCGATCGTAGGCGACCCGGGTGGAACAGGTTGCGGCGCGGGCCGAGCGCTCAGCCCGTGCCCTGGAGGTCGACGCCCTGCTGCAGCGACTCGACAGCGCGATCGAGAACGCGGTGCAATGCCGTGACGGAATGGTCCTCGCCCAGCATCCAGTGATCGAGACCGACGCCGAAGGCGGCGAAACACGCCGCGG
The DNA here is from genome assembly GCF_000308415.1 of Nocardia asiatica NBRC 100129. Classification (GTDB taxonomy): domain Bacteria; phylum Actinomycetota; class Actinomycetes; order Mycobacteriales; family Mycobacteriaceae; genus Nocardia; species Nocardia asiatica. The sequence goes on along the minus strand of NZ_BAFS01000471.1, from coordinate 7,018 downwards.
CGGTGAGCTGCGGCCGCACGTCGTCGGCGCGGAGCCCGGCGCGAGCGGCGAAATTGTGCGCCAGAGCGCGCTGGCGTCCCAGGGCGCCGATGAAATTCTCGCGGCGCAATTCCGGGTTGCCGACCAGCAGTTGCCTGGCCCGCCGTGCCGTCTCGGCTTGCCGGTCGCGCGCCTGCGCGTTCTGCTCGTCGAACAGGAAGTCGCGCAGCGCCGCGCGCAGCGCGGTCAAGACCGATTCGCGGGCGGGGCGCTGGTCGAGCGCGGCGAGCAGCTGCGCCATCAGCTCTTCCTCGTGACTGAAGACGACCGCGAGTTTCGACGGGAAATGCCGGTGGAAGGTGCGCCGGGAGACCCGCACGGCGTCGGCGATCTGCTGCACGGTGGTCTGCTCGAAACCGTGCCGCTCGAACAGCCGCAACGCGGCGTCGATCAATTCCCGCCGCACCCGCGCCTTCTCGCGTTCGCGCGGACCGCTCACGCCCGTCATGCCGCAATCTCCTCCGCGATGTACCGGTATTGATGTCTCAAAGTGACACATTAGGGCAGTGCCGGGTTACAGTGTCCCGGCGAGACGGCAAGTCGAGGACGAGAGGTGGCGCCCATGCCCGTGCGACATGTGGGAATCAGCGTGGCCGTCGCGGCACTGCTGTTCGCGGGGCCGTCGGCCGGTTCGGCGGGGGCCGACCCGGCGTCGGCGGGCGCGCTGCCGGGCACGGTCGCGACCGATGCGGTGCTGCCCGAACAGCTCTGGATCGAGGGCACGGGCACGGCCCGCCGCTTGACCTACTGGACCCGCACCTCCGACGACCAGCCCGCATTGTCCAGCGGCGCCGTGTTCGTTCCCGCGGGCACACCGCCGAGTGGCGGCTGGCCGGTGCTGTCCTGGGAGCACGGAACGGTCGGCCTCGCCGACGACTGCGCTCCGTCGACCGTGGGCCGCAGCAAACGGGACCTCGATTACCTGGCCACCTGGCTGCGGCAGGGTTACGCCGTCGTGGCGACCGACTACATCGGTCTGGGCACCCCGGGCCCGCACGCCTACCTCGACGGGCGCGCGGAGGCGCACGCGGCGATCGACATGGTGCGCGCGGCCCGGGCCGTCGACGGTTCGCTGTCGCCGAAGTGGGTCGCCATCGGCCAGTCCCAAGGCGGCGGCGCCGCGGTGTTCACCGCGTCGCTGGCCACGCGCTACGCTCCCGAGCTGGACTATCGCGGCGCGGTGGCCACCGGTCCCGCCTCCAACGTCGTCGACGCCGCTTCGTTGCTCGGGCCCGGCGCGCCGGCGATCGACAGCGCGCATCTCACCGCCTACATCGCCTACGTGATGAACGGGCTGAAAGCAGCGCGGCCCGGCTTCGACCTGGACAGCTACCTCAGCCCCGAGGGCAAGCAACTGGCCACCGCCGCGGAGTCGCTGTGCTTCCAGCCGCTGGCCGACCGCGCGCGGGGCGTCCCGGTCAACCGGTTGTTCTCCCGCCCGCTCGCCGACGGCGATTTCGTTGCCACCGCCCGCCCGGTGATGGACGTTCCCCTCACCGGCTACGACCGCGCGCTGTTCATCGGTCAGGGCACGAACGACACCGACGTGCCCGCCCCGTTGACCGCGAAGCTGGTGGCGGACATGGCGACGCACGGCGTCCGTCCTGAAGTGCACGTGTATCCGGGAAAGGATCACAGTGCCACCATGGCCGCTTCCCTGGCCGACAGCATCCCGTTCGTCGCGCGCCTGTTCGCCTGACCTCGGGCCGGGCGCGAGCGCCTCAGGCGCGTTCGGCCGCGGGTTCGAGTTCGAGCGCGTCCCGCAGCGGCGCGGCCGGTTTGCGGACCGGGATGGCGAGCGCGACGAGCGCGGCCGGCACGGAGACGCCGCAGCCGATCAGCAAGCCCGTGCGGAAACCGGCCTCGGTGGGAATGGTGTGGGTGCCCAGGCGGGTGCTCATCTGCGCGAGCACGACGCCGATGCACACCGAATCTCCACAATGGACGCCGGATCTCTCCACAGCCGGTGGCTAGGGTTCGGTGCATGGAACACAGCGCACCGGCGCAAACCGCACGGCGGGTCCTGGTGGTGGACGACGAGGTGACCATCGCCGAATCCGTCGCGGCGCGTCTGCGGGCGGAGGGGTTCACCGTGGACCTGGCCCACGACGGTCCCGCGGCCGTCGCCGCCGCCGAGGCCGTCGAGCCGGACCTGGTGGTCCTCGACGTCATGCTGCCGGGGTTCGACGGGTTGGAAGTGTGCCGGCGAATCCAAGCGCGCCGACCGGTGCCGGTGCTCATGTTGACCGCGCGGGCCGACGAGACCGACCAGCTCGTCGGCTTGGGCGTCGGCGCGGACGACTATCTGACCAAACCGTTCTCGCTGCGCGTGCTCGCCGCCCGGGTGCACGCGCTGCTGCGCCGGATGGAGCGGGCGGCCGACCGCGAGGGCGCGACCATTCTGGTGGGCGACCTGCGCATCGACGTGGATCAGCGCCGGGTCTGGCGCGCGGAGGTCGAAGCGCGGCTCACCCCACTGGAATTCGATCTGCTCGCCCGGCTGGCTCGACGCCCGCGCATGGTGCTCGCGCGCGAGCGGCTGCTCGAGGACGTCTGGGACTGGTCCGACGCGGCGGGCACCCGCGCGGTCGACAGTCATGTCAAGGCGTTGCGCCGCAAACTCGGCGCCGACCTGATCCGCACCGTGCGCGGTGTGGGATACGCGCTGGAGGCCCGATGAGCGCCGAGCCGGACCGCGCACCGGAGCCGGAACGAATCGGCTCCGACCTGCCCGGCGCCGCCGTTCGGGCCGGGTGGAGCCGGGTGCGCCGGATCGGTGACCGCGCGGCCGAGCTGTTGCCGCGGCCGCTGGACCCGGTGAAGTCGATCAAGCTGAAGCTCGCGATCCTCATGCTGTGTTCCGGCGGGGTCGCTTTCGGGTTCTTCCGCTTCAAGATCGGGTGGCTGCCGCCGCGCACCACCCTCGCCGCGGTCGTGATCGCCTTGGTGACCTCGCAAATCCTGGCGCACGGCATCACCAGGCCGCTGCGCGAGATGACCGCGGCGGCCAAGCGGATGGCCCAAGGCGACTACACCCTGCGGGTGCGGGCGACCTCCCGCGACGAGGTGGGGCAGCTGGCCGAGGCGTTCAACCAGATGGCTGCCGACCTGGCCGCGGCGGACCAGCAGCGCCGTGACCTCATCGCGAACGTCTCGCACGAATTGCGCACGCCCATCACCGCTTTGCAGGCGGTACTGGAGAACCTGGTCGACGGCGTCTCCCAACCGGACCCGGCGACCCTGCGCACCGCGCTGGCCCAGACCGAGCGGCTGACGCTGCTGGTCGCGGAATTGCTCGACCTCTCCAGTATCGAAGCGGGCGCCTTGCGGCTGGACCGCGAGGATCTGGCGATCGCGCCGCTGCTGGCCGACGTGGTCGCCGAAGCGGAGGTCATGACCGCCGCGCTCGGGCGCGGCGTGCGCTTTCGCACCGATGTGCTCCCCGGCACGGCCCGCGTGTACGCCGACCGCGCGCGTTTGCATCAGGTGCTGCTCAACCTGCTCGACAACGCCGCTCGGCACGGGCCGGCGGGCGGCGAAGTCCGCCTCGCCGTGCGCGCGTCGCCGGGCCAGGTCGTGATCGACGTGGCGGACGACGGCCCAGGCATCCCGCCCGCCGAACGCGCTCGGGTGTTCGACCGGTTCACCCGGGGCGGGCGCACCTCGGGTGGCGGCACCGGCCTGGGCCTGGCCATTTCTCGCTGGGTGGTCGACCTGCACGGCGGCACCATCGCCGTCGCCGACCCGGGCTCCCGCATCCGGGTGGTTCTGCCCACACGCTGACCTGCCCCACCACCCGACCCGGACCGCAAGGACGGTCCCGGGGCCATTTCGCACGCCTGCAGAAGGGACGAATCATGCCTCCAGAACCCGAATCCGAGTCGACCGCCGAACCGGCGCCTTCCGCGCCGGCAGCCGCGATCTCTGCTTGGAGCGCCGCATTCTCGCGATCGGCAACATATTCCGGCGCGACGCCCGCCACACCACCTGCTCAGCCATCGGAGGCGCCGTCGCCGGGCCGTGACCAGCAGGCATGGAGGAGCGCCGCGCCGGGCTCACCTGTCCGGGACGGCGCTCCCGGCAAACCGTCCTCGGGCGTGGCCGTGATCATGCGGCCACCGAACTGGCGCCGGGTCGCCTGCCCACCGGGTGTGGCGCTCGCCGCGCTCGTCTCCGGGCTCGCCGCGGCGATCCTGATCCACTGGGACCGGCCCGGTGTCGGCTGGGTCCTCACCGCCGCGATCACCGCGTCGGCGGTCTTTCTCGTCGACCGCAATGCCCGCAAAGGCACGACGGGCACGACGGTCGAAGCCTCCGAGGAAGCCGAACCGGTGCCCGCACACGTGAAGGCGAATTACCTGCGAGACGCCGGCCGTTGGTGGTGGGCGACGGTCGCCCTCGCTCTGCTGGCGGTGGGTGCCGTACGCGCCGCGGGGTGGCTGTTCGCGTTGTGCGTGGTGGCGGCATGTGTCGCCGGTTCACTCGCCGTGGTCGGACGCCGGTCGGCGAACGGGATCGTCTACGACACCCTGGCGGTCGGGCTGGCGGCGGTGGCCGCCGTGCCGTGGGCGTACGCGGGCACCCCTCGGATGCGCGAGGGCAACGCTTCCCGCGCATGGCGGCTCGGGCTGTCGGTGGCGGTGACCTCGGCGCTGCTCGCGGTGTTCGTCCCGCTGCTCGGCAGTGCCGACGCGATGTTCGCGGCGCTGCTCGAGACCGTGACGCCGGAGTTGGAGATCCCGTCGGTGGTGCGGTGGATCGTCCTGTTCGTCGTGGTCGCGCTCGGTGCGCTCGGCGCGATGTTCGTGCTCGCCTGCCCGCCGCCGCCCGCCGCCGGCGTGGCGGGCGGGCGGACCTTGCGCCGCACGGAATGGGTGCTGCCGGTCAGCGCGCTCGCGATCCTGTTCGCCGCTTTCGTCGCGACGCAGTTCGTCGTCCTGTTCGGCGGCGACGACTACGTCCAGGAGACCTCGGGTCTGACCTACGCCGAATACGCCCGCACCGGGTTCTGGCAGTTGTCGGCCGTCACCGTGCTGACCCTGGCGGTGTTGCTGATCGTGCTGCGCTGGGCCGCCCAGGACACCGCGGCCGACCGGTGGTGGCTGCGCGGGCTGCTCACGACCGTGAGCCTGCTGGCCCTGGTCATCGTCGCCTCGGCCCTGGGCCGGATGTGGACCTACCAGCAGGCCTACGGCTTCACGGTGCTGCGCCTACTGGTGGAAGCCTGCGAATTGTGGCTCGGCTTGGTCTACGTGCTGGTCATCGTCGCGGTCGTGCGGCTGCGCCGGGCGTGGTTGCCGCGCGCCGTGCTGGGCACCGCGATGGCCACGCTGCTCGTGCTCGCCGTTCTCGACCCGGAGCGATTGATCGCCGAGAAGAACATCGATCGCTGGCAGCAGGGCAGAACGCTGGACACCGAGTATCTGCGCACCCTGTCGCCGGACATCCTGCCCGCGATCGATCGGCTTCCCGAGCCCGTGCGCACGGACGTCCGCGCCGGCCTGAGCGCCGACCTCGACGAGGACAGCTGGCAGAGCTGGAATTTCTCGCGGGCGAGAGCGCGCTGAGCTCCCGTGCAATACACTTGTATTATCGCTGTTCGTGGGTTATAACTGGCCGGAGTGGGCACTGTTGTCGCTGGTGGGGATCGATCCTCGCGAAGTGCTGCAGGTGCTCATGGGCGCACGCCGATGGCCTCGGCAGGCGCGTGGCCGGAACGAACTCGCGGTCCTGACGGTGTGGGGCCGGACCGAGACCGGCCGGCCACTCATCGTCGCTGTCCGCCGCACCGAAGGCTGGCAGTGGGACATCCTGGGCGCGGTCGAGATGACCGAACTCCAGGTGGCCGAACTCGAGCGTTGGGAGCACGCCGATGACTGACTATCCGACGAATCCGGAAGACGTCCAGGACTTCCTGTCCGGTCTCGAATACACCGACGCGCCGGTGGCCCCGGCCGAACTGCCCCCGCCGCTGCGCGCCGAGGACACGGTCACCGTCACCACCTCGCTGCGCATCCCGTTCGATCTGCACCAGCGTGTGAAGAAGGCCGCCGAGCAGCGCAACGTGACCATGTCGGCGCTGATCCGGGATTGGATCGAACTGGAGCTGGCCGCCCTGGAGAACGACCAGCCCATCTCCCGCGCCGACGCCCTGCGGGCGCTGGCGGCTCTGCACCCCCTGCGTCAGTCGGCCTAGCGCGCCGCCGCGACGAAGGCACCGGCCACTTCTCGCCGTCGGGCAGCGGCGGTTCGTGCGCGACGGGCGTGCCGGAGCTGCTGCCGGGCACTCGGGCGCACTGGTCGGTGCGGTGGGTGAGCAGCGCCGGCGTCTCGGCCGTCGGCGACCACGCGATCGTCCGGCGGTCTGTCGAGTGGCTGTGGTGAGCTAGGCGATGCTTCGGCGGGACAGGCGATAGTGCGTGAGCGGAAAGTTCGGGCGAGCGTGCCCGGCCGACCGGTGGTCTCAGGTCGGATCGGGCCGCGGGACTTCGTCGAGCGCCCGGCGCACCGCGTCTACCGGGTCGGCCGCGATCGTGGTCGCGGTCAGGGGATGTCCGTTCGCGTCGCGAATCTCCCAACCGCCGAGTGAGACAACCGGGATTCCACCGCGCCGCCGCGCGAGCGCCACTTCCGACAGCGTGCCCCACGAGCCGCCGATGACGATCACCGCGTCCGCCGACTCGACGAGGATCGCGTTGCGCGCCTCACCCATGTTCGTGAACAGCACCGCCGACAACCCGGGACACACCGCACCGCGGTCGGTGTCCGGACGCACGCCGATCACGAGCCCACCCGCCTCGGCGGTACCGGCGGCGACCGCGGCCATCACGCCGTCGCCGCCACCGCAGAGCACGGTCACGCCCGCTTGCGCCAAGAGCCCGCCGACCGCGCGCGCCCACCGCGCTTCCTGTTCCGTGCACTCCCTCGGCCCGCAGACCGCAACCTGCCGCACCGGCACACCTCTCTGTCCTCACCCCGC